>NZ_JBZYWH010000011.1:0-159157 GCF_058932745.1 Hymenobacter sp. FMD4
CAACGCCCTCGGTCTGACTGGTCGTCGGGACGGCGCCGGTCGCGACGGGGCTGCTCAAAGGGGTTGCGGCTATTCATCCCGATGTTCATACTGGAGCCATCCATGCGGTTTCGGCCGCCTTGGTCGGAATCGCCGCCGCCGTAGCCACCGCGGAAAGGGTTGCGGTCTACATCAAAGTTGCGGTCAGAGAAGTCTTCTCGCCCGCCACTGTTGCCCAAGCCGCCGCGGTAGCCGCTCTGGTCATAGCCCCGGTCTTCGTCGCCATTGTAGCCAGCGAAGCCCATGCCGTAGCCTTGCCCACCGCGACTGTAGTTTTCGCCACCATAAGGCGAGCCGCCCATGGCCGCGCCGCGGCCGTAATTGTCGTTGTATCCGCCTCGGTTGCGAGGTTCCTCATTCCGTTGCGGACCCCGGCGAAAGTCCTCGCGCTCGGGACGGCGGTTGGGCTGCGAGCGGTACCGGTCGTCGCGGTCGTAACCAGGCCCAAGGCCGCTGTACCGGCCCGAGGAGGCGCCCGAAGAAGTATCGGAACTACCGCCGCGCCGGCTCAGGCCACGGTCATAATAATCATCCTGATCAGAACCACCGGCCCCGGTTTGGCTGTCGCGCCCGAAGTCAGATTCGCCGTACCCCCGGCGTGCCCGGGGCTCTTGGTAGCGGCCGCGCTCCGAATTTCGGTCGCGGTCAGCTTCGTTATATCGATTGAAATCCGCCATGATAATAAGAGGTTTGGTCAGCCTTTATCTACCCTTCCAAGCAGCGGATTGTTGCCTTTATATAAGGTAACAATCGGATTAAACAGTTTAATGTATATCAATCATTTATCTTAAAATCAACTACTTATACCATAGGCAAATTAACAACAACACCTATCATGTATCTTAACTGACGTGCGTCAGTACATGGATAAAGCAGTCCTGTTTAGTTTGCTCATCTGCCACAGTCGCCGCCATGCCCTCTAACCTGCTAGTCCTCACCGATTTCTTCGCCGAATCGACCCATACCATCTCGTACGCCGCCAACTTGGCTGGCCCGTTGGGCGCCCGGCTGATTCTGTTGCGCTCCTTGCCCGACCGTTTGTTGCACCCAGTGAGCCGCACCGAGCCCAGCACTGAGCGCGATACACGCCGGGCTTTGCAGGAAATAGCCCGGCAGCAGCCAGTGCCTTCTATGGTTGACTGCTCGGATCAATACTGGCCCGAAACCATCCGCCACGCGGTGATGCAGCATCAGCCACTGATGATGGTACTGGGCCACCCCGGCAAGCAGTCCGATGCCTTAGCCGATCTGGCCATGGAAATCATGCGCCGCGTGCCGTGCCCGCTGCTCATTGTGCCAACCATGGGCCGGGTCAACAACGTGCCCCGACGTGTAGTGATGGCCGTCGATGGTGAGGAATTCGCTATGAGTGGCTACACAGGGCTGGTCCAACACCTGCTCGAAAGCTGCCAGGCATCTTTCACGTTGCTGCACGTGAGCCGCCCCAATGCCAACGTACCAGCCGACCGGGTGCTACGCGCCGTGCAAGCCAGCGGATTGAAAGCTCCCGTGCTACCGGCCAACTACAGCCCGCTGTGGGACGAAAATCCTGCCCAAGGCATCTTGCAAGGCATGGCCGACAACGATGCTGACCTATTGGTAATGATAGCCCGCAAGCGCAGCTTTTGGGGCAATGTATTTCACCGCAGCGTAACAGCCCGCGTGTTGGCCCATAGTCAGCAGCCCGTCCTGCTACTGCCCGCCGCCGACTGATTTCCCAAGCTCGGCAATAATTTTCTAGGCTCAGGCCCTTAAAGGTGCTTGGGCTTTTGCCGTTTATAGCCTTAAAATAAGATATTTATCAGCTTTAATTGTCATATACATTACTCTCACTTATATTCACTCGCAAAATATTTCAACATTAACCATAAATAGCCGTTTACCTGCCTTGGTCGTTCGCCACAACGGCCAGAAGCAGGCCGCTGCTTGGGTCAGGAAGGCTTTGGGCTTCCATTGGCCATGGCCTGTTCTGCTGCCTATTCCTTGCCCACTCTTCTTGAAAGACGGGCATAGAAGCAGCGGTATAAGCTACAAATGCATCAGCCAAGGTGCTTCATTCAACTCCTCCACCGCATGATTTCTTTAAACCAATGGTCACAGGTTGGGATAGGCACCAGCCGCGTTGCCTCGCTAGGCAGCCGCATGCCTACCGACACCTTTGCCGCTTTTTTGAGGCTGGCTAACGAACAGGGAATCAACCTCATCGACACTGCAGACTTTTACGGCTCCGGCGACGCAGAGCGCATGGTCGGCAAATGCCTCAAGCAGACCGGCCTACCGTTTTTTGTCGTGACTAAAGCCGGGCAGCCGTACGTGCACACCCCCGGCTGGCTTTCGCCGCTAAACCAGATCGGCAAGAAGATCAAGCAGCGGGCAGGCGCCAAAAACAACTACACGTCGGGCTACCTGATCGGCTGCGTTCAGAAAAGCAACAAACGCCTCGGCATGGAGGCGGCCGACGCCCTGCTGCTGCACGAGCCCAGCTGGGACGATATTGCCGGTGCCGACCCGTGGGAGGGCCTCGCCAAAATCCGTCAGCAAGGCCTGGCCCGCTATACCGGCGTCTCCACGAGTGACTATCGCGTGGTGGAAGAAGGCATCCGCAGCGGGCAGGTACAAATGGTACAAACGGCCGTGAACTGGCGCCACGACAACGGCATTGTGGCGCTATGCCGCGCGCATAATATTCCGGTGCTGGCCAACACGGTAATGCAGCCCTACAAGACGCTTCAGCAGCCTTTTGCTCAGCACTCAGCCGAAATCAAGCAACTCAACGGCTTGGCGGACATTACCTTACCCCAATTCCTGATAGCATCGGTACTAGCCGAAAAGAAGGCCGACTCCGTCTTGTTTGGCACCAGTAGCCTCTCGCATTTAGCGCACAACATCGAGTCGTTGCGCTACGTCTCCAGCCTACAGCCGGCCCTGCCGGTGCTTAACCAACTGCTCGCATGATTGTCAACCAGAACTCCTTTCAGCCCGGCCAGACCCTGAAGGCCGATGTTTGCATCATCGGTAGTGGCCCGGCTGCCGTTTCCATTGCTTTGAGCCTGAATAATTCGGACTTCAGCGTGATTATGCTGACGGGCGGCGGCTGGACCGAAACTCTCGCCAATCAAGATTTATACCGCGGCGGCTCCTCACCGGCTGGCTCCCACGAGCCGCTCGAAGAAAACCGCCGCCGGCAGTTTGGCGGCAGCTCGGCCGCTTGGGGCGGACGCTGCATTCCGTTTGAGCCTATCGATTTCAAGCACCGTAGCTGGGTGCCCGACAGCGGCTGGCCCGTCACGTTTGAAGAACTCCTGCCCTATTACCACAAGGCTGCCGACCTGTGCCAGATCGGCCGGTACGAGTTCGATGCTCATAAAGCGTTTCCCAAAGGCCCTCGGGAAATTCTGGAAGGTATGGACTCGGAAGAGCTGATTTCGACGCCGCTGGAGCGGTGGAGCCCGCCGGTGCACTTCGGCAAAACCTATCAATCGGTACTGGAAAGCAGCCCTAACATCCAGGTGCTAATGGATTCGCACGTGCTGTCGCTGCAAACGGCCGCCGACGGTAGCCGCATCAGCCACGTGGCCGTGACGATGGGTGGCTCGCCGCTTTCGGTGGAAGCCGGGCGGTTTGTGCTGGCCACGGGCGGCATTGAGAATGCGCGCCTGCTCCTAGCTTCGGCCAACGAGCATTTCCCCACTGGCATCGGCAACCAGAACGACAACGTGGGGCGCTACTACATGGCCCACTTCTGCGGCGTGTACGCCGATGTGAAGCTCAACGATCAGAGTAAGCTGCGCGCCGATTTCGAGCGGGACCACGGCGGCGTGTACTGCCGCCGCCGCTGGTGGATTCCGGAGCCGGTACAGGAAGCCAAACAGATGCTGAACGCCATCTTCTTCCTCTACCACGCCAAAGACGAAACTGGCCATCGCGACGTCTTATTTTCCTCGCGCTTTGTGGCGAAGTCGCTACTATTTATTCTCAGCCAAAAGTCGCCCAGCCGCATGGCTTCGCAGGCCAAGCAGCAGCTGCCGGCCATCCGCGAGCATTTGGTCAACATAGCCAAAAACGGCCTGGCCGAAATTCCGGATCTGATCAGCTTGGGCCTGAAGCGCATGGCCAAACGGCGGCTTCCGTACCTGCTGCCCTCCAAACGCAACCCCTATTGGGGGCTGTATTTCCAGGGCGAGCAGGCGCCAAACCGCGAAAGCCGGGTTTATCTGTCCAAGACAGAAAAGGACGCCTTTGGTATGCCGCGCGTGGAAATCAAGATGTCGTTCCTGGAGGCCGATATTGAATCGGTGGTGAAAGCCCACCAGCTTTTCGTCGACCGTTTCAATGCGCAAGGCTTAGGCGAAATCAGGTACGACGAAGCCGATTTGCGGCAGGCGCTGCGCAAGCAGATGGCCTCGTTCAACTCGGCGGCGCACCACATCGGTACCACCCGCATGTCGGATGACCCAAGCACCGGCGTGGTTGATAAGAACTGCAAGGTGTACGGCGTCGATAACCTGTACGTAGCCGGAGCCTCCGTATTCCCGACCGGCGGACACGCCAACCCCACACTCACCATCGTAGCGCAGTCGCTGCTGCTGGCCGACCAGTTGAAGCAAAAGACAACGGGTACAAATGAGAAGACCGCACAACTACACGTTGAACAGCTTAAGCAACCTGCCCTAACTATTTAAGCCTGATCAATTAAAACCCGCCCCTGTTTCTACTACGAAATAGGGGCGGGTTTTTTTAGAGCATTGTTAAACGGGGTATAATTAAGGGCTTGCACATTGTGTTTCTACCCAAGTTGAGGTAAGCATTTTCTGACCAGCCACACCTCTCGCAGTAAAAATCAAGGAGATAGTCATTAAGATCTTAGGTTCAACCCGGGCGTTCCTATTTGTCGCGTAGCACTTCTACCCAACCGCGGTAACGCTGACCGGTATAGGGATTCTGCAGCAGGTAGTAATAGACGCCGGCTGGCTGCCCCTCTGCCTTCCAGCTGTTGTTGTAGCTGACCTGCTCGTGCACCTGCCGGCCCCAGCGGTTGAAAACAGTGAGATGCCAGTCCATCACCGCCACGCCCTGTAGCACAAAGGCCTCATTCCGCGAGTCCCCATTGGGGGTGATGACGTTGGGAATAAGCACCGGGCAGCCTTGGTCCCGCGCCGTGCGGGAAGCCGTAACCGAGCAGCCACTTGGGTCGCGCACTTCCACCGAGTACGTTCCAGGGCCATGCGCCAGGTAAGTAGGAGCCGTGGATCCATCGGCCCAGCGGTAAGTGGTACCTGCTGGCTGCGGGCCGACGCGCACTATCCACCGTGCCGAGCTGCACACAGCCGTATCGGCCCCCATTTGCAGTGTGGGCGGTGCAATGAGCTGCACGCGGCTTTGAGCTACTGCGGCGCAGCCTTGAGGAGTCGTGACGGTCACGCTATAGGTACCGGGAACAGTTGCCTCGTAGAAGTTGCTGGTGCTGCCGTCCTGCCAGCGGAAGGTGCTGCCGGCTGGCCAGTTGCCGCGCGGCAGTAGCCGCACCGGTGGGCAGGCAAGCGTATCGGCCGGTAGCCGCAGGACAGGCAGAGGGTACACCGTCACTGCCTGGGTGAAGGTGAGCGGCGCGAACAGCGAAGGATGCGCAGCGCTGACCGTGACCAGGTAAGTGCCAGCCTGAGAGTAAATATGGGTGGGAGCAGGTCCGGTGCCCGCGCTGCCCCCGGCAGGGTCACCAAAGTTCCAACTGAAGGTGGCCCCGCTTAGGCTTGGACTTGTACTGACTGTGAAGTTCACGGCCGCTCCGGCGCAGGTTGCTGGCGCCGTAAAGGCCACGGGCGGTACCACGCGGCGGGTCCGCTGGTTTGGCAGCCCCACAATGCCCCGCTTACCGCCTAAGTATATCCCATTCTCTTGGTACGCGCAGCCTGTTCCCCGCACGTTGGGATTAACGATAACACCCAGGTACTCGCTGTCATCCATGCTGAGGTAGAGACGGCCGTCCGGCCCGGTCTGTAAGGCCCCGCCAAAGCGCGCGGGCACGGCAATCACCACGCCCGAGTTGGCAATGGCCGCCCCCGAACCAGCCAGCAGATCGTATTGGTAAAGACTCGACTGCACTAGGACCGTGGGGTTTAGGCGAGTCGCGTACAGCAAGCGACCATCGGGTGAGAAGGCCACTCCGTAGCCGTCGGCGGTGCCCGGCAGAATTACGTCGTGGGACAACCGTCCGGTGGCCGGGTCGAAGTCAAACAGTTCCAGGTCACCCCCACCTCTGCCCACGGCCAGGCGGGTACCGGCTGGCGAAACCTGCAGATAGCCGACGGCGTTGCGCAGGCCGCGGGCCGGGGGCACGTCGGTGTGTACCGCCCCAATGCTGGTAGTTACCGGGCCCCTCAAGCCCGTACGCGTGAGCAGGTAGGCGTAAAAGGTATTGCTGTCCCAGCCATGCACCAGTACCCAGGTATCAATGTCGTTGGCGTGGGGCACTAAGGCAATTCGTTCCGTTACCGGGCCGGTGGAGAGCCGCACTCTTTTGGTAGTTATTTCGCCTAGCCCCCCCTGCCGGCTCATATCCACGATGTTGTACTGCAAGCCGTTGGCTAAGTTGTTCTCTACCGCGTCGGCAGTGAACAAATAGTAGCGCTGGGGGTTGGCCGGGTCGCGCACCGCGGCCACCCCTTGGGTCGACGAGCGGCTGCCGCCCAGACCAGTTCCATTGGCCATGAGCTGGTTGTTACGATTCCAGACGTTCTCGCCGTTGCTGTAAAACTGTAGCCGGCCCGTGCTGTCGGAAATGCTGACACAGCCTTCGGCGGTCTGCATAGCGCTGGTGGTAATAACCACCGGCGGGCCGCTGGCCGGGAAGCGTAGCGCGGCGTTACTGCCGAAATACCAGTTGCTGTGCTCGTGCTGCCCGCAGGTGGGCTTGGTAAGTCCTAGCAGCAGGGCTAAGACCAGTAAAATTGTTCTCATTCAATTTTTAGATAGCTCGCCGCCAGTGGTCGATACCTTGCGGATAGGGTTTAATCAGTATCGTTGGGTTAGCCAGTCAACATAACGGGACTTCTTATTGAACGGCTTGGTCTGAGCAGATAAGACCCGGTGTAGCCTATCGGCACTTGGTGACCACCAATGTATCCTGTACCCGATACACCCACTCCTTTTGTTGGAGTCGGTACGTACCTCTGATTAGAACGTAAGCGCTGTCGCAGGCTCCAATTACTTGAACGCTAAAGGTAGCTGAGTCGCCCTCCTGCAGTTCTTGTTTGCTGAAGCTCAAGCTGTACCCGCCTTTCTCCCCAATAAGCCTCATCAGCTTAGCATTCTGTTCAATCCGCTCTCCTATGTCGAATAGGAACTTGGGGGTTACGAAGAAACCGTACAGCACCCATCCTCCGATGAAAACAAAACTGAGGGCAGCTAGTGAGTACGTAATAATTTTGTGGGCCCGGTTAAGGGTGGCCAAGAGCTTCTTCATGCGCTACCAAAGCTACAGACAAAGCGGCTTGTTCTGAGCGTGAATGGCTCAGGGCGACCTAGACTAATTAGTATTTTGCAAGTAAAGCAGCGAACAGACCCATAGCCCACACATTGGTTTTGTCGCTAAACATAACGTTTAGTCCTCGCGGGTTTCTTGCTACTGTTCAACTTTCCGCCGTTGTGCAGCAATTGAACTTTCAGTGGTAGGCAGAGCAAGAACCTTGTTCAAATCACACCCCAGCCAGGTTTGATGAAGGTCAACACGGCTCCCTTCAAAAACGTCTCCAAGTCGGTTGTGCCTGTTGCCCCCGGGTTGGTCAGTTCGAACAAGTACACTTCTGGGTTCACCGTGAACCGGTCGTAATGCCACAGGGTAAACCGTCTGCGTTGCGGAGAACCGGTGGGAAGCGGTAGCGGCTGGATATTGCAAACCTTATAGAACGGAGATTCCGACTGCCCTGGGTGGATTACCCCTTGGGCAAAGATGTCATAGTAGACCGGATCGGTGTTGAAGATCTGCAATGTATCGGCGCCGTTGTAGGTGACCAGCAATGCATTTGCTTGCCGGTTTACAGCGAGCGGACCGTCGTACCTGGGCTGCACGTGGTAGCGGTAATGTTGTTGAAAGAACACTTGAGCCCATGTCACCTCCTGGGTTTGCGGCTCTGGATTGGTGTTCGTCGACTGCGCGGGTTGGGTCGCGTAGGGGGAGTAGGTGATGATGGGGTTGGCTGGCCTGCAGGCTATGCAGAGGGGGAGCAGCAGGCAGCACAATTGGCGCTTCATGGCAGAAAGGGAGCAAACAGTACCTGAAATGTGCTCCTTAACAAGTTAAGGTTCTTCCCAGCAACTAGAGTGAGGGGTGCGACTACACGCCGTGCTGGCCTCTTTCCCGCAAGGTGGCGGTCCGTTAGATTTACAGCATTCTGCAGTTTCATTTTCCAAACGGTGGTTAGGAATATGAGATTGGGTCTACATTTCATCAGTATTGTAACAAAGCCTTTTTGGTTGGCCGATAAAGCATAGCAGTGCGCTACCAAACCAACAACCATGGAATCAGCAGCACAAAGAGCCGCCGCATCCAATGACGCAGTGGCCCTTGCCCAGAGGTAGAAGCTAGCAACTACTTTCCCGAGGAGTTGCTCAGGGGTAATGCTCCATCGCAAAAATGTGGTAGCAAACCTGCAACTATGAGCCCTTGCCCTTGGGTGTGTACACCTTCGCGTGTCCTCGGAAAGACAAAACCCCGTTTCTGAACTAGAAACGGGGTTTTCAGCAGAGAGGATGGGACTTACACCCCATCACTAAGGCATTACCAATACTCACTAAAAGACCCTACCTCTATGGCTGTATTGATGCTTTTTAAGTGAAAGCCGTGAGTATGGATGAGTATTGGTGTAGGATAAATGAGCTTATTTGTACCCCCAGCTGTACCCCGGGGGTACAAAAGCACTAGCTTTAGAGCGGCAACCTCCCTCTCCTATGGCTACTGTATCCTTTCACCTAAAGCGGCCGGATGCTGCTATACCCACGGCCATCATTGCGCTGGTCAACTGCAGTGGAAAACGAAACAAGGTTTACACTGGCCTCAGCATCTTGCCTAAGCAGTGGATAAAGGCAGAGCAGCGGGCCCAGGAGCGCGGCTATCAGCAGAACGGCCCGCTGAATGATCGGCTAGACCTGATCGAAAAGCAGTTGCTCAGCTACTGCGATGAACAAGTAGCACTAGGGCTGCTGCCGGCGCCGGAGGCGCTACGGAAGCTGATTGAACTGGAAGCTCCGGCGGCGCCCGTGGTCAAAGCAAAAGCCTTTGCCGACTACTTCAATGAATGGACGCAGCTAACCCGGTCCCGGGGCAAGGACCGCACCGCCACGGCCGGCGAAACGACCCTGCGCTATCTGCAGCGCTTTGAGCGGGAAGCCGGCTACGCGGTATCCTTTGATACAATCACCCTCTCCTTTGGCGACAAATTCACGGCCTATCTACTCGATAAGGCCAACCTTACGGACAACACCATAGCCAAGCATATAGACCGCTTGCGGCGCTTTATGCGCTATTCAGTTGACCGGGGGTACACCGAGGCCAGAGGCTGGGAGAAGTTAAACTGGAAGCGACGTGAGCCCGATATTATGACCCTCACGGCTGAAGAAGTTGAAGCACTTGAAGCGCTGGAGCTGCTAAAAGGCTCCTACCTCGATAACGCCCGCGCCCTGTTCCTACTTAGCTGCTATACAGGCCTGCGCTACTCTGACCTGGTGAGCATCCGCCCTGAGCACGTACGGGGCAATACGCTGCGCATCACCACGCAGAAAACAAGGGAGATAGTAACCGTGCCCCTGCAGGCCCGGGCCCTCATCATCGTTACTCGATACTTGGCTGGTGGCGTTCGGCTAATCAGCAACCAGAAGCTAAACGACTACCTCAAAGAACTAGGGCAGCTGGCTGGTATCACGGACCCGGTTGAAATCATTCGCTACCGGGGCGGCAACCGCTCCAGCCAGACGCTGCCGAAATGGGAGAAGCTAGGCTGCCATACCGGCCGCCGTACGTTCGTTACGCTCAGCTTAGAACGGGGCTTACGCCCTGAGCTGGTAATGAAGATTACCGGGCACAAGACGTGGAAGTCCTTTCAGCGCTACGTCAACATCACAGAGCAGGCGGTAGAGCGCGAGTTTGCCAAAGTGTACGAGATGCCCGAGTTGCTGAAAGTGGCAAAGTAGCTTATATCAGAATCTCCAACCTCGCTCACGGAAAAATTCGTGAAGCGATAAGCTTTTGACCCCAAAATGTTTGCAAACATTGGGGATTTTAGGAGCATTAGGCTTGAATTTCTCTTGCGTAATCAATGCACAGTTGTGCACTGATGCTTGAGCTATTACAAATGGATCTGCAGAAGGATCAACTGCTAGCGATATATCTTCTTGAACCAGATTGGGGAATTTCTTGAGTATTTCGGACACCATTACAAGCTCATCAGGGTGAGGCATGTGAAACATATCACGCCCTGCCTTTTTCGCCCACAGGCTAATATCATCATCTTTAGCAAATTTCTTTGTCAGCTCGTTATATACTTCCCTGCACGACCGAGCTTGTTTAGCGGCTATCATATCGTGCAGGTTCTTCCATAAAGAAGGAAATATATCCTCAGGATAATTTCTCAAAATTATTAAAGGCCCCGAATCAAAAACGTATCCTTGAGTAATTATTGAACCCATGCTTTAATACATTTTATCCTCAATCTTCGAAACTTGATTGACCTTAACCCCTAAGAAACTAGCAGCACGAACCACATCAAGCCTACCAGAGTGGTAGCTTTCGAGTACTTCTGACACATACTTTTTTCCTAGATGGCTAATTACAAGGGTTTGGTAGGGAGGGCCTCCATCCTTCTTTTTACGATTCTCTTTAGCTAATCGATATTGATCATTCCAACGCTTCACCATTTTTGAATAGTGATACTTATTGGTCAACTTCAAATCAAGAAGGCGCCTTAGAATTACTTCTTTACTTACTTTAAAGTAAGAAGCGACAGTACGAATTTCATCTTCTGTCCACTCAAAGCCCTCTGTTTGACGTGCCCGATTGATATAGACAGCCATTTCTGACGAGGGCACTAGCACTTCCGAGGCAAACTCATTACAGAAGCGTTCTACATGGTTTAGCTCAAGCAGCAACTCTTCAGTGACAAAATCCCTGAAAACGCCTCCAGTATTGAACAAAATATGACACAGCTCATGAAATAGCGTAAAGCTTTTAGCTGTAGGGGCATCTGAACTATTCACGACTATTACAGGAAATTCCTTATCCATTAAGGAAAACCCTCTAACTTCTTTGAGTGGATATTGAAAAACAAATATTCCTTTATCTTGGATTACCTTTCTATAAAAATCAAATGCATCGGCTGGACTAGGAAGAGCCCTTCTTGACTCACGATTGATATTAAGATATTGTATGGTTTGGCTGCTTGCTTGTTTAACGTCAAACTTCACAACATATGACAAGGTCTTATGTATAGGCTCTTCGGATGGATTACGCCCATCATGAAGCTCCCTGAGTACGACCTGATGATGTTTAGCCTTTCTGATAAAGAGTCTAAGTTGAGGCGATAAAGCAGAAATATCCTGATCAGGAATAGTCCTAAAGTCCTGCTTAACAGTTGTCTCTTGCGGAGGGCTGGGCAAGAAGAAAACCACTAAAGGTCTTTTATAGACTTCGTAGGCTAGTTTTTCGAGTTGCGAAAAAGTTGGAAGCAGTGATCCGCTTTCCCATTCGGCAACAACCTGTTCACTCTTCTTAAGCTTTTTGGCAACATCGGCATGGCTTAGCCCAATAGTTTCCCGAGCCCATGCTAGGACAACAGGAGAAACTTTAACGGGCTGGTTAGCTGCGGAAGCCATTGCTAAATTTGATAGTTATTAAACAGAGCATTATACGATGAATACCAGATAACGAAGCACTTAAGTGAACTGGGCTGTAAGTTAAAGTTCCAAGCGCCATCTCGCCGCGTGTTTTCAACTCAGCTTGGGCGCTTAAATCTATGCAATGTTCCTGGTCTTTTTGGCTAAATAAACTAGTTCCCTTGAACATTCGTTCAGCGGCGTAGATCCCCCAACCACTCTCTCACCGCCGTCTCACTTACAATATACTTTGAGCCGATGAGCTGACTGCGTATTAATCCAGCCCGCAGCAGTTCATAGGCTTTCGTTTTCCCGCACTTCAGGCGCTTACCCAGTTCAGCCACGGTATACACAGTGCTTAGCACGTCCTGCTCTGCCTTTTCTTTAGCGTAAGCCTGAGCTGCAGCCTGAATCATGCGATGCTCCTGGGGCTCGGTTAGGCTAATAAAAGCTTGACCGTTGATTAGGGTAAGGTTCATAGGTTGGCCTTTTTCCAGCAAGCTAAAACAACAAACGCCCCACTGGCTTTGCGGCTGGTGGGGCGTTTTCATTTACCTAGACTGGCCTACTCCTTGTCGAGCTCCAGTCGTTCAATTATGTACTCACTTACGCCACGGTTTGCCTCTTCAGCCAACCTGCTAAGCTTTGAGTACTCTGCATCAGTGAAAGACAGTGTACGCCCTCTCTTTAGTCGAGTCGGGTGCTTCGGCGGGCGCCCTTGCCGCTTAGGTTGGTTTTCCATAGCCAAACAAAGGTAATGATTACCTTTTAACCTACTTAATAAAATAATTAAGGAAATATTTTCTTACTTATTTTCTTAAGTAAGAAAAACATTTACCTTTGTCATGTCTTCAGAGACAAACAAAGAGGCCACCCGCGCTAACAAGTGGCCTCAAAGAACAAGAAACAGGAGCGCTAACTCCTATTCCTCACCATTCACCAACAAAGATATGAAAACTGCTACCGCCGCAACCGCGCTAACGGTTGCCGCCACCCTTCCCAAGTACCGCGGGCCGCTGGGCCGCTTCCTGCAGGAGCAGCAGCGCGTCAAAGACGACGAGGCCCGCGCCGTTATGGCCGTCGCTACGCTGCGCTCGATGCGCACGAACGTCCTAGCCTTGGTTGAAGACTCGCCGGTCTTCTCCCCTGCCGAGCGCCAGCGCGCGGCGCAGAGCATTGCCGAGTGCTCTTGCATTGTGCGACTGCAGCGCTGGTTCCGCAACGTGTACCGCGTCCGCAATGAGCGCGAAGACTCGCTGCAGCAGGCTTACGCAGAAGGCTCCTGCTCTTTCATATCTGCCCTTAACGCCTAATCAACTCCATCGATGAACTACGCCCACAAAGAACTGCGCGAAGCGGTTGAGTACTTGGACAAGGCCCGTGCCCATCAAGCTACCTTGCGCGACATTCAGCGTGCCTTTATGCTTGATGAGCCGGTAGAAGTAACATTCCGCACCGCCCGCGGCACCGTGTCGGCCCTGTGCCCCGAAAAGGCCAGCGCTAGGCTGATTGATAAGCTACTGGAGCGGGCTGATGCGCGGGTACTGGAGTTGGAACGGCAAGAGGTGCACTGGTGCAACGAAGTGATGCTGCTCGACAAAGAAGACCGGTTACGGTCTCAACTAGCCGACGCGGCCCGGGACACTGCAGAAGCAACAGCAGGCTAATTGAAACTTCTCTGCATGGTGGCCCGGTGGGATGAGCACTGCTGGGCTATCTTGTAACCTTTAACATCGCTAGCTGGCAAGCTGATGAGTAATACCAATCCCACAGGACTGTACCAGTGCCCCCCAGGTCCTAGTAATTTTGAGGACCCGATAGAACACGCGAGGCAGCACAGGAAATGGTTAGTAAAACTCTCTTATCAATTTTCACTAGAAGATTTTTGCCGACGCCATATGATGGCGACAGAGCGCGATTATATAGATATCCTCATAAGAGAGCAGGCTATACACATAAGTGAGCTGCAGGATAAGATCGGCTTAGGTTTTTACCATGATCAGGAGGGTGAAAAGATGACAGATGAAGATTACCAGATCAAGCTCCTAATAGATGAATACTGGTATTTCAAGACTTACCATGCTTTTCTAATTGAGCGGAGAGAGGATCTGCTCCAGTCCACGAGTGATACTTCGGGGAACTCAACACCCTCAGCTAAAAAGGCTTTAGCATCTACCAGGGTAACACCTCATACATTTTATGAGCTGCTAGCAGGCGGATTCACTCCACAGCGCCTTGATAAGGTGTTGGGTCAGGATGGATTAAAGCTGTTCAACTTTGAAACAAAGAAAGCACCAGCTACCCAAAAGACTGCTGAATGGGTTACTCTCTACTGGGCTTTAAAAAACAACGGCTACATAGTCGAAGGTACCCCTGCAATGCTTGCTGAGCGGCTTATCAAAAGCACATTTCCTGGCACAAATATCAGCAAGACTCGACTTAACGAGGACAACCCAGGGCTTAACCCGCCCAAAGGAAATTCCTACTATTATCACGTAATCTCTCTATTGTAGGGGTTGTTTTGGGCTTGTTTGGGCCGGCCCATTTGCGCCCATGCCATAGCCCCTACTTCGCCTTAGTTCTTCACTAAAGAAGGGCTTAAGGCACCATGAGCACTCAATTCTTTATGGCTGGCTTGACGCCAGCAGAATTATGTGAGCTGGTTGGGGCTGTGGTTCGGCGAGAACTGCAGCAAGCGGGTGTTAGCGCGCCCGCACCGCCAGCGGAATCAGACGACTTGCTAACTATTAAACAAGCAGCCGAACTGCTTGATGTTAGCGCGCACACCATTCACGACTGGAAGCGCAAAGGCCTGCTTCCATTCTCCAAAATGGGCGGACGGTCCTACATACGACGCGCCCAAGTACTGAGCAGTCTACAGAACCAGCAGCGCAGTCAGAAAGGAGGGCGTCGCCGTGGCTAATCCCTTTCGACTCGCCAACCGCACCACGCGCGTAATGCACAACGGCGCTATTCATCGCGTCGCAGAAGTAGAACAGGCTGATTGGGGCGTACTGCCTATTGGTCAGTTTGTCTTTATAGCCGTTTGCCGCACGCTTCCAAGCTACTCGACTGCTGATGGGGTTACCATTCCCCGCGCTTCGGGCCCGCTTTACGCTGGGCATATCGTGGGCAACGATATAGTAGAAGGCAAAAAAGGGAGGCGCGGTAACGGCTCACTTATCATAGAGCACAGCGTAGGCCCAATCACCGGCACACTGCCGGGCTGCCAGCCTGCCCAGTTGCAAACGCTTACCGATAAGATATTGGAGTTTCCACACGGCACTATCTACCGCGTGTACTTCCCGCTCCCTGCCCAGCAGCGCCAGCGCCGCCAACAGGCCGCTATGCTCGCCTCGAACTGAACTTGCATGAGCCCTTTAACCGGCTCGTCTCTCTCTCCACATGGTATCGTTTTATCCTAAACACAACCAACCCCATTCAGGCGAAGCCATGCCTTTGCTTGAAGTGCTTGACGGCATCCGTAGCGGGCGCTGGCGGTCTAATGTTGAAGCTGTGAGAGCAGCGCATACGAAGGAGTTGCGCGCCATGTTCAAGAACCGCTTAGCCGGCTTTACAGCCAGCGGCACGTTCTCACACCGTGAGAAGAAAGGCTTGCTTAAACACAGTGGGTTTGTTGCGCTAGATATCGATGCCAAAGACAACCCGAGTTTTCGGGTAGCTACCGACCGAGCTGCCATTGACGCGGATCCTTACACGTATGCTGGTTTTGTCAGTGCAAGCGGTTTGGGATACTGTGTTATAGTACGCATTCCGGACTACGACCACGAGGCCAGCTATCGGGCTCTGATTCGCTACTATGCCGAAAATTTCAGCATTAAACTTGACAGTTCGTGCAAGGACGTTTGCCGCTACCGTTTTGTAAGCGACGACCCACAGCTTTACTTAAACGAAGCCGCTGAGGTATTTGAAGAAGTCTTAGAGGAAGCGCAACGAGTTCCTGCTCCAGCTGCACCGGTTGCCCGGGCTACCTGGAATCAAAACCGGCAAGGGCAAGGCCACGGGCAAGCAGCTCTAGATATGGCTGTGGACCGTATCAACGGCGCGCCGGACGGTTCGAAGCATACTACCCTGGTTAAGTACGCCTACCTATGTGGCGGCTACGTGGCAAGCGGCTTTTTAACCGTGCACGAAGCCCGCGAAGCATTACGCGCTGCTATTGATTCTCGTCAAGTAGACGATCAAAAGGCCGCGTACAAGACCATTGAAGACGGGCTATCAGCTGGGCAGCAAAAACCCATCTTACCGGAAGCGCTGCAACATCACGTTAGGGGTAAGCTAACGAATGACCAGACCGCTACTAACGTGGCCAGCGTAGCCGGCCAAGTAGCCATGATGAGCGGCGTAGCCTATGACGTGCTTTTGCCGGCCGTGGAAGCGGTGGCGCATGACCTAGCCAACCCAGTTACACTGCTCACCTTTTGGACCGTTACTGACCCTGGCAAGGACAAAGACCTGCGCACGGCGCTAAACCTTCCCGACTACACGCGTTTCTTGGCAGACAATGGCTTTCGCAAGTATCGCGGCGGCAAAGACTACACCACTGCCAGAATCGAGTTGCAGCGCGTTTCGCTCTATGATCGTGGTCAAGTTATCGACTTCGTGAAGGGCTACGTTGACGAACTGCCGTTTTCTTTTGATGGCATTACCCGCCAGCATATTGCAGCGCTTATTCACGCTCAGGAGAAGAAGATTTTTGATAGCCAGTTTCTGCAACTGTTGCCCGGTCTGAAGGCAGAGCAATTCTTACGGGATACGCCCACTACGGCCCGACTATTCTATCGCAATGGCTGGGTAGAAGTAACGCCTGATAGTGTGCAGCTGCGACCCTATGAAGAGCTGCCAGGCCTTATATGGGCCTCGCAGGTTTGCCAACGCCCGCTGGTGTTGCTAGAGCCCGCGGCGGCTCAGCAGTGCGACTTCCATCGGTTCATGCAGAACATTACAGCGCATGACCCTGCGCGCCTTCTTCAGCTACAAGTAGCCATGGGCTACTTGCTACACGGCTACAAAAACGAAACGGAAGCCAAGGCCATTATCCTGGTTGATGAGGTCAGCCACGAAGGCAAAGCGGAAGGGCGTACCGGCAAAAGCCTGCTGATGAAAGCGGTTAGCCAAGTGGTGAAAACCACGAAGATTGATGGGGCTACGTTCAGCTTCGAAAACGACTTTCGTTGGTCGCTTATTCAGGAGGATACGCGGGTAACTTATTTCGATGAGTGGCCCGGGCGGCGGCTCTCGCTGAGCAAGATGTTTACGGAAATCACCAATGATCTGGTGATAAACCGTAAGTACGCACTACCGGTAGAAATACCCTTTTCTCGCAGTCCGAAGTTCTGCATTACGACCAACGATATGGTAGCGGGCCAAGGCTCCAGCTACGAAGCGCGCAAGGTCGAAATACCGCTGGCCCCGCACTACTCGGCAACCTATACCCCAATTGACGAGTTCGGCACCCACTTCTTTGGGCAGGGCTGGGACGGCGACGAGTTCAACCGTTTTGATAACCTGGTTATTGGCTGGCTACAGGCCTATATAAAGCAAGGCGGACTGATCAAACTTGAGTTAGCCGCTGTAAAGGGGCGTTTGCTTGAAACCGAAACGTCCGCTGAGTTCGTGGCATGGGCAAGGGCAGTAGCAAGTCAGCCGCTGGAGCCAGCCGACGAGGGCAAGCTGTGGGCATCGGACCTCTATGCGCAGTACTGCAACGTGGCTGGCGAAAACCAGCACCGCTTCACCATGCGAATCTTCCTGAAGTGGATGGAGCTGTTTGGGTTCAAAAAGCAGCGTTGGAACTCTAAAGGACTGCTAGGTGGTGTAGACCGGCGCAATCAGTGGTACTACTTCCCGCCGTTCCCTACAAGCGACTCAGATCGCCGCGAGTCAGGCAAATAGTTATTATACAGAACTTTACATGATTTGACTCACGAAATACCCTGTTACAAAACTCGCCGCCTAAGAATTGTTCGGGTATTGTACTTTATTTATTTATTATCCTATTCTAATACGCACAAGATTGTAAAAGTACAAATTATATAGCCAGAGTTTTTAAGCTGCCTTGAAAGTGAGTCAGCACAATAAACCCACACATTGACAGACACTTACAGACTCAGCTAACATCTGAGTCAGCCAAAGCTATGCCCAAACATAAAGCCCGCGCCCCCTGACAGCCCTATAAGGGGGCGCTACCAAACCTTCCACTTGTCACCAGTTGCCACGTCAACGCGCGTGTAGAAGGCAGCTACCTCAATTCCGCCAACGCACGCATTTCAATCAACCACTTACTCCACTAATGAAAACCCTAACCATTACCGCCAACGACGGCAGCCACCACACGGGCACGCTGCCTTCTAGCTGGGCTGACGTAACGCTGAAAGCCTACAGCCTGCTAGCGCTGGCGAAGACCGATAAAGAGCGCCAAGCCGGCGGCGCGGCCATTACGGGCCTGCCGGCTGCTGCTTTCGCTGAAGATGCTGAGCTGCTTGAAAAGCTGCTGCTTCACGCTCCCATCCTGCGCAGCAAGCTCCCCGAGGGGGACGCCCCGCGCCATTTTGAGCACGAGGGCACTGTGTATGAGTACGCAGGCGGCTTAGGGCGCGTCAGCGCCAGCCAATACGAAGCCATGGTAAACGCGCTCCCCCAAAAGGGGGACGCGCCGGAACTGTCCGCCGCGGGCGTGGCCCGAATGCTCTCGCTGCTGTACAAGCCCGCGGGTGCCAAGCTGACTGATGAGACCATAGCCGCCACCGCACAAGCCCTGCAAAGCCTGCCCATGTCGGTAGCGTGGCCCGCGTTGGGCGGCTTCGTAGCCGAGGCAGCGCCCTACGCTGTGGCAGCTCATACGTACCGGACGGTGCGCAACGGGGCTGAGCAGGTGCTGACCGTGCTAGAGCGGGCAATGACGGAAGGGCCACAGCCGAAAGGCTTGCGCCGCACCCAGCGTCGCTTTGCGCTGAAGCTAGTCAAGCGCCTTAAGCGTCAGCTGTAGCCATGGCGAATCTGACGCGCACCTATACCATTGAAGTCAACGGAGAAAAGGCGGCCGCATCGGTTGCCCAACTTCGCGACGAAGTCAAGCGCCTGGAAGCAGGGCTTGACTTCGTAGTGCTGGGCTCCGCGGAAGCAGACGCCGCTATCCAGAAGCTGGGCCGTGCCCGCTCCTATCTGAAGGAGTTAGAAGACAGCGTTGAAGCCATTGGCGACGTAAAGCAATACGCCGGCGCCTTCTCCGACTTCGCCAACGGCATTGTAGGCGGCTACTCCATCATGTCGGTAGCGGCACAGAACTTCGGCGGGCTCAGCAAGGAATCAGCCGAGCAATACGAAGCCAAGCTGCAAAGCTTGCTCGTAACCATGTCGGGCGTGGAGTCCATCAGCAAGGCGCTGAACTCCGAAACGCTGGGCATTGTGAAAAGCACCCTAACCGCCGCCAAAGGTTGGCTGGGCATGGGGCAAGCGGCTAGCACCAGCGGCAAGGTTACCCGGGTAGCGCTTGCTTCTACGGGCATCGGGCTGCTCGTGATTGGCATCGGCCTGCTGATTGCCAACTTTGACACGCTTACGGCGAATGTCAAAGGCATTACGCCCATTTTTGAAAAGGTAGGCGCCGTAGCGTCTGGCGTACTTGATGGCATTTTGGCCGGCTTCAAAGGCGTAGGCGACGCCGTGGGCGCGCTGCTTAGCGGGGACTTCAATAGCGCTGCTGCTAAGGCTGCGGCCATTGGGCGCAACATCGGCGCGGCCTATAACCAAGGCTTTAATGAGTCAATTGCCGAAGCGGCCAAAGAGCGGGCTGATAAGCTGCTGCAGCTGACCATCGACAGCAACAAGCGCCTGATTGCCGAGCAAGAGGCCGCTGGCAAAGACAGCTACAACCTGAAGCGCAAGACCCTCGCCGATGAACTGCAGTTGATGAAGCAGAACACCGAAGAGGAAAAGAAGGCTTACGCTGATAAGCAGTCGGAAATCCGGGTGCTGGAAATAGCCCACAACAAGAAGCTGGCCGACGAAGCCGAGCGCGCCCGCAAGGAACGGGAGCATAAGGATAAAGAGGCTGCTGACAAGGCCAAACAAGCCCGGGCAGAAGCGTTCGACCAGCGGCAGAAGGCCCGGCAGGAAAACGAACTGGAGCTGTTGGAGACGGCCGAAACCATCCGGAAGGCCCGCAAGCAATTAGCCGACGCTTTCGCCGAGCAGGCCGGCAAGTCGCTCAACGTTGCCCCGCTGGCAAAGGAGCTGCCGAAGCAACTGGAGAAGGTTACCACAGACGCCGCCGCGGCTGCCAAAGCTCAGTCGGTGCCCTTCGAAGACCTGCTGCTAGTAAGCCTATTCGGTTTGCGGGCTGATCAGGTTGACAAGGTTAAAGAAGTGCTGAGCCAAGCTATGGCCAGCATCAGCCAGAGCCTAAGCACGCTGGCTACGTCGCTGCTCTCGGCTAACATGGAGGCGGTAAACGCGCAAATCGACACCACGAAGGCCAAGCTAGACGAAATAGACCGGCAACTACAGGACCGCAGCAAGGCCGCTGAAGAAACCGAGAAGCAGCTCGAGACAGCCCGCGGCGCCCGTAAAGACTTCCTGATCGGCAAGCTGCGTCAGGAGCGCGCCGAAGAGCAGCGGCTACGGGCTGAGAAGGCCGCCGCCTCGAAGGAGCTTGCGGCACAGGAAAAGGAGCGGCACAAGCTCGAAAGGCAGAGCGCCCAACTTTCCGCAGCTTCGGCCGTGGCGTCTAACGTAGCGTCCGCTGCCAAAGCAACGGAGGCAGCCATTACGGCCGTTAAGAACAGCGCGGAGTTT
This sequence comes from Hymenobacter sp. FMD4, assembly GCF_058932745.1. NCBI lineage: Bacteria > Pseudomonadati > Bacteroidota > Cytophagia > Cytophagales > Hymenobacteraceae > Hymenobacter > Hymenobacter sp. FMD4. Next base: position 20,719 of record NZ_JBZYWH010000011.1, read on the forward strand.
CCGCCGCCCGCCTCGTTTGCCCTTATCGCGGCTTCAGTAGCCGCCATTGCCGGCGCCGTGCTCAGCGCCCGGCAACTGGGCAAAACGCTGAAGATGGAGAAGGGCGGCTTGCTTAGCGGACCGCTGCACAGCCAGGGCGGCATACCGGGCACGGGCCGTTTCGCTAATGTGGAAGTGGAAGGTGGTGAGTTTGTCGTTAACCGCCGCGCCACGGCCTTGTACCTGCCCGTGCTGGAGCAGATGAACCGCGCCGCTTCCGTGCGGGTGTTGCCCCCGCCGCGCCGCATGGCTGGCATGTACGCTGAAGGTGGGCAGCTACCCAGTAGCCTGGTGGGCTCCAGCGCAGCCGCGGCCAGTGAGGCCCGGCTATCAGCCATTGAACAACAGTTGAGCCAAACCAACGCCATTCTGAGGCAGGTTGCCCAACACACCGGCACCGTTGCCGCCTACGGGCCGCCCGTGCTGGAATACGGCTACGACGCAGAATTGAAACGGCAGGCGCTGCAGCAAGAAATGAACGAAGCCACGCGGGTCGCTACGCTTTAATTACTCACAACATGAATCACGAAACTACTCTCCCCCAGCCCGCCGAAGACCGGCCGCTGGCAACCTGGCGCAAGCCTTTTCTGGAAGCGCTGTCCAACACCCCGAACGTAAGCGCCGCCGCCCGCGCCGCCGGCATCAGCCGCCAATGGGCTAACCACTGCCGCAAAGCTGATCCAGAGTTTGCCGTTGAATGGGAAGAGGCGCTAGAGAAAGGAGTAGACAGCTTGGAAGAAGCTTGCTGGGCCCGGGCCAAAGGCGCAAACATCAGCTATCAGTTTACTAAAGACGGCAAGCCGATACTTCACCCCGAAACCGGTAAGCCCTACTACGAGCCAGTTTATAGCGATACGCTAGCCGTAACGCTGCTAAAGGCACACCGGCCCGATAAGTACAAAGATCGGTCGGCTGTTGATGTAAACGCTACGGTCAGTGCTCAACCGCAGTATGATCTAAGCATTCTGACTGACGAAGAGTTGGAGCAGTTAGAAGCCATACAGATGAAGCTGCAGGCGCATCAAAGCACGCTTCGTACATAATGAAAAGGACCATTCCTTTCGGAGTGGTCCTTTTTCGTGTTCAAGCGCTGGGTGGAGTGAGCTAATCTGCTTTGTTTACGGGTTCAATGTCTGTCCAATGGAGTTGCCACAGGAGTAGATCGAAACTTGCTTCATCACGAACTCTAACGGTTATGTCGTTTAGCGTTTTAAATCCGTGTGACCCATTAGATAATCGAATGTCCCCCTGTGTTCGCCACACAACTTCTTGCTCCCTCCCGCTTTCCTCATCGTATCGCTCCCACTTGCGCATGCCCTCACTTTGATAGCCAGGCTCAAAGCCAAGTGATGCCATCTTTTCAGTCGTTGGTTGATACCTATCAAGCGTTTGTTCCTGTTCGGCCCACCCCAACTGCCAAAGAAGGTTATCTAATTCAACCTCGGATCGCAAGCGAAAGAGGCCGCTTCGAAATAAGTTGTTGTTATCGTGGTCCAATACCAGTTCGACCTTGCATTCTTCCTCATGCAAACGCACGTATTGCACTTCCTGATCGCTGCAGTAAGGTATGCCACGATTCCAAAAATTGGGCTTTCCAGCAAATCCCAAGCCGCGTAATTTGTCTTCCGAGGGCGAATAAAATGCCTCCTGAGCGGATGATTTCATGAGTATACTTGGTCAATGGCAGTTGATCGTGAATTACGAAGGTATGGTTGTCTTGAAGCAGGACACTGGTAAACGCCAAAGTTGCCTACACCCTAACCAGCAATATTTCCGTCGGATTGTTGAGCTAAGCCGCAACTTGGGCGGGTCTGTTGTGATGCAATTGGTTCAGCGGCAATTCTTCGAATTCATTGTTCTAAAGTGCCTTCGCAGTGTTGCATTGCCTTTGCAAAAAACGTTCGGCATCTACTCTCATTATCAAGGCTTGCCGGTTCGGCTGGCTTGGGCCAACCGTGTCCGTTGGGTTTCCGCCCAAGCCAACCGGTGCGCCCTAGATTTGTTGACCAACTTTAGCTCAATCGAGTGTTCTCCTTTGTTTTCCCGGCTCACCTTTCCAGACGGCGTCACCGGCGCCAGTTCAATTTCGAACCCTCCCTCCGATGTCCTGGTCAAAGAGAAAGCAACTTTGACCGTCACATCGGAAAGGCCTATCTGGTCAATGTCTTTGATGCCTCGTGCTTGGAGAATCGCTGCCACCAAGTATTTCTGGTACATTTCGACATCCTTTTTAGGAAACGCAGCGGAGTCCGCTACCAAGGCTTGTTTAGCTGGGTCCGCTTTGGTAAACGAATACGTGACTTCCTGCCCGCGCTCCCACGCGCGGGCGTGTTTGGCATTGGCTACCCACAGTTTGATTCCTAGTTCTCCCGAGGTCGTTACCGTCGTGGCCAAGGACAAGTCAATGCTTTTGATATCAAGGGTGTCGCCTTTGCTACCCGTGCTAGCCGCCAGCTCATCGGCGGCCTTCAGCGCGTCCTGCGTGGCCTTGTAGACCTGCGGGAAGGCCTCGCTTACCTTGATCATGTCATCGCCGCGCTTCTTGCCCTTGCCGTCCGGACCGCTTCCGGACCCATAGGCCATTGCTTGCTCAGTCACGCCCCCAAGTAACACGCCACACACACTGCCCACCAAGAGCGTAGAGTAATACAGTTTCATAGCAACTGGTTTGTAGAGGTTGATTACTGCCTAAGATTAAAGAATATATTCGGCATCTAATTTATTACCCTTGCCATTCGCTTCTTTTTCAGTGGCACCACTTACTGCGTTCATTCAGAAGCGTTAGCGACCCAACATGAGCTACAACCCCGGCGGCTGGTCCGACAACAAACTAAAGGTGTATTTCTGGCTGCTTGTGGTAGCCGTCGCCGCGCTGTTCTTTGGCCGGAAGCTGGGCTGGGTTAACATGGATCCGCCGCGTACACCGGCGGAGGTTGAAGCCCTGAAACGCGCCGGGCGCGGTTCCTCTAAGGCTTACCAACCGCAGTAGCCATGCCCACCAGCCACTACGCCTTTCGCGCCTTGGCCTTGTCGGACCAGTGCCAAGCTATCTGGGACGAGGGCACGTTCTTGATGACGCGCTACGACGAAGAGGACGCCATCGGGCTCTACCACATGCCCGGCGGCTTTTTTGCGGAAGCGTACTACAACCAGCACCAATCCACGCTCTACCGCACCAACGCCTTTACCAGCACCGAGTACCTCGACGGGCACTACAGTTGTTACGTGCAGCTGCCGCCATTATAAGCAGGTTTAGTTCAGCGGCACCCATGATCCCGTGCGGTAGGCTATGTTGAAGCGCAGGTCGTAGGATGTGGGGTAGGAATATAAGTGGGGAGGAATCACAATACCATTACCCGACGCGTAGGGATTGAATTGACCCGCCTCTACTGTCACGTTGCCGACCGTGGTGAAGATATCGAAAGAATACTGTTGCCCGGCCAGTAACGGAATATCTGGCAGCGAGAAGGTTACGGCCGTGAAGTCACTTGTCAACGTGGCGTATTCAGAGGCGGTACCCAGTACCGTAATGTGGGGGTGCGCAAAGCGGAACACCCGCAGGATCAGGGTCTCGCCGACGCGACTAAAACCGCTATTAGCAACGTACACCGTAATAGATGATAAGCTCAGGTTTCCCAGCGGGAGAAAGCTTTGCCCTAGGCCATAGCCACCCATGGGGGAAGCGCTGGCACTGTACCCGCCGACGTCTTGCGTAAGGGATCCGGTGGTGGTCAATTGGTAGCCATAAAACTTCTGGGCCGTGGTATTGAAAACCAGCAAGCCAGGCACAGGGTTGGTCACGGACTGCATCTGCCCATCCGTCAACCGCGGCAACAGTACCCCCTTATGAATGCTCTGCACTTCCAGAGCAGCGCTGGGCGCGGGCGTGGCGGTTCCGATACCGACCGACTGAGCCATGGAAAGCGCTGGAATAAGAATGGCGACAACGAGCGCGTAGACTTTTTTCATTTACTAGGTAGTAGATATCGTAAGCTGATCAGTAGGCGCTATATAACAGTTTAATATCAAAATATTTAATTATTAAATGATCTACACCCGCACCACCAGCACTTCAGCCGGATTGCCCAGCGCTGCCACGGCCGTAGCCCAGGACTCCTGCACCGAGCCCACGCCACGCATGGGCTCATCAACGCGCTGGTAGTTTGTAAAGCCCGCACCGGTTTAGAAGCCCGCGCTGTTGCTGTGCTGCCCTACCCAGTTCACTAGTCGGTACAACTTGGCCCGGTGCGGCGCGTCACAAAACAGTACCTCCCTGCCCCTGGCTATTATCTCTCGCTTAGCCATCCATGCCGGCTCTTGCGGATGCGGAGCAATCAGATACAGCGAGCTGGAGGTAGCGCGGTAGAAGTGGTGGCTTAGTAGAATGTGCGGGCGGGAAGCAGGCATGCGAAAACCAGTGCTGCTGGCAAGTATATTTGAGAGTCAATCGATTTCTCTATGAGAAACACCTACAAGTTTTTACTTCTTGCCTTACTCTTTTGCACTGTAGCTTGCCACAAAGACGGAGTTCGGCCAAAAGAACTGTATCACAGATGGGCTTTTGTTTCTGGAACCTTTGACAGCCGTTGGAGCGACGGGCGTAGGGTGCAAGGCGACATTGCGCCATTAGGAGTTATAGCTGCTCTAGATATAAAGAAAGAGCACCTTCAGTTTTATGACGCTTCCTACCGATCTAGTGGGGAAATCACGTATAAACGTGATGGGAAAACAATCACTTACGATATGCCCCCTGGCTCGGGCACAGAGACCATGAAGATTCAGGAGCTGACCGAAGATAGATTAGTTGTTGATACGGAGTACCTAGATGGACCAGCGCGGTTCGCAAAACATTTAGTTTTTAAGCGGTAAGCCTGCTGTATTTTCAGCAGCTATTTGCAACAGCATTAACAAACCATGCAGCAAGTGTAGCTAATGCACGGTCAAAAACATCTTTTTTTCTGACCATGTAGCAGCACAAGAAAAGCCCCGCTCCTATCTACTAGGCGGCGGGGCTTTTTAGCCTTCCGGTGGCAAGCTGGCAACTGACCCCCGGCGGCTTATAAATATACGAAACTGGGCTGTTTTGTGCCACCTGTACCCCTAGCTGTACCCCCATAAAGACAAAACCCCGTTTCTAGTTTAGAAACGGGGTTTTCAGCAGAGAGGATGGGATTCGAACCCACGATGACCTTTTGGGCCATACACACTTTCCAGGCGTGCTCCTTCGACCACTCGGACACCTCTCTGGATGCGGAAAGCTGCGCAAAGTAACGCGGCTTTTCTCAGAAACGCAACCCGTGCGAGGTCGGTTGCCCCAAGGATATTTCGCCGCGCAGGTCCTGGGTAAGCAAATCACGGATTTTCGCGTCCGGCAAACCCAACCCCAGCACGAACATCAGCTTGGTAATAGCGGCCTCAGTAGTAATGTCTTCGCCGCCGATGATGCCCAGGTCGGTGAGGTGGGCACTGGTCTCGTAGCGGCCTTGTATCACACGGCCTTCTTCGCACTGGCTCACGTTGAGAATCTGCACGCCGCGGGCCTGGGCGTCACGCAGGCACTGCAGAAACCACGGCGACGTGGGTGCATTACCGGAGCCGTAGGTTTCGAGCACGCAACCGCGCAGGCCGTCGGATTCTAGGATGGCGCGCACCATGCGTTCGTTTATGCCGGGAAATAGCTTGAGCACGGCCACGCTGTCGTTCAGCGCCTGGTGCACGCGCAGCGGGCTGCTGGGCAGCAGGCGCACGAGGTTGTCGTTGAATTCCAGTTCGATGCCGGCACGGGCCAGCGGCGGGTAATTTTCGCTTTTAAAAGCCGAGTAAAGCTGGCTCTCGGCTTTCTTGGCGCGGTTGCCGCGAATGAGCAAGTCGTTGAAAAACACGCACACTTCTGGCACGCGCACCGTGCCGGCGCGCGGGTGGCGGGCAGCCGCTATTTCCAGCGCCGTCACGAGGTTGCGGCGGGCATCGGTGCGAATACGGCCCACCGGCACCTGCGCCCCGGTGAAAATGACCGGCTTACCGAGATTTTCGAGCAGGTAGCTCAATGCCGACGCCGAATAAGCCATGGTATCGGTGCCGTGCAGCACCACAAAGCCGTCGTAGTGGTGGTAATACTCCTGCAAAATACTGGCCAGCTGCAGCCACTCCGCGGGCGTCACGTTGCTGCTGTCGATGGGTTCGGGCAAGCTCAACACGGAGATGCGCATGCCCAGCTGCCGCAGTTCGGGCACCTTCTTGCGGATCTGGGCGAATTTCATCGGCACCAACTCGCCGCGCTTGTTCACGGACATGCCCACCGTACCACCGGTATACACCACCAGCACCGACGCCACGGGCTGCTGGCCGGCCGGCACGTCCTCCACCTCTACAATGCTAATGGGCTCCAGGGATTGTTCGGCCACGGCGCTACAGATTGAACAGTTCGCGGGCAACGCGGGTCGTGACTTCGGCCACCTCCTCCACATCTTTTTTCATCAGCTCGGCTACGCGGCGCGCCACCAGCGGCAGGTAGCTGGGCTCGTTGCGCTTGCCGCGGTGCGGCACCGGCGCCAGGTACGGACAGTCCGTTTCGAGCATGAGGTGCTCCAACTCCAGGTGCGGCAGTACTTGGTCCAGCCCGCCATTTTTAAATGTAGCTACTCCCCCAACTCCGAGCTTAAACCCCAGCTTAATAGCGCGTTCAGCCTCTTCGCGGGAGCCGGAGAAGCAGTGAAACACGCCGCGGAGCGTATCGTCCTGCGCCGCCTCTACCAGCTCCGCTGTTTCCTTGAACGCGTCGCGGGTGTGCAGCACAATGGGCAGCTGGTGTTTTTTGGCCAGTTCGAGCTGAATGCGCAAGGCTTCCTGTTGCTGCGCAAAAAAGGATTTGTCCCAGTACAGATCAATGCCGCACTCCCCCACCGCTGCAAACGGCCGCTTGCCCAGCCACTCTTCCACCTGATACAACTCCCGCTCAAAATGCTTGCCCACTGAAGTGGGGTGCAGCCCCATCATGGCGTGGCATTGCTTGGGGTGACGAGCTTCCGTTTCGAGCATGATGTCGATGCTCGTGTGGTCAATATTGGGCATCACGATGGTAGCGACGCCGGCGAGGTAAGCGCGTTCCAGGGCTGCGTCGCGGTCTTCTTTGAACTGCTCGGCGTAGATGTGGGCGTGGGAATCGGTCAGAATCACGGATTTGAGCGGATTTGTCGGATTGTACAGATTTCGAGGACGATTGCCGTGTTACAAAGAAACGGTTTGGCGGGCGTTGGTGCTTCCATGGTCCTCTAGGAAGACATACGCCACAGGGCCATCGTCGTGGTTACAGCGCGGATTTGTCGTGGCAGCCTTGCCATGCAATGGTACCCGCGCCGTGGCTCGGAATCACATGAATTTTAAAGCAAGCCAGTGACTTACCTACTCGTGGTATTGGCGGCCTTTCCAGTCGAAAGGGCGCCGCGTCAGGCGAAAGGCAACGAGGCCTGCGGTGACAGCTACGGTGTAAAACTCGAACATGGGCAGCAACCGTAACGGCGGAGCAAGACCTGCCTTTCGGAAGGCACTAATGGTCATCAGGCCTTGCTGGAGGACTTTCGCCGCGAGCAGGGCCAGCACCGCGGCTGCGCCCCACTGCCAGCCGGCTAGCAGCAGCGCCGGGTAAAACCCGGCGTACAGCCACAAGCCCGAACGAATGCTTAGTGGCAGCGCTTCCACCCCGCGCAGCCAACGGCGGCGCTGGTGCATGAGCTTGCCCCAGGTGGCAATGGGCAATGATTCGGCTAGTACTACGGGGTCGAACACATTGATCCAGCCGAAGCCGCGGCGCAGCACGGCCCGGAACAACTCATAATCCTCGGTGACAGAAAACGGCAGGTTCTCGTAGCCACCGGTAGCCTCGTAGGCTTCGCGGGTGATGAGCATGTTGTTGCCCATGGCCGTTACGGGCCTGCCGCGGTCAGATACCATTTGCACCAAGGCCAACGACACCAACCAATCAAGGCCTTGCAGCTGATCGAACAAGCGCGGGCCCTGCACCACCGTCAGACCGGTGACGGTGCCCATGCCGGGCCGCAAAAAGCCAAGCAGACCCTGCACCCAAGTGGTGGGCACAGCTATGTCAGCATCGGTGATGAGAAAATAATCGGTAGATGCCTGCCGCGCCAAGTGGGCCAGCACATTGGCTTTGCCACGAGCCGTGCCTAGCGTGTCGGTGATGGGAACAATGCGGAACGTGCCGGCAAAGCCTTGCATGGTGGCGGCCGCCACGGCTGCCGTAGCGTCGGTACTGCCGTCGTCGCCGAGCAGCACTTCCAGCTGCCCGGGCGGATAAGCCAGCCGACGAATGCTGCGCAGGCATCGGCCAATGGCAGCTTCTTCATTGCGGGCGGCAATAAGAATGCTTACCCGGGGCGGGCTGGCCAGCGGCTGAGCCCGCGGAGGATGGCGCCGCACAAACAACAGCCACGAACCCAGCATGACGCCAAACCAAACGATGAAATAGCTGATTAGAGTGGCGTGCAGCATCAAACCTTAATAATCTTATCAGTTAGCGACCATCTAGCTGCCTATCAGCTCGAACCGATATTCATCAGCGGCCAGCGCCGACAGGTAGCGCGGTAGTACATAGCGTAGGTTGGGGCTGGCTTTGAGGCTGTCGTGGAACACCACCACCGAGCCGGGGCGCGTCAGGCGCAAGGCGTCGCGCAGACAGCGGTCGGGGTCGTAGTGGCGGTCGTAGTCGCAGGTCAGCACATCCCACATGATGATCTGGTAGCAGGGCTGCAGCACCCGGTTCAGGGCGGGCGTAATGCGGCCGTAGGGCGGACGAAAAAGGTGCGGACCTGCGGGCTGCAGATCGGTGAGCAACTGCTGGCAGCGGGCTATGTCGTTGAAGTACTCACCGCGGGACGTCGACCAGCCGCTGAGGTGCCGGTGCGTGTGGTTGCCAAGCCGATGACCCGCGTCCACAACCTGCCGGGCAACGTCGGGGTGGCGCTCCAGGTTTTCACCGACGCAGAAAAACACGGCTTTGGCCTCGTGCGCGGCTAGTTGCTCCAGCACCCAAGGCGTTTCATCGGGAATCGGGCCGTCGTCGAAAGTCAGGTATACAGTACGCTCAGCAGCGGGCCCCTGCCAGACGGTGCCGGGCAGCCAGCGTTGCATAACTTCTGGCAATCGATGAAGACGCATCAAAGCGGAAACTGAGTATGGAGGGCAAAGGTAGGGCAGCTCCCGCCAACCAGCCTGCATCCGCAGTACTTAAACTGGCACCTATGTGAAACCACCGTGATTGGCCAAACAAAGGAAAATGACGCGTCCTTGCGGCGCTCAGACTACACGATGCAGGGGTTAGCCAAGAGCTTTTTGCACGCTTGCCCAGAGCCGGTGCGCACTTTCATCCCACGAGAAGCGCTGGGCATTTTTCAGCCCCTGCTGTATCAGCTGATTACGTAGGCCAGCATCGGTGTCGAGCCGGACGAGGGCGGCCGTCAGCTCTTCCACGGAAAATGGGTCGGCCAGTAAGGCTCCGCCCTCCCCGGCTACCTCGGGCATAGAACTGCGGTTCGAAGTCAGTACCGGACAGCCGCTTTGCTGCGCCTCTACGATGGGAATGCCAAAACCCTCAAAATATGGCACATAGGCACAAGCACGGGCCGCGCCGTAAAGCTGCACCAACTCGGCATCGGTCACGCGACCCGTCAGCTGCACCTCGGCTTGGTGCTGCATCTGTTGGTACACATCGAAAATGGGCCCGGCCTTCCAGGCTTTGCGGCCCACGATGAGCAGCTGCGTTTCGGAGCCGGTTTGTTGCTTGAACCGATCAAACGCGCGTAGCAGATTCACCAGGTTCTTGCGCGGCTGCAGAGCTCCTACAAACAAGATGTACGGGCGCCCGTTGCTGAACTGCTGCCGCACGGCTGGCTGTTCCGCTTCGGGAAGTGGCCGAAAATGCGCGTCGGCGGCATTGTAAACGATATCGATGCGCTCGGCGGGAATGCCGTAGGTTTTCACTACATCCTGCCGGGTGGCTTCTGACACGGCCACAAGGCGGCGCGAGGCCCGCACGAAGCGCGGGAAGAAGAAGTGGTAGTACTGTCGCACCAGCCAGCTTACGTCCTGCGGATAGTGTTCGAAGGCCAGGTCATGGACTACCGTTACGCGGGGCACGGCGGTACGCAGCGTGGTAAAGCCATCGGTACTCAGCAGCACAGCCGGCCGGTGCTTGCGCAGCCACGTCGCCACGGCGCCCTCAAACCAAGCCACGAACAGAAATGGGTGCCGGGCCGGCGGGCTGAGCACGTGCGGCACCACATTGGGGCCGAAAAGGTAGCGCTGATCGAAAGGCCGATCAAACAGCAAGTGGAAGGTGTGCTCCGGGTGCTGCTGCACCATGCGTCGCACCGTTTCGAAGGTAAAGCGGCCGATGCCTTCGAGTTGGTCGCCGGGCAGCAGGAAGCGGGTGTTGATGGCAATGTGCACGGCAACCGCAGTGTTAGACCTTCACAAACACGATGTTCTCCGAATCTAGGCGCTGCGCCAGCAGGTAGGCATCCACGTCGGGGCAGGCTTGCAGCTTGCCGGCGGGCGTGATGATGTGCGGCGCGTAACCGAGCTGCCCCAGCAGCTGCAGGGCCTGCCGGTGGGCAGCATTGTGGCGCTTGGGCTCCACGTATTCCATCACCACGTAGGGCTGGGCTGCAGCTAGCAGCTGGCGGGCCCCGTCGATTACGTGGTACTCGGCGCCTTCCACGTCGATTTTGATGATGGCCGGCGTGGGCAGCTCCTTGCTGGCTTCGTCCAGCGGAATAGCCGGAATGCGCACTTCTTTGGGCGGATTGGCCGCAAACCAGGGCTCCTGCTGAAACTGACTGACGTCAAACGAATTAAACTCGTTGTAGAGTGGCGGAAACTCGTAGAACACTAGCTCGTGGGGCGTGGCGGCGGCGGCGCGGTGCCGGGCAGTCACCTGGGGCAGGCCGGCTACATTGGCGGCCAGCACCTCATACGTACGCGGTGCAGCTTCCAAGGCCAGCACCCGCCCGGTGGGGCCCACGAGCCGGGCAGCCAACAGTGCAAAGAACCCAAAGTGCGCGCCCACGTCCAGAAACGAGTCGCCGGGCTGCAAGTGGCGAATCAGAAAGCGAGCCAACCGAATTTCGGAATCATGTGATTTGCCGCCCAGCAGGAAGATATCTGTGCCGGCGGGCAGCAGCACCTGCATGGGGGTGCCAAAGAACGTGTCCGCGGAGCGTCTCACCCCCTGGCGGGCGCGGCCAGTGGTCAGTCGCCGCATCAGCGTGGCGTAGAGGTAGCGGCCGGGTGCGTGCAGCAGTCGCCGAAGCTTAGAAGCAGATGCAAGGTTTTCTACGCGCTCGAGTGCGGCTAAAAGGTCATTCATGCAAAAGTAAAAATAGGTACGCCGGCCTTGCTGCCCGACAATGGCTAGGCTAGTTACGTGCCAAACCGCTGATTCTTCAGGTGTTTAATTTCTTGCCAGGGCACCACACGCAGCCCGATCAACAAGGCCACGAAGCTAATACCGGCCGCTATGCTTTCCAGCCACCAAGGCCAGGAAAGCCAAGTTTGCAGGGCCCACCACACCACGCAGAGCAGCGCAAAAGTCGCTGCCAGTTTGGCCAGTAGCAGCCACGGCACCGCCACGCCGCTGCGCCGGTGTACCAACCACAAGTAGCCGGCTGCTAGTCCTACGGCGCACAGCAGCGTATTAGCCGCCGCCGCCACGGCCCCGTATTCGGGCAGCAGCCAGAGGTTCATGCCGACGTTTACGACTACACTCACCCCTACCCACCAGCTAACGGTGCGCACAAAGTAGGTGCTGTTCAGCAAAGCGGCATACAGGGCAAAAAAGGCCTGCACCAATACATTGACGAAAAGTAGTTTCAGGCACAACGTCATGCGCGCCAGTTCCTCGGGGTAGCTGTTCTGGTACTGCCAGAACAACACTTCGCCCCGGAACAGCACGAAGGCGCACACCAGCAACATGGGCACTGTCACCATGCGTTGGCCAAACCATAGTAACTTCTGTTGCTCTTCGCGGTCCTGCATGGCGCGGGCAAACTTGGCGAAGAACAGCGGCATGATGGTCCAGACGTACATCATTACGGCATCTACCCAACGGTAAGCTCCCGCGTAATACCCGGCTTCCTTGGGCGAGGCGATGCGCTCCAGCATCACCATGTCGACGCGCTCGTTCAGTCCGTAGAGCAGCACAATGAAAGCAAACGGCAAGCTGCCCTTCAGCAACTCGCGGGCGTGGTCCCAGCGCACGTGAAAGCGGCTGCGGCCAAACAACCGCCATACCAGCCCTAGCACCAGCACAAAGGAAAAAGCGGCCGCGGCCGTGCGCACGCCCACATAACGGTCGAGCGTGACGCCGATGGGGAGTAGTACCAGGATCAGGCCCAGCAGCAGCACCTTTTCCAGCACCGATAGAAACGCATCGATGTTAAAATGCTCGTGAGCCTGCACAGCGCCACGCAAAAACTGCGCGTACTGCGTCAGCAGCAAGCCACTGCCAATCAGGGCCAGCAGCAATAAGGTGTGGCCCCGGTAGCCCAGCAGCCACCCGGCCCCTACCACCAGCGCCAGAAACAGTGCACTCAGGCCGCTGCGCAGCGGCAACAGCGTCGGGAAGTAATCGGCAATAAAGCCCTCCTCCGCGGCCGCGCGCTGGGTGCTGTGGTGCGTCAGGCCCAGGTCCGACACCATGGCCAGCACCGTGGCCAGGCTCAGCAACGATGTGAACGTACCGAACGCAGCGTGGCCGATGCGGTCCTGCACAACGTTCTCCACCACCACCCCTGCCGGCTTAACCAACAGGTTCAGCAGCACTACCAAACTGATATTTCCAAAAAGGCGTTTGATGGAGGTGGAATTGGGGAGTGGACCGACAAAGCTACAAAACCAAGCACCATCGCGGCTTTTTTGGTAGCTTTGCCCGTTCGCTGCCACCCCGCTCCCGGGTCTGCCAGCCGTTTTTGCACTAGTTCCATGTCTGCTCGCCCGTATTCGCTGCTGGGTCTCTGGCCAATCTTTAGTCGTTGGAAATCACTTGTACTAGGAGCTATGGCGCTGGCCGCCGTCGTGAGTACCATAGTGGCTTTGCTATTGCCCAACATCTACCGCTCAACGACGGTCTTTTACCCCACCAATCAGCAGACGTCTGATCCTGACCGGATTGTGGAAGGTGGTAAGGTGGAACTCAGCAACCGCGCTGAGGACTTGGACCGCATCATTACTATTGGCAACTCTCAGCCAGTGGCGGCGCATATTCTGCAGAAATTCAACTTAGTTCAGCATTACGACATCGACCCTGCCGACCCACTGGCGGGCGAAAAGGTGATGGACGAGTTTACTTCGAATCTGTCGCTCAACCGCACCAATCGCGACGCCATCGAACTGACGTTCCAGGATACCGATAAGGAGTTGGCAGCCCGGGTAGCCAACGAGATGGTGAGCGTGATTGACTCGTTTAACCAGCAGTTGACGATTGAAAACCGCCGCAACGTGGTTACGCTGTACCGCAACCGCTACGAGTTTCTGGATAAGGAGTATGACCACACCCGCCGGGCGCTGGTAGCTAGCCGCCGCCGCTACGGTATTTACGGCATGGACCGTGAATCCCGCTACCTGGCGAAGGAAATTATCGAAACCGAAAACGCCCTCCGCAAGGCGGAAGGCTCGGGCAATGCCGGCCAAGCCGCCAGCCTGCGCCGCGCCCTACGGGCCCTGACCACAGCCGATGGCGGCAACCTTCTAAATCTGGAAAGCTACGCCGCAGGCTCAGACTCCGTGTCGACACTGGTGGCCCGCTTTGAAGATGTGGAGAAGCGCTTGGTAGAAGCCCGGTCGGCCTACGAAACGGCCGAGTTGGCGCTGAAAGGCCGCATCTCGTCGCTGTACTTGGTGCAAAAGGCCTACCCGGCCGCTCGCAAATCCCAGCCGATCCGCTGGCTCATCGTTGCCTCGTCGGTCATCATCACTTTGGGCCTGTCCATCGTGTTCATCACGCTGCTGGAACTGTATCGCCGCTTGACGCGCACCGCCCAATACGCCTAACCGGCTTTGGTATGGAATCAGCCCGCCCCGCACGTGCATTGCTGACGCGGCTGCCGCAAGACCCGGCGCAGCGCTGGTTTATTGTTTTCATTGTATTGCTCATGGCCTGCGGTGCTACGGCTATGCTGTACCAAACGCCTCTGGCCTTGCTGCCTATAGGTTTGACCTTAGGCGTAGCTGTGGCGTTCATTGACTGGCGCTGGTATTATTACCTGCTGCTGAGCACCCTCGCCTTCTCCAGGGAAATCGGTTTACCGGGTGGCCTGAGCATGGACATACCCTCCGAGCCGCTGATGCTGGTGGTGCTGGCCTGCCTGATTCTGAACACGATTCTGGGCAATACCAAGCTCACGCGCCGTGAAGCCCTGCACCCGCTGGTAGCTCTACTGGGTCTGATGCTGCTTTGGTCTTCTATCTCGCTGCTTTTTTCAGTGGATAAGGTCAAGTCCATCAAATTTATCCTCGCCAAGCTGTGGTACATCGGGCCGTTTCTGTTTGTGACACTGCTGCTGGTGCGGCGCCCCGCCGACGTATGGCGCGTGGCCGGCTGCCACGCTTTGGGAGCATGCATTACGGTGGTTTGGGCGGGCCTGCGTCACGCCAGCCGCGGCTTCACGTTCTCTGATATCAACTGGTCGGTTCAGCCCTTCTACATCAACCACGTGAGTTACGCGACGGTGCTGGCGCTGCTACTGCCGTACGCATACTACGCTTCCAAGTCTCGGCTTTTATCCAGCCCCTGGCGAATGGTTTGGGGAGTAGCTGTAGGGCTACTGTTATTTGGGCTGGTTACTTCGTACACCCGAGCCTCCATGCTCTCCATTCCGATTGCGGCCATGTTTTACGTAGTCGTGCGGATGCGCCTTACGCGGTGGGTTATCGTTGCGACCATTGTGGGCGTAACTGCAGCTACCAGCTATTTCGTGCAGCAGAACAACTACATGCTGTATGCGCCGGACTTCGAGAAGACTATTTTCAACGGCGAGAACTTTGAGAAGCACCTCGAAGCTACCTATAAGCTGCAAGACGTTTCGGGGATGGAGCGGGTGTACCGCTGGGTGGCCGCCGCGCGCATGGTCAGCGATAAGCCCTTCACCGGAAGTGGCCCGTCGACCTTTTACCCGGAGTATAAGCGCTACACGGTTAAGAGCTTTCGGACCTACGTCAGCGATAATCCCGAAAAGTCTACCACGCACAACTATTTTCTGCTGCAGCTCGCAGAGCAAGGCGTACCGGGGTTTGCCTTGTTTGCCCTGCTGATTTGCTCTATTCTGCTGATGGGCGAGCGGCTGTATCACCGGGCCATCAACCAGCCACAAATCCGGATGGTGCTGCTAGCTACCCTTCTCTCGTTGGTAGTTATCATTTTCCACCTGACGCTGAACGAGCTAATCGAGGTCGATAAAATCGGCTCGTTCTTCTTCATCGGCATAGCGGTGCTGATCAAATGCCAAGGTTGGCTGGGCACGCCCGCTGCAGCAGCTACTGAAGAAACCGCCGCGTAGCGCTCAGGCCAGAGCGCGGTATTCGTCCTGGATGCGCCGGAGTTGGGTAAGATGGCGCTCGGCGTGCATAGCCAAGAAGTAGACGTACTGGTACACATCTGTTTTACCAAGCCCGTTGACGCTCATGGTGGTACGGTATAATATGCCTTCTCCGTTTGACAGCTGATCGAGCACTTCATGGCAGTGCCGCTGCTGCGTTTGTAGCTGCTGCCTTACTTCGGTTAAGGGCTTCTCACCGGTCGGTTCCATGTGTTCAGGCCGCATCCAATCAAAGGCTTTATGCAGGCCTATCTCCTCTAAGCGGACATCGGCAAACTGGTACTGAGCCAGTTCGGTAGCCAGATCAAGCCCCATTTGGTTCTTCAGGGCTTTCGCTTTGCCCTTATCTATGAGGATCAGCAGAAAATGATTGGTAAGAGCCACGTGCTCCAACACCTCGTTTACCGTCCAGCCTCCGCTACGGGGCCGTAAATTACGTTCAGCTGCAGGCAGTTCAAACCACTGATCCAGCCGGCTGAACGCGTCATCCAAAGCAAGCCGAATGCAGCTAATTACCTCCGAAATGGCAGGAGCTACTGTCATGACTTCTACCGAAACCGGCAGCTGAGGACGGTAATGTCGTCGGCGAAATGGGTGCCATTGGCATTGAACGCCTCAATTCGTCGCAGCAATTCGTCGTGAAGCTTGGGAAGCGGCAGGTAGCGGTTCTGGGTGAGCGTCTGCAATACGCCTTCCTCACCAAACTCCTCCTGTTCCTGGTCAAAAACCTCGGTCAGACCATCGGTATAGCTAAGCAGCAGGCAGTGCTGCGGCACTTGCAGGCGTCCCACTTTGAGCATGGGAAGCTCGTCCATCACGCCTAGCATAATGGTGCCGTCCTTAAGCAATTGCACGGGCCCATCGCCAAGGTCGGGGATTAGCATCGGGTCGTTGTGGCCAGCATTTACGTACTCCAGCTGACGCGTAGTGCGATTGTATACCCCGAAGAAAGCCGTAATAAACCGGTCGCCGCCGGAGTTGCGGAAGATAAGGTTGTTCAGCTCGCTTACCACGGTGGCCAAATCAGCCTGCTGCCGTAGCAGCGTGCGCAGCCCAGCCTGGAAGTTTGACATCAGCAACGACGCCCCTACTCCCTTACCCGATACGTCGGCCACGCAAAACAGAAAGCTTTCCTTGTTGATGGGCACCACATCGTAAAAGTCGCCGCCCACAGCCGTGTGCGGCACATAGGTGGCGTGTACGGCCACGCATGCGTCATTGGGCAGCGAACTGGGAAAAAGCATGGTCTGTACTTCCTGCGCAATTTCTATTTCCTTGCGCACGGCCGCAGCCTGCACTTGCTGGCGCACCAAGCGCCGCGACGATACGGCGCCGAGCAGAATCTGACTCAGCGACTCAATAAAGCTTACAGCTTCGCGGCGGGCTTCTAGGGTGGCAGTATAATTCTGGTGCAATGGCCCGATAAACACCAGCCCGAGCAATTGGTCGCTCTGCCGCACGGGCATTACCGTAGCGAATGGGGCCCACTGTGAACCAAGCTCCAGATCGGCAACGGCAACGGGGTGCTCGGGCGGAAAGCGCTGTAACTGCTCCGGCAACGCGATGCCGCGGTAATCTGGCAAGCCCGGGCCGAAGGCAACGGGGCAACGCCATTGCTCGTCCTCGACTACGTACACGGCCAACTGCCGCACGCCGAGTTGGCCTAGCAGTGTAAACTGGAAGATCTTGTATAGATTCTCGTCGCTGGGCTCACCGTTGATGGACTGGGTAATTTCCAACAGAGCCGCGAGTTCCCGCTCCTTGAGCTTGAGCAGCAAGTGCTCCTCTTTGGTAAGCGGACGTAAGGTATCGGGCATAATGAGTGAAAAGGTCAATTGGTGAATTGGTGTTTTCAGCAGGGTAAAGCACGAATTTGAAACATCAAACTCAGCGTTTTACCATGTCACCACCTCACTACAGGGGAGTTTTGGGGTCATAGGCATCGCGCAGACCATTGCCCAGCAGGTTAAAACTAAGCACCAGCAGACTGATTGCCATACCGGGCAGCAGCGTGAGCCACAAACCGGCCCGGGTGCCCAGCAGCTGAAAGCCTTCGTTTACCATCAGGCCCCACGAAGGAGCCGGCGGCTGCACCCCCAAGCCTAAAAAGCTCAGACCAGCTTCCAACAGAATGGCCGCCGCAAAATTGGAGGTGGCAATAACGATGAGCGGGCCGAGTAGATTAGGCAGTAAGTGTCGCACCAACAAACGACTAGTCGGCAAGCCTAATACGCGGCCTGCCTCCACGAAAGTTTTCTCACGTAGGCTAAGCATCTGTCCGCGCACCACGCGCGCCACATCCACCCACATCGTAAGGCCCACAGCCACAAAGGACGTCCAGACGCCTTTGGAGCCAAACGCAAGCGAAATAGCAATGACCAGCATAATGCCCGGTATGCTCCAAACCACCGTCATGACGCCGAGCAGCAGCGAATCGAGCCAGCCGCCGGCATAACCGGCAATGGCCCCTACGGCCACACCGATAACCAGCGAAATAAGCACCGCTACCAGACCAATACCTAGTGAAATGCGCGTGCCGAGCAAGAGGCGGCTCAGCTCATCACGGCCGGCTTTGTCGGTACCGAGCCAGTAGGTGCGCTGATGAATGTGCTCTTGCTCCACCACCTGCCGTAGTTCCGCAGCGGGGCCTTGCCGCCCGGTTACCCGGCTCAGCAAGTAGCGCCGTTCGGGTTCGGGCAGCGTGCCGGTGGCTTGGAAGGGCTGCGCCACGAGCGTATCGCCACTCACGCGCCAGCCACCAATAGGCACCTCCTCATAGCGAAGCGGAGTGCCAAACAGCCAGCTTCCTACTAACGACTGCTCCTCGGCAACGGAATCGGTGAGCGGCAGGCGCAGAATGGTAGCCCGGAAACCGGGCGCTTGCTTTTGCAGCTGCACGAGGCTGTTGTTGGCATTGGGGGTACTATCAGGCAGCACCAGGTAGCCCAGCAAGCCCACGAGCGTGCAGAGTGCAATGAACAACAAGCCTGCCATGGCGGGCTTATTGCGCAGCAGGCGCTGGCGCACGTAGTAGCCGGGCGTACGCACCGGCGCCACAGCAGGCGGGGCAGCAGGCGCCGACATTAGCGGGTGTTGTGTTTCAACAGACCTTCCTTCGAGGCCAGGAAAAAGCAATCCTGTCGCACAGCGCCAAACGAGGTAGGCTCATAGGCCAGCTCGGTATCGGGGTCGGGCCAGTAGCAACGGATAAGGCCCTGCTCCAGCAGGCCCCGCAGGTGTTGCTCCAGCTCAGCGGTGCTGAGGTTTGTACGCTGGCCCAGATCGGAAAAAGAAGTGACGAAATAGAGCTCGTCGAGGATATCGAATTCGGCGTCGGTCACGGTGGTGGGGCTGATGGGAAACAAAGGTATCATCAGCAAACAGGAAAGCGAAGCAAATGGGTTTAGCGGGACTGGCGCCGGGCGGCTAATCGATAGCGGCCAGGGCAACCGAAGCTGCCGAGACTGAGCGCCCGGACTCAAACTCGATATACTTAAGAATATGCTCTATCTCCGTGTCGGTCAGAGCGAAGCTGGGCATTTGCTGTTTCTGATACTGGTTAAAAACACCTACTGCATAAGCGTCGCCGCCGGCAACCATTTTACTGGAATTCTTCACCCACTTGATCAGCCAAGGTCCCGAACGGCGCTCTGTAACACCCGCCAGCGCGGGACCTACCACCACCTCGTTGATGGCGTGGCACTGAGCGCAGTTGCCTTTGAAAAGAGCGTCGCCGGCCGCAACGGCCTCGGCTTGCTCGGGGTCTAGTTGGATTACAGATGCCCGAGTAGAATCAGCGGCGCCTGCAGAGGTGTTGGATGGCAGCTGATTTTGAGCGGTTTCAGGTGAACCGGTCATCAGGCCAGTAGCGGTCAGAAACAGAACCACGAGGCTGCAAACAAGCAGAAATGCAGCGGCCGGAAATACCAGCTCCAGGGCAGAACGGGACATAGCGAAACGGGATTAGGTGGCACGTAAGGAATCGGCCAAAAGGTACCGCCCGACCTGTTAGCTCACTAGCTTTTTCTGGTTTTTTTGGGCCACGGTGCGCCCTTTCCACCGATAGCCACCGCGGAGGCCGAGAAGGCCTACGGCCAGCGCGTATGGTGGGTACACAAGCTGCAGCAGGGGCACTAAGCCAAGCCAGCGCCGCCGCTTAAAAAACGAGAGTACGGGTAATAGAAAAGCCACATCGGCACCTAGCTTCAGCGTCCATCCCGCTACGACCAAGGGCCAGGCTACGGGGTGCCAGTACACCAGCGCCAGCAGCAGCCACAAGCTTAGGTTGGCGCCGAGCACCAGCAGGGCCAGCCAGCGTGAGGCCTGGCTTTGGTAATGCTGCCACTTGCTGGCCCAGCGTACACGCTGCTGCAACAATTCCGGCAATGTGGGCTGCGCGGCGGTACGCACCACCGCGGCAGGGTCCTTTAAAAACCGAATGCCCTGCGGGTAGCGCTTACTGATTTTGTGGAGCAAAAATTCATCGTCGCCGCTGGGCACGTGGTCATTTCCGCGGAAGCCGTCCACGGCCTGAAAGGCTGCTCGACGATAGGCCAAGTTGGCGCCGTTGCACATAGTGGGGGCCTGCAGTGCAATGCCGGCAGCTCCCGTGGCTACCAGTGCCGCCAACTCCAAGCCCTGCAAGTCGGCCAGCAGCCCCGCTCCTTCCAGCAACACCGGCCCGCTCACAAACTGAACCTGAAGCTCCGCAAACCACTCAGCATAAGCCGCCAGCCACCCCGGCGATACCCGGCAATCGGCATCGGTGCAGAGCACCCATGGGGCTTGCGCTACCGCTAAAGCCGCTTCCACCGCTGCTTTTTTGCCGGTAGGCTGGTTTGGCAGTTCAGCTAGGGACAAAAGTCGAAGCGGAAACGGGCTAATGGCCGCCGCTGCCTGCACCACCTCGGACGTGGCGTCGGTGGAGTGGTCGTCGACAATGATTACCTCAAACCGAGTAGGCCAGCTGGATTGCAAGCAGTTTTGCGCCCGCAAATCGGCCAGCAGTGCGGGGAGCATGGCCGCTTCGTTGCGCGCCGCTATGATGACAGAAACCACCAACTCACTGCCGGTAGCCTCGGCCGTGAGCCCGTCAGCGGATTCTGATTCTTTCGGTTGGCCATTAATGCTTTGCCAGGCTCGGCGGTACTTCCAGTAGGTCAGGGCGTAAAGCGTCGCAGGCAGGCATCCCGCCACCCCCAGCCAGGCGGCCAGGCTCATGGGGCTTGCTGTGCTTTGCGCCGCTTGTGGCTACGCCGAATGACTTTCAGCCGAAGCACAAACAGCAAGCCGGCGGCGCTAGGCAGGGCAATATTGAGCACCCACAAACTCAGGCTGGCACTCAGCACGGGTAACATGGGCAGGCCTAATAAGCCAAATAGGTGGGTGGCCGACAGTTCCCGGGCTCCTACGTCGGTAAGGGCATTCAGCGAGGGAACCAGCGACTTCAGCAAAAACGTGCCGGCAATGGCGGCTAGTGCGGGCCCAACCGGAGCCGTAGCGCCGTACGCCCAAAGTAGCAAGCCGAATTGGGCGGTAAATACGCCGTAGCGCAGGGCCGAAATCAGCAACACCTGATGTAGCACGGTGGTCGGGTAATGCGGCAAATTGGCTACATACCGGCGAAAACGAGCCAGCAACCGCCATTGCAGAATAGCTTCCAGCAGGTAACGGCTGCGGTACAGCGGTAAAAGCAGCAGGGCGTTTCCCAGGATGGCCGTTACCACCAAGCCTAGCATCACGGCTGGATAAGCAGCATCAAAGTAGCGGGCCAGGAAATATAACGCCCCCACCGACCCGGCTAATACGGTAATGATTAACTGACAGTATCGCCCAAGAAATACGGCCCCCAGGGCCTCGGGACGGCGGTTTTTGAGCTCGAGCAAACGTCCGGCGTAGTCGCCCATGCGGTTAGGCGTTACAAAGCCCAGCGTGAGCCCCACCAATACTGCCCGAAAGCTCCGGGCATACGACACCGGCTCCAGATGCTGCGCCAGGCGCCACCACTTCCACGATTCCAGCGCCCAGTTCAGCGGCACCAGCAGCAGAGCCGCAATGGCCGGACCGCGCTGTGCGGCCGTAACTAGGCTGCGCCAGGCCGCCGAAGTAGCCGCATCGGCCACTACGGATTGCCAAAGCAGCCAGAGCGTGAGGGCAGTTACGGCAAGCTTGCCGATGATAACCCATGCCTTGAGGTTACGACGCCGGGAACCGGCTCCGGGTTTATGTGTGTAGCTTTGTATGACATGGCTACTTACCCCTCCCCGCTTCCCCTGGACTTGCCCAAGATTATCATGGGCATCGACCCCGGCACCCAGATCATGGGCTACGCCGTGATTGAGGTCACCGGCCAGCGGGTGGACGTGCTGCGGTACGACGTCATCAATCTCAAGGCGTTTGGCTCGAATCACGCAGTAAAATTAAAGAAGATCTTCGACCGGATGATTGAGCTCATTGAGGAGTACCTCCCCGATGAGTTAGCCATCGAGGCTCCCTTCTACGGCGCCAACGTGCAAAGTATGCTCAAATTGGGCCGGGCGCAGGGTGTGGCCATTGCCGCCTGCCTCTCCCGCGACATTCCCTTCGTGGAATATGCCCCCACCAAAGTTAAGCAGTCGGTAACGGGCTCCGGCGCTGCTAGCAAGGAGCAAGTGGCCCACATGCTGCGCCAGACGCTCACGCTGCCGGCCATTGAGGACGCCCCAAAGTTTCTGGACGCTACCGATGCCTTGGCCGTGGCGCTGTGCCATCATTACCAGAAAGGCAACAACGTGAAAGCCGGTGGCAAAAGCTGGGGGAAATTTCTGGCCGATAATCCCGATAAGCTGGTGCAGCCAACAAAGTCGGCTGCGAAGAAAAAGGTAGCGGCCAAATAATAATTCCAGCAGGAACTGTTGAGGAAGGCCAGAGAAAGTCAGCTACAAATCGACCCTACTCAAACCCCTTTAGCATTTTATAGAAGGCCTCGGCATAGGTATCACTGATGGGGATGATCTGATCGGCAATCCGAATCCTGTTTTTCTCGATGTGGTCAATTTTGTCAATAGCGACTAGAAACGACCGGTGCACGCGGGCAAAGTCCTGGGCCGGAAGCAACTCTTCCAGCTTGGCAAAGCTCAGCAGCGTCATAATCTTCTCGTCAGGGGTATGAATTCGCAGATAGTCTTTCATACCCTCTACAAAGAGAATATCGCGGGTAGCTACCTTCTGGATGCGGTGGCCCACCTTCAGGAAAATATAGCTCTGCTCATTCCTGACCTCTGCTTTTTCTTCTCTCTTTTCCAGGAGTTGTCGGGGGCTTTGTTCCTGGTACAGGCGCAGAACTGCTTTATAAAACCGCTCGAACGTGAAGGGTTTTAGCAGGTAATCCTTCACCTCCAACTCGTAAGCCTTCAGCGCATACTGATCATAAGCGGTGGTGAGGATAATCATCGGCTTGGGATTCAGCATCGGGATGAAGCTTAACCCATCCAGGCCCGGCATATTGATGTCCAGAAACAGCAGGTCTGGTTTGGCTTTCGCCAGATCAGAGGCGGCTTCCAGGGGACTCGCGTAAGCCCCCTTCAACTCCAGGAACGCGACTTTTTGGATGTACTCTTCCAGGATTTCCTGGGCCAGATGCTCGTCCTCAATGATACAGCAGGTGAGCTTCTCTTTCATGACCCTGTAAATGAAGACCGTGGATGGCAAGCATGACCGTAAACGTTTCGCCGGTGTTCTGAATGGACAGCGTGTGCTGGCCAGGATACAGCAAAGCCAGCCTTTTCCGGACATTGGGCAACCCGATGCCTCCGGGTTCTTCCAGCGCCGGAGCCGAACTTCTACCTGTCGGATTCTGCACGCTGAAGGTCAGGGCATCGTCCTTTATTTCCACCCGCACCTTTAGGTCGCCGGGCTCCAGCCGGGCGGGGCTATGCTTATAGGCGTTTTCCAGGAGGTGGATAAACAGCAACGGGGCAATGTAGCAGGAATCTGTCTCCCCCTCTATTTGGAGGTCTACCACCGGATTGTTCCGGTACCGGAGCTGCTGCAGGCTCACGTAGTCGCGCAGGTAGTCCATCTCCCGGGCCAGCGGAACCGTGGCTGCGTTGGACTCATAAATCATGTACCGCATCAGCGAGGCCAGGTGCATGACTGCCTCCGGGGCGGCGGGTGCCTGTTTGTACACCAGCGTGTGGATGTTGTTGAGGGTATTGAACAGAAAGTGCGGGTTGATCTGCGACTTCAGATAGTACAGCTCTGCCTCCACGGCCTGCTTTTCCAGCTGCTCTTTCCTGATGGTGTTGAGTACCAGATTCTCGGTGACCCGGGCCAGCCAGCTCAGGAAGAGAAAGATGGGTACCGAAGTGAGCAAGTGCATGAAATAATTTTCAAAATCCAGCGCCTTATGATGAAAAATCAGAAAAGGCAAAGGCCCGGTCAGCCCGATTGCCGCCAGTCGGAGCCAATAGCTCTTGTCTTTTCTTTTCCCTGTATACCAGGTCAATAGAAAGAAATGAACGTAAAAAACATATAGGCAGGTCGCTATAAATCCGGCCGTGGTGCTACGCCAGTGTACATCATTGTCATTATCCAGCTGCAGGCTTACCAACCAGGTGAATAAAAGCCAGACGAATAGGTGAGTTAGCCGGAAGATCTTTTTGACGCGCTCCATCTTACAAAGGTGGGTTTTCCAGCCGTTGTCCAGGCCACCGGCTCGACCAGCTCCGCAGGCTAATCTACGGGCAGGGAAAAGGAGCCTGCCAGTTGGTTGGCGGAAGCAAAGTCCCACTTGGTCGAGTGCTTTTCCGCATCAGCATATTGGGTTTCGCTTCTCGAGCCGGCAACAGTTGCTTCGTTCTGAAATAGAGCGAGCAAGCACCCGCCAAGGTGCCTAGCGTCTCTCTTTAAAAGATGAACCGACGCAACTCAGGGAAAATGGGAAATCAACCATGCGGCCTAACTATCCGCAACGTCTCGAAACGATATGCGAATGGCGTGCAGGCCTTGCACAATGTGTCGCTGGACATTCCACCGGGCATGTTTGGGCTGCTCGGCCCAAACGGCGCCGGCAAATCCACCCTAATGCGGACGCTGGCCACGCTGCAGGAACCCGACGAAGGGCATTTATTACTAGGCGACATCGACGTCGTGCATCAAAAGGAGGTGGTGCGCCAGACGCTGGGCTACCTGCCCCAGGAGTTCGGCGTGTACCCCAAAGCCAGTGCAGAGGAACTGCTCGATTACTTCGCGGTGCTGAAAGGCCTTACCAACCGGGCAGAGCGGAAAGCAACCACCGAAGCCTTGCTCCGACAAACCAACCTCTGGGACAAGCGCAAGCAGAAGCTGGGCGGCTTTTCGGGCGGCATGAAGCAGCGCTTTGGCGTGGCGGTGGCCTTGCTGGGAAACCCGCGGCTGCTCATTGTAGACGAGCCCACCGCAGGCCTTGACCCCGCCGAACGGGTGCGCTTCCTGAACCTGCTGAGTGAGCTGGGTGAAAACAGCGTGGTTATTCTCTCCACGCACATTGTGGCGGATGTGGCGGAACTGTGCACGAACATGGCCATCATTAACAAGGGGCAGATTCTGCTGGAAGCCCAGCCACTGGAAGCAGTAGCCTCTCTAAAAGGCCTCATCTGGCGCAAGCTCATCGACAAGCAGGCACTGCCGGCGTTGAAGCAGGAGCACCAGATCATCTCGGCCAAGCTCTTGAGCGGGCGCACCATGGTGCACGTGTACAGCCATGACATGCCCGGTAACGGGTTTGAGCTGGTAGAACCGGACCTGGAAGATGTCTATTTCAGTGCCATGACGGGCTGCTTCGACGCAGTTATTCAGCAGCCAAAAGCGGAGGAAATAACGCTATGAAGTTCCAACGGATTTTTGCGCTGGAATTCAGCTACCAGCTTCGCCGAGCCACCACCTGGCTCTACTTCGGGGTACTCCTGGCCATTGCTTTTCTAATTGTCATTGCCAATTATGCCCCCGACGCGCGGGATGGGTACATCATACTGAATGCGCCCATCGTCATGGCAGCCGTCACGGTTATCTGCTGTGTGTTTTGGCTGGTAATAGGTGCCTCCGTGGCGGGCGAGGCGGCGGCCCGCGATGTGCAGACCCGCATGCATTTGCTCACCTACGCGGCCCCCGCCAGCAAAGCCGCCTACCTGGGCGGGCGGTACCTGGCCGCCTTTGCCCTGAGTGCGCTTCAGTTGCTCGCCATCCCGGCGGGTATGCTGCTGGCCATGCACTTTGCCGGGGTAGAAGCCGAGATTCTGGGTCCGTTCCGGGTGGCGCCCTACCTGACTACCTTTTTCTTTATCGCGCTGCCCAACGCTTTTTTCGCGACAGCCATGCAATTTTCGGCGGCGTCGCTCAGCCGCCGGGCCCTAGCAAGTTATCTGGTCGGAGCGGCCCTGTTCGCGGCGGCCCATACGATATGGCCGCTGCTGGAAAAAGGGGGAGAATGGGGGAATCTGGCAGACCCGATGAGTTTCGGCCCGGTGCTGGGGCATCTGTCCAATGACTGGAGCCCGTTGGAGAAAAACACGCGTTTTCTGTTGCTGGAGGGCTCATTTCTCGCCAACCGCCTCCTGTGGTTCGGCATTTCGCTGTGCCTGCTAGCGTTTACCTACTTCCGGTTTCAGTTTGTGTTACCCGGAACAAGCAAAAAGCAGCAGTCGGGTGAACAGTTACCTTCCGCGGTGGCGGCCTGGGAAAAGCTAAAATGGGGCACTGGGAAAGTGCTGCCGCGGGCCAGGGGAACGTATGGATGGGCCACCCAACTGCGCCAATTGCGCCTCATCACTTGGCAATCATTCCGGCAACTCGCCAAAAGCAAGGCCGGTCTTCCCTTGTTGGCCCTGTTGGCCCTGTTGATAGGAATGACCATACCCGGGAACCTGAAGGGCCGCGGCGTGCCCTTGCTGCCCCGCACCGACTTTGTTGTGGAGTACCTGACCGCTCCCCTGGCGGGGCCGGCAGCTTTCTGGGTCCTCATTGTGTTGCTCATTATTTTCTATGCCGGCGAGCTGGTGTGGCGGGAGCAGGAAACCAGGCTGAGTGAGGTTGCCAACGCAGCGCCAGTGCCCGAATGGGTGCTTTTCCTAAGCCGGTACTTGGCGCTGACCCTAGTGTTGGTTGTGTGGCTGGCCTTTCTGATGACGGCTGGCCTGGTGGCACAGGCGGCCATAGGTGGTGCTTCACCCGAAATTGGACTGTACGTGCTGGCCTTATTTGGACTGCAACTAGTCGATTGCCTGCTCTTTGCCCTGCTGGCCCTTGCCGTGCACGTATTGGTGAATCAGAAGTTTTTGGGGCATCTGGTGGCGCTGCTGGTCTACGGGTACATGGTCTTTGCGCCCACGCTGGGCATAGAGCACAAGCTGCTCATCTTTGGCGCCAGCCCGCAATGGACATATACCGATATGGCCCGCTTTGGGCCGACGCTGGCGCCCTGGCTGTGGTTTAAGGGGTACTGGGCAGCTTGGACGCTGCTGCTGGCCGTGGTGGCGGTGCTGTTCTGGGTACGGGGCCGGGAAGGCAGTGTGGCCTCACGGCTGCAGTTGGCCCGTCGGCGCTTTACGGGTTCTTTGCCTAGGGTCGCAGCGGCAGCAACCGGAGCCGTTGCGGTATTTGGCGGATTTATTTTCTACAACACCAACGTGCTGCATGACTATACCAACTCCTCTGCCACCACGGCGCAGCGCGCTGCCTACGAGCAGCGCTACCGGCGCTACCTAAACGTACCCCAGCCTGTGCTGACCGGCGTAAACCTACAGGTAGAAATGTACCCTAGGCAGCGAAAAGTGGAAATACAGGGCACTTACCTGCTGGTGAACAAGAGCCGAGTTGCTATTGACTCAGTGCATCTAGCTACGGGCGCGGGAGTTGAAACAACCGCGGTCAACTTCAACCAGCCCGCCAAAGCAGTGCTTGTGGACACGGAGCATGGGCACCGCATTTATGCGCTGGCGCAGCCTCTTCTCCCCGGCGATACGCTGCGCCTCCGTTTTCAGGTAACGTACCAAGCGCAGGGATTTTACAACAACGGAGCCGATGCGCAAGTGATGGAACACGCCAGTAGCTTCCGGAATATGGAGTGGCTTCCCGTCATCGGGTACGAGCCGTACCGGGAACTGGACGAGGCCGGCGCCCGCAAAACGCATGGCCTGGCACCTAGGCCCGCTACTTATTCGCTCTACGATACAGTCGCTCGTCGGTACGCCCCATTTCCCGAGCAAATCCGCTTGGAGGCCATCGTAGGTACGGATGCCGACCAGCAGGTGGTAGCGCCGGGCACCTTGCGACGAACCTGGACGAAGGCAGGCCGCCGCTACTTCCACTACGTCACGGATGCGCTTATTCGCAATGAATATTCCTTTTTCTCGGCCAACTACGCGGTGCAGGAAGGCAAATGGCGAAGCCCAGCGGCCAGCCCGAAGCAGGAAGTTGCCATCCAGATTTACTATCCCCCGGGGCTGACGGAGAACCCAGCGCGGATGGTCCAGAGCGCTCAGGCTTCGCTGGATTATTACACCAGTCAGTTCGGGCCCTACCCACACCAGCAGCTCCGCTTCGTGGCCCATGCCAGTTATGCCTTCGGCAACCACGCCGCGCCCATCAACATCACGGCGGAGGAAGGCTTTTTCCTCTTGAACCCGAGGGCTGACGAGCGGGGCTTTGACCTGGTGACGGCCGTGGTGGCGCACGAGGTGGCGCACCAGTGGTGGGGCAACCAGCTCAAGCAGGCTTATGTAGAGGGAGCCGGCCTGATTACCGAAAGCCTGGCCTGGTACTCGGCCATGGGCGTGATGGAGGACGAATACGGCCCTGAGCACCTCCAGCGGCTGCTAAGCTTCCTGCGGGAAGAAAACGAGACCCCGCGCACCCGGGCCGCCAAGCCGCTGCTGCAGGCCGACGACTTTTACCAGAATTACCGCAAGGGGCCCCTAGCGCTGTACGCGCTGAGCCAATATGTGGGCCGGGACCGGGTAAACGGGGCACTCCGCAATCTGCTGGCGCACCACCGCCCCGGCACGCTTCCCCATCCCACTTCGCTGGACCTCTACCGGGAGCTGCAGGCAGTAACGCCGGACTCGCTCCAACCGCTGCTGCACGACTTGTTCAGGGTCAACACCTTTTGGGAGCTGGAGGCGGAAACAGCATCCGCCCGCCAGATAAAAGGAGGCTCGTGGCAGGTGACGCTCACCCTGCAGGCCCGCAAGCTGGTAGTGGACAGCGCCGGCACCGAAACGAAGCTACCGATGCAGGAGTGGGTGGAAATTGGGCTCTTCGCACCCGCCAGGGAGGGAAAGGAAGTTGGCAGGCAGCTCTATCGGCAAAAGCACCTGATCAAATCCGGTAAGCAAACAATCTTGTTGACCCTGCCTGACAAACCTGCTAAAGCTGGCGTTGACCCACGCAATTTGTTGATCGACTGGAACCTGACAGATAATTACAAAGTGGTGAAGTCAAAATAACCAAGACTCATGGACTTTGTGCACCTTAATGTTGGCTTCCCTTCACTGGTATCCACCACAAGGCGGCAAGTTTCACGCTACCATTCAATCTCGCCCCGCAGATACGTCACGGCGTAACCACTGATCAGCACCCGCTCGCCGCGCAGCTCGCACCACAGGTCGCCGCCGCGGGCCGATACCTGCCGGGCGTGAAACTCGGTTTTACCGAGGCGCTCGGCCCAGTAAGGTACCAGTTGCGTGTGGCCCGAGCCGGTGACCGGGTCTTCGGGCACGCCCACGCGAGGCCCAAACCAGCGCGACACAAAATCAACGCCGTTGGCGCCAGGTGCGGTGGCAATTACCCCGCGGTATTCCACCTTGCCCAGGTGCGTCATGCTGGGACGCAGGGCGCGCACTTCGGCTTCGGTATCGAACACGGCTATCAGATCGGGGCCGGCGAGGATGCTTAGGGGCGTGGCGCGCAGGCCATCGAGCAGGCCGTCGGGGTGCTGGCTGAGCGGGTGCGGCGGCTGGGCGGGAAAGTCCAGGGTGAGGCGTCCGTCGGGCTGCTGCCGCACGCGCAAGGGGCCGCTTTTGGAATGGAACGTCAGCTCGTCAGCCGTGGCTCCGAGGTGGCGAAACAGTACGTGGGCCGAAGCCAGCGTGGCATGGCCGCAGAGGTCTACTTCTACGGCCGGGGTAAACCAGCGCAGTTCGTATTCGGCTTCCGAGCCCGCGCGGGGCACAAAGAAGGCCGTTTCGGCCAAGTTGTTTTCGGCAGCAATGGCCTGCATGGTTTGGGCGGGCAGCCACTCGGTGAGCGGGCACACGGCGGCGGGGTTGCCGGCAAATACTTTATCGGTGAAGGCGTCGACCTGGTAGATGGGAAGCGTCATGGCTGAGCTACGATGAAGGAACGGGGGCCGGCAGTTGCAGCCGCAGTGGCGAAGCTAGATATTGTTGGGGAATCTGCGTGAAAATCAAAATGCAGGTTTTGCGCCTTGATCGACTGCATTGACTGGCCTGTAAATTATTTTTTCCATCCATTCCAACCCCGGCAATAAAGCTTGGGTCATGCCTATGAAAACGTCCTGCTGCTACGTGCTGGCTGGCTTATTCCTTTTGAGCCAGTTTCACCGGCCGCGCTGCGGTTTCTCCTTCCACTCTCGCTCTTCTCCAACAGCCAGCTTATGAAACACTTTTTACCCGCTGCAGCCCTCACCGTCACCACCCTATTGGGCCTAGGTGCCCAGGAAGCCCGCGCCACGCACGCCCAGGGCGGCGACCTACGCTACGAATCCTTGGGTGGCAACCAGTACCGCGTGACGCTCCGCTACTTCCGCGACTGTTCCGGCATTTCGGCAGAAACGAACATGACGCTGAACTGCCGGGTAGGCACACCAGCCACTTCCTGCAATACCCAGAACTCGCTTAACCAGACGGCTACCCTGGTTCGCCAGGGCCAGCCGGTATTCGGCAACCAATACTGCGCTACCGTAACCGGCGTGTGTACTGCCGGCGGCCCCGACAATTACGAAGAAAACACCTACGTAGGCACCGTGACGCTGCCCTCGCAGCAATG
Source organism: Hymenobacter sp. FMD4 (assembly GCF_058932745.1). Classification (NCBI taxonomy): domain Bacteria; kingdom Pseudomonadati; phylum Bacteroidota; class Cytophagia; order Cytophagales; family Hymenobacteraceae; genus Hymenobacter; species Hymenobacter sp. FMD4. The sequence continues at coordinate 51,387 of NZ_JBZYWH010000011.1, forward strand.
GACACTGAGCGTAGAAATCAACGCCCGTCCAAGCCTTGCAAACCTTTCGACGGCTGCCAGCAGCAGCAATCTGCGCTTCGAAGCCATGCTCGATAACCGCAACGGGCTGCTGAATAACTCACCGAATTTTGGCTCGTCGCCGGCAGTGTATGTGGGATGGCAGCAGAATATCCTGCTGAACTCCGGGGCTTTCGATATCGATGGCGACTCCCTGGCGTTTTCGCTGGTCAGCCCACTGACGGGGTGCAATCAGACGGCACCGTACGCCGCAGGCACGTTGCCCGCTACTTATCAGCTGGGCCCCACGTGCATGGTTCAGGCTTCGCCAGCTCAGCCATCGTTCTCCCCTACCTACCCTATTCCCTCCTTGCGGAATACGGGCTCCTGCCCTTTGCTGAGCGGCACGCCTTACTTCAGCTTCAACTCCGGCAACGGCAACATGGCTTTTTCCCCCATGGCCTATACCGCCAATTCCCCTTCAGCCAGCGGGGCCAACAAATACGCCGTGGCGGTGAAAGTGGATGAGTACCGCCGCATCAACCGGGCCTTTACTCTGATCGGCAGCGCCCGCCGCGAAATGCTGTTCACAGTGTACGACTGCGGCCAAAACCAGAACCCGCGCTTTGCCAATACGGTGCGCGTGTACGGCCAACCGGCGCCTACCCCGCTCACGCAGCCCATTCCAGTGCGCTCCGGCACGGCCACTTCGCTGGTACTCACGGCTTCCGATGCCAACGCTGGCCAGGCCGTTACCTTTTCGGCTAATCACCTGAACGTGCCGGGCGTGTACACGCAACAAACCGACCCCAACACGCTGATCATGGAGTTTACGCCTCCGCCCAGCCTGCCCGACGGCACGTACTACGTCACGGTAAAGGCCGAAGACAACAACTGCCCGGTAAAGGGCTTTGAAATGCAGACGGTGGCCTTCCGCGTATTCGGCCGCGTGCTCCCCAATCGGCAACAAACCACCCGATTGGTAAGCACCGCTTTCCCGAACCCCTTCTCCGATCAGGTAAGCTTTACGCTGGCCCGCCCCCATGGCTCGGCGCAAACGGTGGAAATCGTGAATCAGCTTGGTCAGGTAATCGACCGCCTACCGGTGCCCGCCAGCACCATGCCGGAAAGTCAGCTTACCTGGCGGCCGGCCCCCAGCGTGCCCGCCGGCGTGTACCTGGCCCGCTTTCCCAACGGAATGCAGACAGTTCGACTGCTGCACATCAGCCACTAACAACCCGATGCTTTTTGCTCTAGCCCCGTTTCCGTTGTCAGCCTAGCGCTGCGGCGGAGGCGGGGCCTCGCGGCTAGCAACGGGAGCCTATTATTAAGCTAGCTTAGTAGCCCAGTTGATGTCCTTCCGGATAACGTTTTTCAGCTTCGCACCGGCGAAATGCGGAATTACCTAAGACGCACTTCGCCGCCTACGGCCTCCACCGGCCCTTTCGTACAGCCCGCCGCGACCGATGCGGCATTGGGGCTGGCCGCAGGCGTGTCCGCGGGCCAGCCTCCGCTGCGCGTATCCGCTTCGGCGCCTAGTATCGAGGCGCTGCTGGAGGAATGCCGCAAGGGCCGGGCGGCTGCGCAGCAGGCTTTGTACGAGCGACTAGGCGGTCGGCTATTCGGGGTGTGCCTGCGCTACAGCGCCAGCCGTGAAGAAGCCGAGGAGGTGCTTCAGAATACCTTCGTTAAAATCTTTGCCCGCTTGCATCAATTCACTGGCCAGGGCCCCTTTGAGGCATGGGCCCGCCGCATTGCCGTGAATACTGCCCTCCACACCTGGCGCCAGCGGCAGGCACCGGGCCTGCATGTATCGTGGGACGACGCGCCCCCGGTAGCCGAAACCAACGGCAATGCGCTTGACCAGCTTTCGATGGCGGAACTGCTGGAACTTGTGGGCACCCTGCCCGAAGGATGCCGCATGGTACTGAATCTGTATGCTGTGGAAGGATATGCCCACGCCGAGATAGCCGAGCTGCTGGGCGTTTCGGAAGGCACATCCAAATCCCAACTCTCGCGGGCCCGCAAGCTGCTGGAAGCACGGCTGGCGGCCCGTCAACACCCCTATTACCGATGAATTTGCCCGATACCGATCCGTTTTACGACGCCCTGCGTAATCGCCTGCACGATTACGAGGAGCCGCTCCCAGCCGGGGGGTGGGCGGGTATTGCGCCTAAGCTCCCGCCCGCAGCCCCGCCACCGCCGGTATGGTGGCGCCGACCAGCACGCCGGAGAGTAGCGCTGGCCTTGGTGCTGCTTCTGCTGATTCCAACCACCGTGTTATTCTGGCGCTGGACATTGCCCATTCAGAACTCAGGCCGGGCTGTGGTTTCCACAAACCCTGGGGTTTCTAGGCAACACATGAAACCCGTTTCACCGGCCACTAGCCCGGTGCCGTCGCCATTGGCTTCTGATATAGATGACCTGACTGGCAGCTCTAGCCGTCGACCGACTTCTGCCGCTGGCCAAGGTGCTGGCACCTCTGGCTACGCCGCCCGAATGCAGCCATTCGCACCGTACGCCGGGCTTGGCGGCTCAGCGCATGCCGGCCGACGGAAGCGCCGGTTCGCATCCGGCAACCCGTTGCCCGTTGCTGGCCTTGCGGCCGACACCTTCAAATCGGCAACAAATCATCAACTGATTATCGGCTCCAATAAGGCCTTTACGAAACCAGCCAAACGGCAGCGGCAGGCGGTTGCATTGGCAGTCGGTGTCTCACCCAAGCGAGTTGCAAAACCGTCCAGTATTAGCGAAGTGGCCCAGGACCCGCCTGCTATTGCGCAGTCGTCATCCGGTGCTCCTGCCGCAGTTCTGACGCCCTCTACCTTTACTCCAGGAACCCAATCCAATTCAGGAAATCAATTGGCGGCTGCTAATTCGGCGCGGCCTCAGTTCGGCGGCAGTTTGCCCACCGAGGCAGCTACGGAGGCTTCGCATGCCGCGCCCAGCATTGCTAGAGCGGCTTCTGCTTCCTCAGGTCACGAACTAAACCAGCTTGCGGGCGTGCTTACGCCGTTGGCAATGGCCAGCAACCCACTTCCTGCGCCCTTGCCCCTCACGTCTCCGGCCGACTCACTAACGCAGCCGCGCTGGGCGCGCTTTAGCATGGGGCTGCTTGTGGGCCTGACGCCGGCCCGCCGTGGTGCCGGCAGCGTACCGGCCGCATTCCAGCAGTTGGAACAGCCAGGCCTGAGCAGTTCGGCCGAAGTGGCAGCCCGCTACCGGCTAAGCCGTTCGCTGCTGGTTCGCTCGGGCGTCGGGTACTCTGTTCACCGTCAGCAGGTGGTCTTGACACAAGAAAAACGCCAGTCGTATTGGTTGCCTTCCGTGCAGATCATTGTGCGCACCAATGCCAGTGGCCGCGTGGATACCCTACGGGTACTCAGCTACTCGCTGCGCGACTCCGTGCTCAGCCGCCAGCGCCAGGAGTACCGCCTGGCTCAGCAATACCTAAGTGTGCCGCTGGCCGGAGAGTACAGATTCCCAACGCCATTCCGCTGGCAGCCGGTGCTAAGTCTGGGGGCCAATATCAACTGGCTGCTGAGCGGCAGCTACCTCACCCAGACCGACGAATGCAACTGCCAAGTTCAAACCCAACGTAGCTCGGCCGGGCCGTTCCGTCCCACCAGCGTAGCGCTTACGGCCGGTATCGGACTGGATTACGCCTTGGGCGTACGCTCTACCCTACTGCTGCGCCCCACGGGCACATATTGGCTGAGTTCCACGGGCCGCGTAGGCGGAACACGGGCCGTAGCCTTCGGGCTGCAAGTGGGGTTGTTGTTTGATACTCGTCGCTAATTCAATGCTTTTCCCATCACGCCTCGCCATGAAACTCAGATCCTTGGTCACGTTATTGCTCGGCTGCGCTGCTTTCTTCGGCTGCGATAAGCCTGAGGAAGGGCTGGTAATCTGCGAAACAGAAGCAACGGTAACATCGGTGGCAGCTTTTCACCGGCTGTTTTCACCACCCACGCAGGTATATCGCATCGGCACAAGCCAGGACCAGAGTGTGACGCTGCTCGACAGCACCCTCATATATGTCCCGGCCGGGGCATTTGTGCTTCCCTCTGGAGCGTTGGCATCGGGCACGGTGGAGCTACGGGTGCAGTTGCTCACCAAACCCGTAGAAATGGTTTTGAGCGGTCTGCCTACCATGAGTTTCTGGCGGCCCATCGAAACGGGCGGGCAGTGCCATATCAGCGCTTGGCAGAATGGCACCCGACTACGTCTGCGGCGCGGGTATCGGCTCACCCTGAGTGTGCCCAAAGCCACCACGGCTTCGGCTACTGGCATGACGCTTTGGACCGGCATTCCGGTTACGGGCAGCACCCTTACCTGGATCCAGGACACCAGCCGGGTTTACTTGGGTAGAACACCGGGTGGGAGGCCGTTTTACCAAGCCTCCATACGCACCGACAGCCTCGGCTGGCACAACATCGGCCGCCTCTGGACCAGCAATCCTTCCGACACTACCCTGCTGCGCGCCGATGTAGCCGGTGACCCCGCCGCCCGTGTGTACTTGCTGCCCACGCAGCGCAGCGGCGCTTTTATGATGAAGTGGAACGCCCAGACCCGCCTGATGGAGCTGTACGGCGTGCCTGCTGGCACAGAGGTTAAGGTAGTGGTACTGCGCATGGGCACCGGGCAGCTGCTCGTCGGCAGGGAGCAAACCACGGTGCGACGCGGGGCCGTTTTTCGGCCAGCCCTGCGGCCCATGGAAGTACAGGAAGCTGCTGACTTCATCCGCCAGTTTTAGTGCGCAGCTTCCTTTTGTTTAAGTGTGTGCTTGAAAAAGCCGCCCGTGATTCGGGCGGCTTTTTTAATCCGGACTGGCTCCGTTAAGGCTTACGGGAGTTGGAGCGAACAGGGAGATTTTCACGCTACGGTTTATACACTAGCTCACCTGCCCGCCAATGACCAGCTGCTCCACTGGGTTTTCGCCCAGCCAGTACGGCAGCTCGCGGTAATCGGGTACGCCGAGTACCAGCACATCGGCGCGCTTGCCAGGCTCCAGAGAGCCGCAATCCTGCTGTCGGTCGATGGCCCAGGCAGCGTTTAGCGTCACGGCGGCCAGGGCTTCCAGCGGCGTGAGGCCCATCTTCAGGCAAGCTATCTGCACGGCCAGCCAGAGGTTTTTGCTCGGGCACGAGCCGGGGTTGAAATCGGTGCTAAGCGCTACGGGTACGCCAGCCGCGATGAACTGCCGCCCCGGCGCATACTTTTCCAGCCGCAGGTACAGCGGCACCAGCGGCAGCAGCACCGCCACCGTCTGCCTTTGGCCCGCTCCGGCAACTTCGGCCGCGCCTTCGGGCGTGAGATAGTCGCAGTGGTCGACGCTGGTGGCACCCAGTTCAGCGGCCATCTGGCAGCCGCCGAGGTCGTGCAGCTGCTCAGCGTGAATTTTCAGCTTGAAGCCCATATCCTGCGCAGCCCGCAAGTAGCGGCGCGAATCGGGCACGGAGAAAGCGCCTTCCTCGCAAAAAATGTCCACGAACTCGGCGTGGCCGCGCACCTCCGGCAGCACTTCCTGGGTAAGGTAATCCAGGTATTCGGCCGGGCGGCCCTTGTATTCGGGACCGGGCACGTGGGCGCCCAGAAAGGTGTGCACCAAGCGTACCGGCTGCCGGCGGCCGGCTTCCTGGGCCACACGCAGCAGGCGCAGTTCGGTTTCCTTGTCGAGGCCGTAGCCGGTTTTGGCTTCGAGGGTTGTAATGCCGTAGCGGCGGAAGCCCTCCAGGTGGTGCAAGGCACTCTGCAGCAATTCTTCCTCGGTGGCAGCGCGCGTTTTGCGCACGGTGCTCAGAATGCCGCCGCCCGAGGCCAGAATATCCAGGTACGATTCGCCCTGCAACTTGCGCTGAAACTCATCGGCTCGGTTGCCGCCGAACACGAGGTGCGTGTGGCACTCCACCAGGCCCGGCATTACCACGCGGCCGGTGGCGTCGATGACTTGCGTGTCGAGGTCAACGAGCCGTTCGTCCAGCTCGGCCATGGAGCCCACGGCGGCTATTTCGTGGCCGTGACAGGCTACGTAGCCGTGCTCGATAATGCGCCAGTTCGCCATGTCAGCGCCTGTCAAAGGGCTATTCGTGGGGCCGCCGGCCAGGGTAAGCACTTGAGCGGCGTTGCGAATGAGCAGGCTGTAGGGTCGGGACATAGGGAGATACGCTTGATGACGGGTTTAGCCCACAAGTTTAGTCTTTCCGGCGGCAGACAGCACGCATGACCCGCCTGCTTCAGTTGCTTGCTGTATTCGGCCCGCCGAAACCGCAGCGCAAAGAATCGTCATCAACCCAAGTTGCCGCACGGCCGCAAATCCATGCTGGCTGAGCACTTTCCAGCCGAGACCGAAGGCTCGCGCGGCTGCTACGCCCCTTCCTGCCATGGCTCAACAACGAAGTTACCGTCGGCGGCGATGCGAACGTAATACAGTTGATCGAAGCCCTCGGCAAAGCTCGGTAACTCCAACCGGCTGCTGGTTCCAAAGATGCCTCGCTCGGGCACTTGCTCGGCAGTAGCCCGCTGCAGATTGCGCACCAGGGCGTCACGGGGCACCGATTGAAAATAATACCCCACGACCTCGTAGCCAGCTAGCTTAGCCGGCCCGAGGTAGCGTTGCCGGTCGGCGGCTGAAGGGTTGGTATTGTCGACCACAAACCGAGCTTGGGTTTCCAGGCACAGTTGCAGCAGGCGCTGCTCGCGGTGGCGCGTCCGGAGCAAATCCAGGCTAATGCGAATGTGAGAGTTGAAGAAGCGCTGCTTGTAAAACGTGCTTTTGCCTGTGGCCTGAATGCCACTGAAAATTACCGCTTGCATACTGTAGCCTTGTGAAAAACCAATTGGCACACCCTTAGGGTTATCTAATCTCAAAATATTCTTATCAGCTGTTGCTCAACTCGTTATTTTGTAGTATCATCATAGCGAAGTTGAATAGTGAGGCCCCTTTGCTTATGCGTGCCCCCCCGCAAGCCGTACCCATCCTTACGGTATCTGACGCGCCTGCGCAGCAGGATACGCACCATTTACCTATACCCAAACCTGCTGAGCCTGCCCCCGAGCAGCTGCAGCTGAATGCCTCACCCGTCACACGTAAATCCGGGCCAACATCGGGCGGCCTCATGGCGGTGACGCCCCCCGAAGATCCGCCGCCGCTGCAAGCAGCCAGTAAGCAGCTGCACAAGTACGATGAATTCGTCAATTTTTACTTGAATTGCCTAGGCCGCGCCTGAGGTGGCCCCGCTGCCTTGCTCCTTTACAGCAACGGGGCCGCTGTGTAAATAGCGGCCCCGTTGCTGTAGTTAGGTTAGGTCCAGTACTGCACCGGCGCCTGCGGAAAGCGGCGGCGCCATTCAGAGTAGAAAAAGTTCTTGAGCTGCCGCATGTCGTCGGGCTGATACACGTATTTCAAGCCCCCAAACTTGTTGCGCTTCACGGCCCGGTCGGCTTCGTCCAGGTCCAGCGAGGTATTGGGATACCACTGCAGCAGCACGTCCTTGGAACCAGGGGTGAAGCGGTGGCTGATAAACTCGGCCGTCAGGTCGCACGGGAAATCCAGCGTGGCCTGCAGGCGGTCGAGCAGGTGCGTATACTCCTGCTCCCAGTCCGGAATAGGCATGATGGGTGCTAACACCACCCCTACCGGGTAGCCTCCGCCACCCTGCTCCACGGGCAGCGCCAGCCGCCGCAGGGCCTGCAAGCGCGCTTCGATGGAAGCCGTACCGCCTTCCAGCCGCCGCGCCACCGACTCCGCATTGAGGCTGACGCGGGCGCGGGTGTGGCCGTGGTGCGGCAGGGCCAGCAGCGGCTCTACCTGATCATATTTTGACACAAAGCGCAGCCGGGCGCCTTCCCGCGAGCCGTAATGCCGGATGCACTCGGCCAGGCTGCCCGTAAGGTGCTCGATGCCGAGCACATCGGTATAGCAGCTGACTTCAAAACTAGTGAGTTTACCGGCCTGTTCGTAGCTGGCAGTATTTTGCAGCAGCTGGGGCAAATTGGCAAACACGCGTACTACCGGCGGCCCCGACAACGAGCCAGCCAGATAGCAGTACTGGCAATGGGCCGGGCAGCCCTCGGCCAAGTTCATCTGCCAATCGGCGGAAGGTGGCGTAGGCTGCAGCCGCAATGCACTAGGGGGTGCCTTCACCACGGCCAGGGTACTCTTGGCGCGGCGGTAGGTTTCGCGCTCATCGGCACCGCGCAAGCCAGTGAGGCGGTTGCTCTTGAGCACTTCTACCTCCAAGTCATGCGCTAGCACACGCTGGTAGATCTGTTGGCCAAACTCTTCATCCAGCGCGTCGGGTGTGAAAAGCACCCGCTTGGGCAGCCAGATCTTGGCCGAATGAGACCGAAGTGGGGTTTCTGCCAGGGCAGGTTGCGGAGCGTTGAGTACAGGCAATATCAGCTGATCCATCATCGGTTATACAACACCAAAGCGGCTTACTAAGCTCCTTACCAAGAACCAAAATTTTAATTTTACATCATTGATATTCAGAGCTTTACGCAATCAATCCTACAACTTACATTTAAATGATAATGCATTGATTCTAAGTCTTCTGCATGACTATGTAAGCGTGACGATAAAACATAAAAACTGCTTGCTGCTTTTTTTCTGCACACAGACCAACGCCTCCCTAATAGCCAACCAAGTCCCTCTTCACGCAACCGCACAGGCCCGCGCTGCCGTAGCTACGGCCGGGTGCTACGCGGTGTAGCCCGCCCGCATTCGCAGCTATGGCCCCCCCTCCCGACGACGTCCCGCTTATCTTGACGCTTACCTTGGATGCAGCATCATTTCAGTACTTCAACGCGCTGCGGCAACAACACTTTCCACCCGAGCGCAACTACCTCTCAGCGCATCTTACGCTATTTCACCACTTGCCTGGTTCGGAGCTGATCAGCATCTGCGCCGAACTGGAAACGCGGTGCCGAGTACTGCCTTCCATAGCTCTGCGGGTATCGGGGCTGCAATTTTTGGGGCGGGGCGTAGCTTTTGCCATCGATAGCCCGGCGGTGGAAGCACTGCACCGTGAGTTGCAAACGCAGTGGCGGCCTTACCTTACGCCGCAGGATCAGCAGCGACGCCGTCCCCACGTCACTGTTCAGAACAAAGTAGCGCCCGATGTAGCTCGCGCCCTGCACCAGCAGCTCAGCATTGACTTTCAGCCCTTTGAGGCCACCGGCACGGGGCTTCAGCTCTGGGCATACCGGGGCGGGCCCTGGGAGTTGCTGCGCAGCTTCCCCTTTGAGGGCTAGCTGCTCCCGCCAGCGCCGCGTACTTTGCAGCCGGAAGCCGGCGTGGCTTCCGTTTCACCGCCTGATCTTGAATACTAGCTCAGTCTTATGAAAGCGTTGCTGCTAATCGATATCCAGAATGATTTTGTGCCCGGAGGCGCGCTGGCCGTGCCAGAAGGCGACCAAATTATTCCACTCGTCAACCAGCTCCAACCGCATTTTGATCTGGTAGTGGCTACGCAGGACTGGCATCCCGTCGCACACAAAAGCTTTGCGGCCAATCACGCCGGCAAGCAGGTATTCGAGACCACCGAGTTGCACGGGCTGAAACAGGTGCTTTGGCCGGTGCATTGCGTGCAGGGTAGCGACGGGGCGGCGCTTCACCCGCAGCTCGATACAAGTCGGGTGGAAGCTATTTTCCGCAAAGGCACCAATCCCGAAATCGACAGTTATAGCGGCTTCTATGACAACGGCCACCAAAAATCTACCGGATTGGCTGACTACCTGCGTGGCAAAGGCGTACGCGAGGTATACGTAGCAGGGCTTGCGGGCGACTATTGCGTGTACTTTTCGGCCAAGGACGCACTGCAGGAGGGTTTCGCCACTTACCTCATCGATGACGCGGCCCGGCCCATTTCGGCTGAAGGCTTCGAGAAGGCCAAGGTCGACATCAAGCAGCTGGGCGGCCACATTGTGCCGAGCAGTGACTTACTCCGCTAGATACTCCACCCGGTTCGGGTGGGTCGTTATGCGGTGGCGGCGACTCGCTGCGGCTTGACTCTCGGCGCGTACACGGCTTTGAGCCCTATGGCTATGGCAATGGGTCGCAGCAGCCCAAAGGCGACGTGCTGCAACCAGCGCGGTGGCTTGGCCAGCCGAAATTCTTGGGCAAACTCACGTGTCAGCAAAGATGTCTGCAACAGCCCGGGCACGCCCTCGCTGTTGACCAGGCCAGCCTGAGCCAGCGTAAATACCGTTTCCAAGAATTCCTCGGTGCGCAGTGCTGGCCGCGTGGTCCAGCGTACCAGCGCCCGCGCCTCGCCGGCGTTCCACATGGCGTGCACCTGCCCCGGCTCGATGCGCAGCTGCTGGCCCCGGCCGATGGTCAGCAGCTCACCCATAAGGCGCACCGTCAGCTCGCCCTGCAGCACCTCAAACACCTCTTCCTGCTGCGGATGGAAGTGTGGCAGCGGCTCGGTGCTGTGACGGCGGAAGCTCGACTCCACGACCAGCTCCCGCCCACCCGACTGCTGGGTGGTAGTGAGAAAATGCAGCGTTTGGCCGGTGATGGGGTTTTCGACGGTTTGCCCTGGGTAAGCCATAGTAGATTTGGTTAGCAAATGCAGTGAATAGTAGGCGCGGCTAGCGTCGGCGGGGCTTGCAAGGGAAACGCTGATTCCCGGGTGAGACTAGGCTTTGAGCCTATTTGACCGCCTGACCTCACGGTGCAGCGGCAACGGAACAAAGGTACTTTCCGCTAGCAGGGCCCTGTTTCACATGATGATGTGAACCCCGGCATGGCAGGCTCGCATGCTCATGTAGCTGGGAGAAAAGGCTGCTCGGTGGTATCGGCTCATAACCTTTGCGCCGGGCCGCGGGTACAGCATGAGGCCAATGAGCCCTTTAAGCCTGTTTTATCATGGATGACCTTGGCTTAGACCTGCCGTACGCCCTCGACAACGCCCTCCGCACCTTGGCAGTGATTCTTGGCGGCTTGGCCACCGGCCTGCTGGTTAAGACCGGTGCCTTCGGCCTCCTGCGCCTGTACCTGCGCCGGCCCGATCCATCGACCCTGCTAAAAGCGGTGCAACGCCGCCTCAACCACGCGGCTACTTATTTTTTGCCGGTACTGGTTTTGTCCTTTATGCTACCGCTGGCCCCGTTGGACCCGAAGCCCTTCGAAGTCATGCGCCGCATTGTGGAGGCCACGCTCATCACCACGTTTGCCTGGTGCTTGATTGGGGTTGTCAACGTGATAGAGGACTTGGTCCAACAGCAGTTTAAGCTCGACGATGGCAACAACCTGCGGGTGCGTAAGCTGTTCACGCAGCTGCAGTTTGTGCGCAAGTTTGTAGTGTCGCTGATCGTGTTTGTGGCCGTGGCTCTGATACTGATGAGCTTTGCCACGGTTCGCAAAATCGGCACTGGCTTGCTGACCTCGGCAGGTATTGCCTCGGTTATCGTGGGTTTTGCAGCGCAGCGCTCCATCAGCAATTTGCTGGCGGGCTTCCAGATAGCCTTTACCCAACCCATCCGCCTCGACGACGTGCTAGTGGTGGAAGGCGAATGGGGACGCGTGGAGGAAATCACCTTTACTTACGTAGTGCTGCGCATCTGGGACGACCGGCGCTTGGTGCTGCCGCTGAACTACTTTATCGAAAAGCCCTTTCAGAACTGGACACGCAGCTCTTCGCACCTGCTAGGTGCGGTGCACCTGCACGTCGATTACACCATTCCGGTAGAGGCCGTGCGTCAGGAGCTGCAGCGCATCGTGAACAACACCCCGCTCTGGGATGGCCGCGTGTGCGTGATGCACGTCACCGATGCCAAAGAGCGCACCCTGGAGCTGCGGGCCCTGGTGAGTGCTGCCAGCTCAGGCGACACGTGGGAGCTGCGCTGCGCAGTACGTGAAAAGCTAATCGCCTTTGTGCAGCAGCAGTACCCGCAGTGCCTGCCCAAGACGCGGGCCGTCTCCGACGACGCGGCCTTAGCTTCGCGCTTTGCGCCTGCTACGGAAGCATAGCTGAGCCGCCAACACCGGGGTGCTGCCATCACTCTGTTTACTTAGAAAACCGCGCGTTCATAGCCGCGAATATGGCATCGAGTTCTTGCCGCGAAGCCAGCCGATTTTTCTCCGAAGTACCATAGCCCACTTCCTCTTCTCCGGCGCCGAGGCGCTGCATCACCGAATCGGCAAACTCATCGACGGGCACTCCGAAAGTGTGCAAGCCAGCGCCACCCAAGTCAGTATTGACGGCCGGCGGCACAATTTCCAGCACTTGGATGCCGGTCTGGGCCAGCTGATGCCGCAACGACAGCGTGAAGGAGTGCAGCGCCGCTTTGGTGGCGCTGTAGATCGGGGCAAACGCTCCCGGCGCAAACGCCAGGCCAGAGGTAACGTTGATGATGGCGGCCTGCGGCTGCGCCTGCAGGTGCGGAATAAACAGCGTGGTCAGGTGCACGGGCGCCTCAAAGTTGATGGCTATTTCCTGCTGCCGCTCAGCCCAGGCTTCCTCCTCGATGAGCTGCAGGCGGCGCTGAATGCCTGCATTGTTCACCAGCACGTTGGTGAGGGGAAACTCCTGCTGTACCCATTGAAGCAGCGCCTCCCGTTCAGCGGCTTGGGCTACGTCGCACACGCGGGTATGCAGGCCCGGCAGTTGCTGTTGGGCCTCGTGCAGCTTGTCTTCGCGCCGCCCGCACACGATTACGGTGCTGCCGGCCCGTTGGAACCGTTCGGCCAAGGCCAGACCAATGCCCGACGCACCACCGGTGATGAGGACCGTATTGCCTGAGATATTCATGGCGATGAACTACTAGTAACTGAAGCGGTAATACTCAGCTACCAGGCGCTTTGTTCACGGACTGTCCTGATTCGACTTGGTTTCCAGTAACCGGCAGCCCCGTGGGCACTAAGCCTTATGTCGCGGCGTTCCGTATCTTGTGGAAGCCAACTGGCTCAGCCACCTTCACTGCTGACTTATGAATTTTCGCTTCACCGCCGCTTTTGGGGCCTTGCTGCTGACGGCCGGCACCGTGCTGGCGCAACAGACGCCCGCTGCCGCTCCGCCGGCCCTTGGCTTGCGCCCGGCGCCGCTGTCGTACCAACTGAACGCCGGGGCTATGTTTGCGGGCCGCTTCGGCTCCGCCACCTACATCAGCCCACAGGCCACGTACCAACTCACCAACCGCCTTCGGCTGTTTGGGGGCGTTACGTATTTGCGTAGCATGCCGGGCAGCGCTTTCGTAGGCGCGCCCACGGGTGAAGGAGCCCCGCGGGCAGGCCTGATGAACGGCACCAATCATTACCTTATCCAAGGCGGTGGCACCTATGCCGTGAGCCCACGCCTGGCCCTTACGGGCAGTGCCTGGAAGGACCTTACGCCCTCCTTACCGGGCCAGACGGTAAATCCTTACGCTGGTTTCGGCAACCTGGGCAGCGGCGTAAATCTGCGGGCCGACTACCACATCACCGAGAACTTCTCGGTATCGGGAGGGCTGCGCGTGATGCAGGGCGGATCGTATTACCCGGGGTACAATCCCCTCATGGCTACGCCGCTGGGCTACTAAGCTTTCTTGCGTTCAAATTTACCAGCCCGAACCAATGGTTCGGGCTTTTTTTATCGATGTCGCTAACCCAACAGCCAGCCGGCTGAGCGCCAACGGCCTGAATAGGACCGAAGCCAAACGCACCGGCTGCTCGTCGTCGGGGTATCGAACCAACGACCTTTTTCTGCGTTGCACGTATTCTCTAGGCCTTTCCCTGATCTTATGAATTCTATTGATAACTCTTCGGACTACACCACCGACGTAGTGCTCATCGGCGCCGGCATTATGAGCGCCACGCTGGGCATGATGCTCAAAGAGCTGCAGCCAGATCTGTCTATCACCGTCATCGAACGCCTGGATGTGGCCGCGGCCGAAAGCTCCGATGCTTGGAACAACGCCGGCACCGGCCACTCAGCTTTCTGCGAGCTGAACTACACGCCGGAGCTACCCGATGGCTCCATTGATATCAGCAAGGCCATTAAAATTGCGGAGCAGTTCGAACAATCGAAGCAGTTCTGGGCATTTCTGGCGCAGAAGTACGAGGTAAATGAGCTAAGCCGTTTCGTCAATCACATTCCTCACCTGAGCTTCGTGTGGGGCAAGGACAATGTGAACTTCCTGCGCAAGCGCCACGCAGCCATGACCCAGTCGCCCCTGTTTCAGGGCATGAGCTACAGCGAAGATCCGCAGCAGCTGCAGAAATGGATGCCGCTGGTGATGGAAGGCCGCGACGCCTCGCAGCCCGTTGCCGGCACCTGCATGAACATCGGCACCGATGTCAACTTTGGCTCCTTGACCCGCGGCATGTTCTATTTGCTGAAGGACAAGCCAGGCGTCACATTTAACTTCAACGAAGAGGTAATGAAGCTCCGCCAAAAGCCCGATGGCCTGTGGCGGGTAAGGTTCCGCAACCGCGCTTCCGGCGAAGAGCGAAAAGTACGCGCCCGGTTTGTGTTTATTGGGGCCGGCGGTGGCTCACTGCCACTGCTTATCAGCTCCGGCATTCCGGAGGGCCAGGGCTTTGGCGGCTTTCCGGTGAGTGGCCAGTGGCTGCGCTGCGTCAACCCTGAAGTCATTGAGCGCCACGATGCTAAGGTGTATGGCAAGGCCGAAGTAGGTTCACCGCCCATGTCGGTACCGCACCTGGATACGCGCCTCATCAATGGCAAGCGAGAACTGCTTTTTGGGCCGTATGCGGGCTTCACCACCAAATTCCTGAAGCAAGGCTCCTACATGGACTTGCCCTTTTCCATCAAGCTCGGCAACATGCGCCCCATGCTGATTGCCGGCATCAAGAACATTCCGCTTACGCGCTACCTCGTGAATCAAGTGCGTCAGTCGCCGCAAGACCGATTCCGGGCTCTGCAGCAGTACCTACCCAATGCCCGCTTCGAGGACTGGGAACTGGAAATTGCCGGGCAGCGCGTGCAGGTTATCAAAAAAGATCCTAAAAAGGGCGGCGTGTTAGAATTTGGCACCGAAGTCGTAAGTGCCGCCGACGGCTCCATTGCGGCGCTGCTTGGTGCTTCGCCAGGCGCTTCTACGGCCGTCAGCATCATGGTAGGACTGATTCATAAGTGCTTTCCGCAGCAAGCCAACACGCCGGAGTGGCAAGCCAAGTTTAAAGAAATGATTCCAACCCACGGCGTGTCACTGAACGATGATCCGCGCTTGGTGGAAGAAATCCGCGAGTTTACGGGCCGGGTGCTGGGGCTACCCACGCCCGAACCCATGCACTAGGGAGTAAGCTACCCAAGTTAACCCAACTGAAATGTTCCGCCCCGCTTGGCTACTGCGCCGCGCGGGGCGGTTCGTTAAGGGTCAGTGCCTGGCCAGTTTCCCACATGTCGAAAGAAGCTCCTCGCACTCCCAAAGGCTCTTTTGCTTGACTATAATGCAGGCCTAAGTAACTAAATAGGTGGATGCTCCATCATCACAAAATCCTTCAGCAGGTGCAGCAAGGCCTCGTCCATGTGGGGTAGGTGCGCGTCCAAAAAGCCCGACCGGAAGGGGTCTATGTAGCCGGCGACGCGGGCGAAATCGGCCCCAGATAAAGCTTGAAAGCCCATTGACCAATTGGTAAACACCCGCTCCTTAATAGGCCCATCGGCCAGCTTTACGACGTGGCTGTGCCGAAAATCAACTTCAATTTTCTCGAACAAGGCCTGTACCGCTTCCTGCTCACCCTCCAGTACCTGTAGGATTTGGCCTTCGCTGTAAAGCAACAGCCCGGTTATCCCGACGCGTTCATTCTTGAGGCGCGATTTTGCCAGCATCTCCAAGAGCTCGGGCATAGAGAGGCCGGCTACGGTCGTGCTTTGATAAACGATATGGTGCATGCTCACAAGCAATTACGGAGTGGCTTCACCCCACCAGTCAGCCCTTATACCTCAAAATGCACAGCCATCAGTAGCCCATTGGTCGCTTTTAAATATGATTAAAATGCAACCAGAAAGCAAGCTCAAGGCACCACTTGCGGGGCCTCTACAAGGGAGGCAAGAACACCTCGGCTAGCATGCAGCGGGCACTCCCGCCCCCGATCGTCTCGATGGTGGGAATGGGCAGCGGCACCAGCTCGCAATAGTGCTCCAACGTCTGCCGCTGATCAGTCGTCAGCACTTCGTAGGCCTGCTGCGACATTACCAGCAGCTCGGCGCCGTGCGCGGCTTGCAGCGCGAGCATGTTGCCGGCAAAGCCTGCTACCTGCGTCAGGCTGATTTCGATCAGCTCGTGTCCGGTACTGCGCAAGGCGTTGGCCACCAAGTCCCGTTCTGCATCGGAGGCTATGCTTTCCAGACATATTACCGCAAACTGGCCCGCCACGCACATCATCACGTTGGTGTGATAGATGGCATGGCCGTGCTGATCGTGGGCGTGAAAAGCTACGGGCTGATAGCCCAACAAATCTGCCGCTTCGGCCAGCAAGCCGGCATCGGTGCGGGGCGAAAGGCAGGCGTAGGCTACGCGGTGCCGATGGTCGAACACAATACTGCCCGTGCCTTCCAGGTAACGCCCAGCCGTTTCGTGCGCCGAGAGGTCCACTACTTCGCGTAGCGCAAACTGCTGGCTTAGCGCTGCCAGAATATCGGTCCGGCGTTCGGTGCGGCGGTTGGGCGTGCACATGGGGTAGAGCAGTGCCCGGCCGTCGGGGTGCAAGGAAAGCCAGTTGTTAGGAAACACCGCGTCGGGCTTGGCCGGCTTTGGGGTATCTTCAAACACGAGTACCGTCACGCCCTTGCGGCGCAGGGTGGCCACGGCGGCATCAAACTCCGCAAAGGCTAGTTGCTGAATCTGCTCCTCCCCCAGCCCAGTAGCGGCCTGCTGGAAGTAATTTGAGGCGGCGGTTTGGGCGTTAAAACCGAATCGGGCCGGGCGAACGAGCAATACGGTGCTGGCAGCTTGCATATGCGGCCAAAGTTAGCTTACGGCTTGGTGGCTACCACAGCGTATACCAGCGGCGCCTTGTCGCCCAGCGGCCCGATGCGGTACGTTCCATCACCCACAGGCACAGTGTGCGAAAAGCAGTTGTAGGGTGAATAGTCGTATTCGGATAAATGCGTGAGCTGCAAGCCGGCCCGCAGCAAGCTGCCGATGACTTCGCTCAAGCTGTGGTTCCAGGTGATGGATTGGTGCATAATGGGCGCGTCGCGGTCGGCATAGGTACCGACCTCCGTTTCCTCTATCGGGCCGGCGTTGAAGTAGCTGTACTGCACGCGGGTAAAGTCATTATCGAACATCCATACCACCGGGTGAAACTCCACCAGCACCAGCCGCCCGCCGGGACGCAGGTAGCGAGCCACCAAGGCAGCCCAGCGCGCCATGTCTGGCAGCCAGCCCAGCACGCCGTAACTGGTGTACACCACATCAAACTGCGCCTCGGGCAGGTGCTGCGGCAACTCGTACACATCGGAGCAGATGAACTCGGCCGGCAAGGCCAACTCGGTGCTGAGGCGGCGCGCGGCGGCAATGGCTTCGTCCGAAAGGTCGACTCCGGTGGCCTGGGCGCCGAGCCGTACCAGCGAAAGCGTGTCCTGCCCGAAATGGCACTGCAAATGCAGCACCCGCTGCCCAGCCACGTCGCCCAACAAGCCCAACTCGATGCCGTTCAAAGAAGACTTGCCTGCCTTGAAAGCATCAAGTGCGTAGAAATCGGACTCCAGATGCGTGCCGGTACGCGCATTCCACAGGTCCCGGTTCAGGTCGAGGTAAGTTGTTGCTGCTTCCATGATGGCAACGATACTGAATGGGAGGTGATTAAACAACCAGGGCCAGTTGGTAAGCTACCCGCATACTACTGGACTTGGTGCCAGCAAAAGACACCGCCAATCGGTAAAAGCCTGGCCTGTGATTGGCTCATCAGAGGACTCTTCGTAACCTTATCCCAGCCCTATGTTGCTCGCCGCCCGACCACCGCAAACAGCGGATCGGATGCGCGACGTGGCCCGGGGCTACGGTCGAGTAGTTCGATAGCGTGCCAGTTGCCGGCCGCCCGCAGGTACTGGGCCACGAGCTGCAGGTGGCCTTGGTCGTCGAGGTGGTGCCACGCGGCAATGGCTTTCGAGGGAAAGCAGCGGTTGGAAAAGGTGATAATCAGTGGCGCTTCGGGGCGCAGCACGCGCGCCAGCTCACGCATGACCTCTACCGGGCGCGTAAGGTAATCAACCGATACACAGATAGCCGCGCCGTCAAACTCTTCTTTGGCAAAAGGCAAAGTGGGCTGCTGGTTCAGGTCCTGCACCACGTATGCATCGAGGCGCGGGTTGGCTTGCAGCTCTGCCTCGTTCATGCCCAGGCCCACCACGCGGCGGTAGCGCACCTCCGGCGGCAAATGGCTTACCCAGCTGCTCATCAAGTCCAGCACGGCACCATCGGCAATGAAATATTCCCGGTACAGTTGCGTAACGGCTGCTATAGCCTGGTCGTCGATGTGGGTGACAAACCGGGGCTGCCGATAAAATTCGGCGTCCGGCGTCTCGTCCATGCGGCGAAAAGCATGGTCAGCAAAAGGTTGGTCGGCGCTTGGGTTCATGGACCGCGTGAGAGTGAGTGAGTAGGCCTTTAACGCGCTCTTAACCACCCTTCAGCAAGACTCTATCGACCCAATTATAGGTCGTTTTCTGTGTAAGTGCCGAGGGCATGGCAGCGTATCAGAGTTTTACGTAGAGAAGTTACCATCGGCTTCCGAAACGGAAACGTCGACACTCACAACTACAGCATTTCCCGCTGGTTCAAGCCCGGTAGTTTGAGCATAATCACCTTACTCCGCATTGCTCCATGATTGTACTGGCGCCTTTCACCGAAGCCGACTTTGGCCAACTTATAGCGTGGATCGACAATGAGCGGCTCCTTAAGGAGTGGTCGGGCGACCTTTTCTCTTTTCCGCTGACGGAAGAGAAATTACGCTGGTACACCCAAGGCATCAACGACCCACAAAACTCCGACGCCTACGTGTACAAAGCAGTGGATACTGACTCCAACCAAACAATTGGGCACATTTCCCTAGGAGGTATTAGTAGGCACAACAAAGCGGCCCGCATTACTCGCGTACTGGTCGGCAACACGAATGCACGTGGCCGGGGGTACTGCCAGGCCATGCTGCAGGCTATTATTCGGGTTGGTTTTGAAGAGTTAGGCTTGCACCGCATCAGCCTGGGCGTATACGATTTCAACCACGCTGCCATCCGCTGCTACCTGCGGTGTGGGCTTCAGACCGAGGGAACCATGCGCGACGTGGTGCGCTACGGGGATGACTATTGGTCGCTAGTAGAAATGAGCATACTGGAGCACGAGTGGCGTGCACAACAAGGTCAGTAAGCAATGCGCGCACCTAAAAAGGAGGCCGTTGTATATCAATAAAATAGCTTTAAAGCCGCTTAAGCGTTATGCTAGGACAAATCTTTCGTCAACACCAGCAAGGTCAGTTCCTGCTTGGGCAGGCCGAAGCGTGTATCCTGCGGAAAGGGCTCTACCTCGCCCGTCGGCCGGAAGCCGTGGCGCTGATACCAGGCCAGCAGTTCCAGTCGCGCCGATAACACCGTAATCATAATTTCCCGGCATTGCAGCTGCCGGGCAACCACTTCGGCCTCCTGCATGAGGGCACGCCCAACACCCAGGGCTTGCGCTTGCGGTGCCACGGCCAGCATCCCCAGATACAAGCGCGGCCCTTTTGGCGCTACGTACACGCAGCCGACCAACTTACCAGCGGCATTGCGTGCAGTCAGAATACGGGCTTCGGGAGTCAGCAGCATTTCTGCCAGGGCAGCGGCATCCGTACGGGGGCCGTCAAGCAAATGCGCTTCACTGGTCCAGCTTCGGGCGGTATGGGTACGGTAAGCGCTGTTTACCAGGGTGACCAAGTCGGGGATGGTGTCAGCGCTGGCCACGCCGAAATGGAGAGCGGGAATCATGCTGCAAACTTAGTATTTGCCTGCAGTGTGAAGAGCAGAAATAGGATTGGTCGTTGGTCACAAAGGGTTATCGGCTGAAGTCGTCGAGACGTCTGACCAGCTAGTACTCTTCTGAATAAGGCTGCACCTTGCGCGTCAGCACGCGGGATGCCGCGCCATGCTCGAAATAACGTTCCGGTTCTGACGTACGCACAACTAACCAGCTCCCCTCTCACTATTTCGTAACTGAGCTAGCTACCTAAGAAACTCCGAAATGAAAGCTGCTATTTCTTGCTTCTGCGCTTCGGTGGCTCCGTCCCACATGTCGTTGTGTAGGGTGGCGGGCAGCCGAACGATTTTTGTACCGATGGCTCGTTGTTCGGCCTCGGTTGGCAATACACCTTCGTCGGCTACTTGGTCAGAAGAACGAATCGTTAGTATCTGCGGCTTAGGAGTACGGGGCAACGGCATGCGGCGGTTGTCCAGTGAAACGACCTTTTCCACCAGCTTTGGGTGCAGCGCAGCCATCAGCATCGCCATATCGCCTCCGTTGGAATGCCCCACCAGTAGCAAGTGGTCAGTATCAAGGTCTGGCCGCAGCACCCGCAGCTTTTGGCGCACAAACAGCATGTTTTGCACACCCCGCTCCCAGTTGGGTCGACGAACTTCGCGCGGGTTGCCGGTCGTGGGCATTGGCTCGTCGTTGGGTAATTCGTGCTGAATACTGGCTACCGCGTAGCCATGCGCTACCAGCGTGTGGGCAATAAACGAGTAAGCGGTGTTGCTGCCGCCGTAGCCGTGGCTAAGCAAAGCCAACCGGGTCTTGTTACGCTGCCCAGGTACGGCCGAGTACAGGGTTACCGGTACGGGTCGCTTGCGGGTTTCATCAAAGAAAGACAGCTGCTCCACCCGGACTTCGGCCCGGGGTTGTACTGTTTTTGAGGCTAGTCCAAGAGGTGCCGCAGGTTGGTAAGCAGAAGAACACGCCGTTACGGCCAGGCTAACACCCAGCGCGGCCCCAAACCACAAGCTACTTCGCCGCTTCACGAACAAGAAACCTCAGACTAAACCTGTTTTCACGATCTG
Organism: Hymenobacter sp. FMD4; assembly: GCF_058932745.1. NCBI lineage: Bacteria > Pseudomonadati > Bacteroidota > Cytophagia > Cytophagales > Hymenobacteraceae > Hymenobacter > Hymenobacter sp. FMD4. The sequence goes on from NZ_JBZYWH010000011.1 coordinate 72,359, forward strand.
CGTCAAGCTAGATTTTATAGGCCTTAACCGCGTCCACATCGAAGAGGTACACCACACTATCTATCGGGTCAAAAATGTAGTCGGGTGTGCGGTTCTCCACTTCCACCTGACCTTCCACTTTACCTGTAGCCTTATTGATCTTCAGCAGCTTGAAGCGCCCGGCTTCTTCGCGGTCGGCCTTGGCCAACACGATGTGGTGTTTGAGCACCGTTACGGGTGCGCCGGTTCGTGGCCGGCTGGCGCCCGCCTGCCCCGCCGTTTCAAAGTCACGCTGGTTGGCTATCCACGAGCGTTTCGCGGCGGGCATGGAGCTGGTTTTATCCGCGGCGGCATCGGCAGCCTTCGCGGTGGCGTGACCCACGATAGCACCAGCCACCACTGTGGGAGGCGCGAAATACAGGTTGTAGACGATATTGCCTTTGAAGTCAACTTTTGCCACCGACTGCGCCGTCACCACGGCTAAGCCATCCTCGAGCAGTTCCAGCTGGGGAACCTCGCCATCTAGCAGCTTTACCGGCAGCTTATCCTTAAGCAGTAAAGCCTCTTCGCCCTTCCGCAGGTTTACGCGGCCCAGGTAGCCATTGGCCCAGAAGTAGGTATCGTCGCCGGCTTTTAGCTTTGCACGACCGGCCGGGTCGAAATACTTGGTCTTGCCAATAGCCGCGTAACCTTTCGGGTTGAAGTACTCCACAAACGACGCACTCAGCAGGCCAATACTATTGTCGTTACTGAACAGCTGCACGTTGTCGCCGCTGGTCTTGAAGGTTTTCTCGGCCTTCAGCGCCAGGGTGTTCAAGTCCACCAGCTTTATTGCCGATCCGCTCCCCACCACAAACAAATCGGAACCGTACGCTTCCATCGCGCCGGCGCTGTTGATGTCCACAGTGGCTGAGCGCAGCTGCTGGCAACTGGCTTTGTCGTACAGCGCCAGCGTCAAGTCTTTGTCTTTCTTACCCGATTTACCGATGACTACTTGGTCTTTGCCCACTTCCCGGTACGTCACGAAAGCGCCCGGCAACTCCTTCTCACCCGTAATCTGCCCGCTTTGCAGGTTGATGCCGGTTAGGTAACCATCCTTGAGCACACACACCTGGCTTGGCGCACCAGTCTCGAATACCGCTACCGAAGGCTCGGTAGGCGGTAACAGCTCACTGACTTTGGCTGAACGCTTAAGCGGCACGTTGTACAGCAGTTTCCCCGAGCTAGGCTCGATAGCCGTAAGTCCGTAGCCCGACAGCACCGCAATTCGTCCTCCCGACATGGTCCAGGTCTTGGCTGTACGGGCCTGCCCCCCGGCAATTTTCAATTCGGCAAGCCGGGCACCGGTGCTATGGTCCAGCACCAGGGCTTTGGTGCCCGCTTCGGAAGCTTCCCACACCACAATGTTTTCGGCATCGATTACCCGGTTTTCGAGCTGCTTGGCGGCGGGGGGCGGGCTGTACACCACGCGGCCGGTCTCGGAGTTCAGAATCACCGATTGCGGATAATCCGACACCGACGAAGCGGCTACCACGTGAATCAGCGGCCCATTGCCCAGCAGGTGCGCCGACTTTGTCTGCTCCACCTTCGTTAGCCATTGCTGCTTGCCGGTATTCTTGGCCAAGCTCAGCACAAAGTTGGCTTTCAGAATCAGAATGCTGCCGTCGGTATTGATGTACTTCACCGGCGCGGGGCCGTTGCCTAGCTTGGTCCACACCACTTGGCCGGGTTCGGCCTCCACGGCGGGCTCGCGCGGCCGCGTTATGGGTTTAGCCATGGCCTCGGGTGCGGCTACCGGAGTCGGTGCGGCAGCTGGTGCTTCGGCAGTTGGCGTAGTCACCGGGGCTTGCGTGGGGGCAGCCGCGGCCGGCGTGGCGGCCGTAGGCTGCTCCTCTCCTAGCGCTGCGGGCGTTCCCGCGGGTGCCGAACTACTCATCGGCTCAGCAGCCGGAACTGGCGTAGCAGCGGGCACCGTCGAAACCGGCGCTGCGCTTGGGGCAGCCTCTTGGGCGGGCTGCGCGGTGCTAGCAGGTGCTTCTGCCGCAGCGGCCCGCACAGCAGTTGGTTGGGGTACCACCGCAGCAGGTTCGGCCGGGGTTTGCAGCACGGCCAATTGAGAGGCGGGTGCAGCTTCCGGGGTTACCGGCGCGGCGGGAGTTTCACTGGGTGTAGGGGTAGCCGATGGTGCAGCAGGTGCCTGGGTGGCTGCTGTTGGCGTGCTGGCCGGACTTGAGGCTACTGCTGCCGGTTCGGTTATGTTAAATTTTTCACGGCGACCCTTCTCGTAGATGATCATCCATACATCGGCCTTTCGGACGTTGTAAAGCGGGCCATCCAAAAAATCAAACAGGCGGTACTTTACGTGCTCTTCGGTAATCTCAATGACCTTAGAACTGATTTCAGACTTATCATTCTTAATGATAACATCTTGTGCCTGTACACTAGTACCGGCCATCACGCCGAGAGCTACAGCCGCCGCTTTAGCTACCTTCAGGTGGTTGCTCCAAGGCCGAGCATTGGAGCACGTAGCTGTACCAATAAAGCCAACACAAAAAAAAGGTCGGGTAAAGTTGAAGGCCATAGACAGCAATAGGATGCAAAAGAGGCGGGGCGTAGGTAGCAAGAAGGGCCTCTGCTCACCGAAATGTGCAATAACCCATCTTTACATAATACAAAGATAGCCCGATACCACAATCTTAACAAAAGCCGAGAGTGGGTAATGCCCAGGGCGTAACGCCTTCAAACCTATAATACTGCTTTTCACAACTTCCTGAATGTTAGGGCACCTCTCCTATTTCCAAACAAGACTTAACTAGTCAGATTCTTAAATCAGCAGCAACAGCCCACTCAAGAGCTATTCCGAGGTACATCAGATGTTAAGTTTTGACGCTTGCCCTGCCTTACACTTATATCGATGAAAACGCACTATACCACTACTCTCTCCGATTCTTATCTCAGTAGGGTAAACAAAAAAGGAGCATGCCGGGTGGCATGCTCCTTTTTAATCGAGGGTAAGCGGAATTAAGCGCGACGCACCTTTACAGCGTTCAGACCCTTACGGCCCTGCTCTACTTCGAACTCAACCGTATCGTTGTCGCGGATTTCGTCGATGAGACCCGTAACGTGTACGAAAATGTCCTGGCCGGTAGCGGCGTCGTTGATAAAACCAAACCCTTTGGTTTCATTGAAGAATTTTACGGTTCCTGTTGACATGATGCTTTAGGAAAAGGATGAAGAAATAGCAACTGGCAACGGAACTCTACTATTATTCAGCAAGCGAATGGATGGTAGGTGACACGAGGCAATTTGCCTTAAACAATGTAAACGTACGCTTTTTTTTCTAAGCAGCTCCTTTAGGGCCGGATGGATAGTCAGCGTCAGCTTACTTTGGCCTAACGGGGGACCTGCATATAAGGTTCACGCAAGTGTTAATTTTTGACGATATACTGATTAGAGTGGATGCAAGAGCCCGCGCATACCTCCCCTACTCCATAAGCAAAGCGGTGCCGTTGGTTAGGCTTGGGTGGCCACAGGCGCGGCCGAGGTCGGCTTACGGCCAATGGCCAGACGGAGGAAAAACAGAGCCAGCACCAGGGTCACCGGCGTAAACGCAGCTCGCTCAAACGCATTGACAGCAAACAGATTACCGATAGTATTCAGTACCAGCAGGACGAAAAGCAGCCACAGAATAGCACGCAGCGCTGTGTCGTTGAAGCGCACTCTCCACAAGCCTATGCGAATAGCTACCACGGCGCAGATTACGACGTTGAGCGCAATGGCAATGGACTCGAAAATTAGCAGTTGGCTTCGGCTGCTGATTCTACCACCCCACACGATGTCGGCAGGAAAAACGCCAAGCATCACCAGAAGCTGAAACATAATGGCCAGCGCAGAAATGGTCATGATGCCATAAGCTGCGAACCGTTCGGACAGGAGACGTTTCATGAGGTTGGCAACTGTGGGCCTGGGTTATGCTTTTGATGGAGTACTGGTATGAGCTTTCCGCAATCAAAGTAAACAATCATATCGCCAAGGTCTAATATAAAATTCACGCTTAGTGCAGCCGACTGGTGCAACCTTTTTGCCAAACCTGGACCGTACGAGAAGACTGCTGCGGCTCTCCGCTGAATGAGTTGTAGGGCTAAACCCATTGTGCTTCGATGGTCCAAATACTTTGCGAACAGCTGTTCCAACGACTTCTGCATCTTGACCAAGATACCCTCAAACTGCTACGCACAACCGATGCTCAAAAAGCTTGTATGGCTTGGGTTTCGATAACATTTGGCTCGGCGTGCCGGTATTGGTATACCCGGTGGAAAGCTTTTGAGCAGGTGCGGACCGGTCCACACCCCATTCAGCCCCCTGGGTTCATCCACGCCGCTTCATGCACCTAACCTTGGCAGATCAAAGCACAGATCATCCGGACACTCAAGACACTACAGCGGCCACTATTGTACTGGCTGGTGCTACCGGCGCCCTTGGCTTGCTGATTGCGCACCACCTTCGCCTACGGGGCGCCTCCGTACGGGCGCTGGTGCGGCCTGAAACCATACCCAAACCAGAGGCCGAGTCGCTGCGCCTGCAAGGAGTTTCGGTGGTGGCCGTTAACTACGACAACCTCGAGGAACTTACGAAAGCTTGCCAAGGAGCTACCTGTGTAGTGTCGGCACTTTCGGGGCTGCGAGCGGTGATAGTGGACGCACAGACGCGGTTGCTGGAAGCAGCCGTAGCCGCCGGCGTACCGCGCTTTATTCCGTCGGATTATTCCATCGACTTCACGAAGCTCCCGGAGGGCTCAAACCGCAATCTGGATCTGCGGCGGGAGTTTAGCCGCCGTCTCGATACTGCTCCCATTTGGGCCACATCCATTTTGAACGGCATGTTTACCGACCTGCTGAAGGGAACCGCGCCGGTGGTGCTGCCAGGCCTGCGCCGGGTAGTCTACTGGGGTGATGCCGACCAACCCATGGACTTCACAACCATGGTGGATACGGCCGCTTTCACAGCTGCCGCCGCCCTCGATGACACCACCCCCCGCTACCTGCGCGTAGCCGGCGAGGTAGCTAGCATCCGGGAACTTCAAAAGGCCGCCTGCGCCGCCACGGGTCAGGATTTTAAGCTATTTCGGGTGGGCAGCCTAGGTGCTTTCGGTACCATGACCAAAGTAACCAAGGCCCTGATGCCGGCCCACAACGAGGTGTTCCCGCCATGGCAAGGCATGCAGTATCTGCACAACATGTTCACCGGATTACCCAAGCTGCAACCTTTGGACAACGCCCGCTACCCGGATATACACTGGACTTCCGTGCAGGAAGCACTGGCTACGCAGCAGTAACCCTCGCAAGGCTACGACTAGATGGTGTATGGTGTGGGAAGAGTTTGCCCCAGTGGCAAAATGGTAGCCCTGCTGAGCCTATTGGCTATACATCCTAACCAACTGTCTTTTGGACAACGCTAAGCGACTTTCTCAGAAGAAGAAAAACGTCCTTCGGTATTCTAAGCCCTTCTCTCCATGAGGAGGGCGCTGAGGCAAATGTCAGGGCAACTTAGTTTCGCTCGCCAGGCACGCGAAAGCCGGATGAACCTGGACCCACGCTTTCATATTACTGACGACTTGCTTTCATCACAGCCTGCCAGCTGCTCCGACGGGTCCGTGGCCCAACGTACTATATGTAGGCTGGCCCCACAATTCCTTCATTACACCATTAAGGTCACTTAGCACTTGGGCGCAGTCGCCGGCAAAGGAGGCTCCGTGCATCACGGCCAGGGTTTTGGGTTGTAAGTCGGCCAGGGCTTGCAGCAGTTTGCCGGTGTTGGGCGTGTAGGGTGTGTACTCCATTAGCGGACCTTTTTCCAATTCCAGCATGGATTGCCGGTGTGCGCCCAAGATGTCTTGGCTAGTCAGGGCTTCGGTTTTTCCGTTTTGGTGTAGCAGATCCGAGCACAACAACGTGCAGTTGGTTTCTTCAAACAGCACGCTGGCATCCCAGCCATGCGGCAGGTGCGGCGTGGCAATCAGGCGAAACGAATGCTGACCGGTATGCAGCCGCTCATCGGGCGCCAGCATGTGCACCGGCCTGATGGCATAATCCGCCATGTTCAGCAGCGCGCCGATGTCACTGCACACGGCCTGGGCATGGGGCGCCACTTGCAGCCATTCGTTAAGGGCACCGCACTCGTCCACTTCGAAATGGCTGAAGCCAATCCAGCGCAGTTTTGTGGGTTGAACGAGCTGGCTTACGGCTTCCAGCAGCACCGGAAACATCAGCCGCATGCCGGCGTGATACAGCAGCGGCTCCTCGTCGAGGATCAGGAAATGATTGAACTGCAAGCTATACTCCGGCACGTACAGCGAAATGCGATACACGCTGGGGGCTATTTCGTCGATTTTATACATCAGGGTGGGGCTTAGGCGTGGGCACCTTTCTTCCCTACTCGGTGCTGGCCCGAGGCCTACTGGTCTAGCTCCTGGCCAGCCATATCGGCTGATTAAGCTACCGAAACGGTTAGATAAATACTAGTGCGCCAGCTCAGGTCGGCTCAAATAACCGGACCCCAGAATAACATCTGCTTCAGAAAACAGCCACCAGTGAGGCGTGATGAAAAACGACTTCTTGAATGGCTTCGGCGAACGGCCGAAATCTGCATCAACAAAAATTTACTTTGAAATGCAAAGTTCTTTATTTTAATTCGTACAACTTCAATGCCCTTTGATCTACCTACCGCTTGTGGGCAAGCATCAATGGCTGAGCAGTCTGCTCTGATAGCTTTTTCATTTGTCCACAATCAACGAGTACCGCCATGACTTTGCGCCTCAAAAACCTTGTTCGTCTTGCGGTTATAACCGCGGCCATCTTGATGGTGCCCTTAGTAGCCAACCAGTTCTCAGATGGTGAAGGCTGGGACCTGTTCGATTTCATTGTTGCCGGCACCCTCATCTTCGGCACCGGCCTTCTGTACGAACTGATAGTCAGTCAGCGAAGCACCGTGTTATACCGGTTGGCTGCGGGTGCAGCGCTGGCAGCTGGCCTCCTTTCCCTGTGGGTCAATCTGGCTGTTGGCATCATCGGTAGCGGGCCCAACTTGGCCAACCTGATGTTTATCGGGGTCTATCTCACGGCAATCATCGGTTCCTTCAGGGCGCAATTACGGCCGCGGGGCATGGCCACCACGATGCTGGCGTCAGCCATGGTACAGTTCCTAGCACCTCTGATCGGGATACTGATCTGGCAGCCTGCGTTTACCCCGGATGTAACGCGCGGAATAGCAGGCAACATGATCTTTGTTGCGATGTGGGCCGGCTCAGCTCTGCTCTTTCGTCGCGCCGACGGCGCCGAAATGAAAGCAGAGGCAACAGCTTCGCCGGCGGTTTAATTGGTCGAATACCAGTGCCCTATCCTCTTCGGCGCCCTGCTAAGTGCAGTTAAATCGAGAAAAGGCGCAAGCCAAGCTGCCAAGCCATCAGACCAAGACCCCAAGGACCGCTACGGGATACTCCATGTCCTGCAGCGGGACAAATCCCCCCAGCTGCCCGCGACTGAGCGGCTTATTTGGCCTACCCGGCAGCCTATGCTGCTAACCGTTGTCCCTACCGTTTCGCCTGCTCAGATGGTTTTTTGGAGCTATGAAGTGCCGCTCATGTTGTCTGAAGCAGCAACTAATTATTGCTATGCCCTCGGTTAGGGGGAAGCCTTTACCCTCCTGAAAGCGCAGCTTGCTCAGGATTACCGTCAGATGCTATCGACTGACACGCTCCATAAATTCTTCGGGTTTGTCGAGCAGTTCAAACCCAAACTGACGGTACACCCCCTGAGCGTCGCGGGTATGCAGCAGCCAACGGCGAATGGCTTGCAATTCGGGATGATCCTTTACCGCTTGCATCAGCCACTTCGATAGGCCCTGACCGCGGTATGCCTCCAGCACAAACACGTTGCCCAAGTAAGCAAAGGTTACGAAGTTGGTCAATACCTGTGTGAAGCCGATTTGCTGTTCCTTGTGGTAAAGCCCAAAATTGTAGGTAGTGGCCTCGATCTGCTTTTGCAGCCGCTCCCGGGTCATGTTCTCGCCCCAATAGGACTCGTTGACGATGAAGTCGTAAATCACTTCGAAATCAAGGGCCGTTGGATCTGTTGAGATGGTATAGTCACCCTTCCGTAGGATGTAATCTGTCTGTTTCATGTCAGGCAAGAGGTGCTACGTGGTTGCCCTCGACACAGGCGAAGGACAAGCGGCTTTCGGTACAAAGCAAGCCGAAGAACGTAACTGCGGCAAGTCGTGGCGTAAACTAGGCCTGTGCCCACGCACATAAGCAAAACCATCAATCAGGCGCAGCTTCAGGGGCCTATTGATGAGTAGATCCACCGCGACAACGGCCCCCACCGCTGTCTTGCCGCCTACCCTGTCATCCTCAAAGGAGAACGGAGTTGGACTGAACTTCGATGTGGTGCAACTGACAGCCATCGTCCTGAGCGCACTAACTTATCAGTGGTTGATGGACGTTGGCTTCCACCTACCCAACTCTCACCTGCTAGTTCGCAACAGGTAAGCAGAGGCACGAATAAATGAACCGCACAAATGCGCCTTAGTGGGAGCGGTAGGTTCGGGCCAATACGGGGTGTAGGCCTATTGCCCCAAGGCCCGCATGTAGTGCGCAGGGATGGGTAGCCCTTGCAGGCGGTTGGTCATGGCCAACAGGATAAGCATCGCCACCACCAGCCCCGCGCCGCCGATAGCCACGGCCTGACGCCGGGCGCTGGATTCGCCCCAGAGGCGGGCGCCCTTTTGGTAGTGCAGGCTGGCTACGTGCAGAAAGATGGCCGCTACCGATAAAAAGTAGTACGGAATGAAAAACAGGCTGAAGGGAAAGGTGTTAATGCCCGCCGCCGCGAAGTACAGGTTGGTATCGAGTCCAAACCAAGCCCGTCCCGTGAGGACCGCGCTGGTGTGCACCATCAGAAAAAACGCGAGGTACAAGCCGGAGAAAATCTGAACCCGCTCCGCCAGCGGCCGCAGCGGCTGCTTTCGGCTCGCCCAATACAGGTGCAGGCCCGTGAATATCTGTCCCACAACGGCCAGCAACAAAGCTGTTTCGACCACAGGGTGCCGATATACTTTACGCAGTGCGGCCATTGTAGTCAGGTGCGCCGGCACGCTCCAAAACGCCACCAAATGATTGGCTAAGTGAACGAAGATGAATACGGATAATAGGATGCCTGTCCAGTAATGGTACGTTTTGGCAGGTAGGCGCATGGGTCAAGGAGGAGATTTTCGAATCAATATTAGCCTGTTATTATATAACTGTTAGATTCCGCCTCAGGGTAAACTTCTCGTTACTGCCGCGAACAACTGCCCATACAGCCTAGGAGTTGCAGGGTAGTAAAAGGAACGGTAGCAAGGTAGCAGCAGCTGCGCACAGCGTGTACTGCAATCGTTCCCGACAACGATTGCGCGAATAAAGTCGGGGGTAGCGTGCTGCTTATCGGGTTTATTTTAAAAACTCAACAGCTAGTAACTTCTTTTTCACGCTGGTTGCGGCTCTGCTCAGGGCTGCGCCATCTAGCTTCTGCTTATGAAAGTACCTTCCCTCCTGCTCAGCTGCCTCGTGGCTGGCGTATCAGTCGCCGGCTGCGGTAAAAAAAGCGAGACACCACCCGTCGACAACACCGGCCCAGAGCCCGTCGCGGAAACGGCCCTGGCTTTTCCGGGCGTGGAGGGAGGTGGCAAGGCTACCACGGGTGGCCGGGGCGGGCGCGTCATCAAGGTGACGAACCTGAACGACTCGGGACCGGGCAGCCTGCGCGAGGCGCTCAACGCTTCGGGGGCGCGCATCATCGTGTTTGAGGTATCCGGCAACATCGTGCTGCAGAGCCGTCTGCACCTGCGCAACGGCAACGTAACCATTGCCGGCCAGACGGCCCCCGGCGACGGCATCTGCATTCAGAACTACGAGCTGAACGTGGCGGCCAACAACGTGATTATCCGCTTTATGCGCTTCCGTATGGGCGACCTTACCCAGAACGAGCAGGATGCGCTCTGGGGCCGCTACATGCAAAACGTGGTCATCGACCACTGCTCCATGAGCTGGTCGATTGATGAGTGCAGCTCCTTTTACGCCAACAAGGACTTCACCATGCAGTACTGCCTGCTGGCTGAAAGCCTCAATCAATCGTTCCACGGCAAGGACGACCACGGCTACGGAGCTATCTGGGGCGGCTCGAACGCGACCTTTCACCACAACCTGCTGGCGCACCACCTGAGCCGCAACCCGCGCTTCGACGGCGGCAACCGCCCCGGCACCGGCGCCAGCCCCCACGGCATCGATAAGGTAGACTACCGCAACAACGTCATCTACAACTGGGGCGCCAACAGCGCCTACGGAGGCGAAAACGGGCAGTACAACATCGTGGGCAACTACTACAAGCCCGGCCCCGGCACCGAAACGAGCAAACGGCGCCGCATCATGCAAATCTCACGCGAGAGCGACGCCGCCTACGCGCCCGGCTACGGCCGCTTCTACATCAGCGGCAACTACGTGCACGACAACGCCACCGTCACGGCCGATAATTGGAACGGCGGCGTGGACCTGAGTTCGGGCGTGGTGCTGGCTAATGCCAAAGCCACGACGCCGTTTGCCAGTGAAGCCATTCGTGCTGAGTCGGCTACGGCGGCGTACGAGAAGGTGCTGACCTACGCCGGCGCCAGCCTGCGCCGCGACGCGGTGGATACGCGCGTGGTGAACGAGGTGCACAACGGCACCGCCACCTACAACGGCTCCCAGACCGGCAAGCGCGGCATCATCGACTCGCAGACCGACGTGGGCGGCTGGCCCACCCTGGCCCAGCTGCCCGCTCCCACCGACACCGACGGCGACGGCATGCCCGACGCCTGGGAAACCGCCAATGGCCTCGACCCGAACCGCGCCAACGCCAACGGCCGCAACCTGAGCACGGGCTACGACAACGTGGAGGTGTACATCAACAGCCTGGTGAAGACCATCACCGACGCGCAGGCGCAATAAACTCCGCTCTGCAAACGCAAACCCGCCAGCACTGGACTGCCCTGAGTCCGACGCTGGCGGGTTTTGTGTTGGTGCTTGGGCGGGCCGCACCGCGCAAGGCTGCGGGCTGTGCCGGGATGCGCTTTTCAGTTGGTGCTTCCGACGGCCAACCACCCGGCGGCTACTACAGCTTGATGCCCTGCGCAGCCATAGCCTGCTCCTGCTGGGCGTGGTTGGCCTTGTACTCGGCGTGCTGCTCCGCTGTGCGCTCGGTGCCGAGGCTCTGCAGGTTCTCGCGCAGCTGGTCGGCCGGCATATCGGCGCCGTACGCGGGGGTGCCGGGCTGCTGCCGCCACGACTGGTGCAGGGTGCCGGCGTCCACGGCGTCGAAGCCCAGCTCCTCCACCAAGGCCATTACTTTCTGCTTGGCGGCGGCATCGTCGGAGGCTACGGGCAGGCTGATGCGGCCGGGGGTGCCGGCGGGCTGTCCCTTCTCCACGATGTGGTGGGCGTAGATGTTGTTGAACACCTTCACCACCGGGCGGCCCAGGTGCTGCTGCACCCACTCGCTCTCGGTCAGGCTGCCCGTTTCCAGCTCCTCGATCTTGCCGTCGCGCAGCATGGGGTAGTAATTGCTGGTGTCGATGACGGGCACCTCGCGGGGCACGCTGGCCAGCAGGTCCTTGGGCAGGTCGGGAATGTTCTTGAGCGGGATGGTCACCACGACCAGGTCGGTGCCGCGCTGGGCGGCTTCCTCGGCTGTGACGGGTGTAGCGCCCGTTTTCTGCTCCACGTCTTTGAGGGTTTCGGGCCCGCGAGAGTTGGCAATGTATACTTGGTGACCGAGGCCCGTCAGCCGCACCGCCAAGGCGCTGCCGATGTGGCCCGCGCCAATGATTCCGATGTTCATGGGTTGTCTGAGGTTGGGCGCCAGCCGGGGGCCGGCGCAGGTTCAGGCAGGTAGACAGCGGAGGCGGAGCGTTTGTTTGGCGGGGCTGAGTGGGACGTGGGAAACTGCTGGAATGAGCACCGCCGCCGGAGCTGGGCTCGGGCGGCGGTGGTGCGGTTTGCTGATGATGCGGCAATTGATGTGAGACTTCCCCTCAAGGCCCGAGCGCCCATGCCGGTTGAAGCCATGCTTCAAACGTGCTAGTGTGGTGCGCTTCAATCCCGCTAAATGGCTTTACGGGATACTTCTTTGTAAGAAGTGTAGGGGATTTATTGGCAGAGGTCCAACGCTTAAGTTCCGGCTGCCATTGGGCTGATACAGGCAGCTTCCCTCCCACCAGTATTCGCAGTGCTCTTCGTCTTTACCGTAAGCTGCCATGCTGAAATTGCTCTTGCTGCCAGCCAGCACGTACTTGCCGTAGTGCCGGCCGTCCCGGGTTCTGATGAAGAAACCCTGCTCTTTTCCAGTCAACGAATAACGACGTTGGTAGCCGCTGAGCGGGGCCTGATCAAAGTCTAGCAGGATGGAGCGAGCATACTGGTCGTTGAAGATGGGAATAAGGCCGCCTTGCCCACCTGCTACCAACACGCCCGGTTTACCATTGGGAGGTGCCGGCTCCAACCAAAAGTCGCAAGCCGTAGTATCCCGGCTTGAGCGGAGCGCGCCAAGGATTACGCCGTAGGTGTCGGGCACCTTCACGTCCCGGCGCGCATAGCAGTAATCCACCTTCACCTCGACGGCCTTGCCGATGCTGCCCCGCAGCGAATCGCCACGATCCATCTCACGGAAGGCGTCGTCACCTGTAAATACCAGATCAAAATAGAGCTGGCTGACAAGCGTAGGATTGGGCCTTGCCCGACGCAGCGGGATGGTCAGTGCCACCGCCTTTTGCTCCACATTCGTTTTCCGCCGTCCCGGCACGTAGCCCGGCGCTTGAGCAACGGCCGCCAGACGAAAGGCTTGTGCAAAGGACGAACGCACAGTTCCTGCAGCTCCCGTAGCTGAGCGGACAACTGAATCACCGTTTGCTGTGCCCATCCCAGGTCGGTCATATACCGCTGCGGTCAATACTTCGGCCCCTCTAATTGGTCGACCGGTTTCCGCATCCACTACTTTGACCTCGGCCGATACCCGTTCGATGTTTTTTGGCTCACAGCTGAATAGCATACACCCAGCCAGCAGGACCCAGGCCATTTTTACTAACGGCATAGAAAAAGCGCATTGAAGTTTCCTTCAATGCGCTTTTAGCGGATAAAGTAACCTGATCTACTTCCGCCCCGGAATCTTCACCCCGCGCTCCTCGGCTACCTGCTGGGCCAACTTGTAGCCCGCGTCGGCATGGCGGAAGACGCCCATCCCGGGGTCGGTGGTGAGCACGCGGCGCAGGCGCTCGGCCTTTTCGGGAGTGCCGGTGGCTACTATCACCATGCCGGAGTGGGTGCTGTTGCCGATGCCCACGCCGCCGCCGTTGTGCAGGCTCACCCAGTCGGCGCCGGAGGCGGTGTTGGCCAGGGCGTTGAGCAGGGGCCAATCGGCCACGGCGTCGGAGCCGTCCTTCATACCCTCGGTTTCGCGGTTGGGCGAGGCCACGGAGCCGCAGTCGAGGTGGTCGCGGCCGATGACGATGGGGGCCGAGACTTCGCCGCGGGCCACCAGGTCGTTAATAACCAAGCCGAACTTTTCCCGCTCGCCGTAGCCCAGCCAGCACACGCGGGCCGGTAGGCCGATGAAGGGCACCTTGGCTTGGGCCTTCTCAATCCAGCGGGCCAGCATCTTGTTGTCGGGGAAGGTTTCGAGCAGGGCGCGGTCGATGCGCAGGATGTCCTGCGGGTCGCCGCTGAGGGCCGCCCAGCGGAAGGGGCCTTTGCCCTCGCAGAACAGCGGGCGGATGTAGCCGGGCACGAAGCCGGGGTAGAGAAACTGCCCGTTTTCGTCGCGCACCTGCAGGCCGCCTTTCTCGGCCTGGCCGCGTAGGTTATTGCCGTAGTCGAGGGCCACGGCCCCGCCGGCCTGCATGTCGATGATGGCCTGGCAGTGCTTCACGATGGAAGCCAGGGCCTGGCGCTTGAACTCCTCGGGGTTGTTTTTGCGCAGCTCCAGCACCTCCGTGATGTCGCCCTCGGGAATGTAGTCCATCAGGTCGTGGGCCGAGGTCTGGTCGGTGACGATGTCGGCCTTGTAGCCCCGCGTCAGCAGCTCGGGCAGCACGGTGGCGGCGTTGCCCGTGAGGCCGATGCTCCAGCCTTGGCGCGCCTGCTTGTACTGCGCCATCAGCTCCAGGGCGTGGTCTAGGTCGCGGGCCTGCTCGTCGAGGTAGCCTTCCTGCACCTTCTGCTTCACGCGGGCGTCGATGGGCTCGATGACGAGGCACACGCCGTCGTTCATGGTCACGGCCAGCGGCTGCGCGCCCGACATGCCGCCAAGGCCAGCTGTAATGGTGACGGTGCCGGCCAGCGTGCCGCCGAAGTGCTTGTCGGCCACGGCGGCGAAGGTTTCGTAGGTACCCTGCAGGATGCCCTGCGTGGCAATGTAGATCCAGGAGCCGGCCGTCATCTGCCCGTACATCATCAGGCCCAGGCGGTCCAACTCATCGAAGTACTCCTGGGTGCTCCAGGCGGGCACGATGTTGCTATTGGCAATGAGCACGCGCGGGGCGTGGGCCCAGGTGCGAATCACGCCCACGGCCTTGCCCGACTGCACCAGCATGGTTTCGTCGGCTTCCAGGTTCTTTAAAGTCTTGACGATCGTCTGGTACTCCTTCCAGTTGCGGGCCGCGCGGCCGGCGCCGCCGTACACAATCAGCTCGTCGTACACCAGGCTCACCGCGGGGTCGAGGTTGTTTTCGAGCATGCGCAGGGCCGCTTCGGCTTCCCAGGTTTTGCAGCGCAGCTCGGAGCCGTGCTTGGCCTTGATGGTTTCCTCGGGCTTGAACTCGTAGTACATCGGGCGCTGGGCGTTCTTGCCGGTGGCCGAGGATTTGGAGGTGGCTTCGAGGTTGAGTTCGGGAGTTTCGAGAGCGGAGTGCGACATGATCGGGCGGGAGAATTTGCAGGTTGGGTGGAGCGGCGAATATAGTGTTTTCGGCGCGGCCCAAAGCCTCTTTTCAGGCCCCAGATGCAGACTTTTACCTTCGTGCGCTGCTGATGAGGCCTAAGCAGACCCCATGTTGGCAATGCTCCTTTTCATCTAAGAAACAGCCAATTTTTGAGGCAAGCTCGACATTAGTTTAATCCTAACGAAAAGGGCTTATTGTCGAGTTTAGTTACATTTTATCAAATTTTTATTATAAAAACAGGTTACCATTTTACAAACTCAGTATAAAGCTTTCAGAGAACGGTCAGCAAGCCGTTCGTCATCCATTCCAATCATTACTTACCAACCAAAACAATGAAAAAAGTATTGTTCTTCGCCCTGGCTGCGGCCTCGCTCACTTTTGCTTCGTGCGGCGGCAACCAACAGGAAGGTGGTACTGGCGGCGCTTCTACCAGCGGCACCGATGCTTCCGGCGGCTCAGGCACCACGGACGCCACCAGTGAAGGCGGCATGGGCAGCGATAATGAAACGGGTGGAACCGGTGCAGCTGGCTCGACCGGCAGCGATATGAGTGGCGGCTCCACAGCCGGAGGCGGTACTATGGGCAGCACAGCTGGTACTGGCACTACAGCCGGCACCACTGCAGGTGGCTCTACGGCTGGCGGCACCACTGCCGGCGGTTCGACAGCGGGCGGCTCCACTGCCGGTGGCTCGACGGCTGGCGGCACAATGACTGGCGGCAGCACTGCGGGTGGCACCACTGCCGGCGGCTCTACTACTACTGGCTCCACCACTACAGGAGGTGGCTCTACAGCTGGTGGCACCGGCTCGACGGGTTCGGGTGGCACCACGGGCCGCTAACGCAGGCTCCCCATTCTTATTGGTTTGAAAAGCTCCTCGCCAGTCGGGGAGCTTTTCTATTTATAGTCCGCCTGTAGGGCTTTAGCAAATCGTCTACTAGCCATAGGCGTGAGCTTCAAAGGCACATAGAACCTATTGAACGAAGCTGCTACCCATCAACAAACCCTTGCTGGAATGGTTAAATCCACGTTTCTAAAAAATATTTCATAAAACGGGTTACCTATTGGTGGCTTACTTATTAACGAGCAGGATCAGGCGGCCATCGGGCGCTTGTCCGAAGTTTGAACATCATCTTACTTTCCACAACCATGAAAAAAGTATTGTTTTTCGCCCTGGCCGCGGCCTCGTTCACTTTCGCTTCGTGCGGCAGCAACCAACAGGAAACTACTGGTACTGAGAACACCACCACTACCGACGCTTCCATGGATACCATGTCGGATACTACCATGACCGACGCTGGCGCTGGCATGGGCACCGAAGGCGGTACCACTACTGCTACAGGCACAGCCACCACCGGCACCACCGCTGCCGGCACTACTGCTGCCGGTGCCGTTACGGGAAGCACTACGGGTACTACTGGAACCACTGGTACTACCGGCACCACGGGTACTACTGGCGGAACCGGCACGACCACGGGTCAATAAGCTCGGTTCACACTTGCTTTACCAAAGCCTCTCCTTCGGGAGAGGCTTTTTTTGTGTCCAAAGGGCTGGAACCTGTTTGTGCCATTGACCTTTTTCTAGTTCCAGCGCAACTTTTTTATAGCTGATATACACTTATAATTCAAACAGTTATTCACCTATCCTATCAAAACAAGGTGAACCACTGAAAAAATTCTACAGTTTTTTTTCAGCCGCCGGGTTACCTGGAAAGCCATTTCGGATAAACGCCAGAATTTGCTGCCAGCTGGCAGCAAAACAACCTGAACAACCCTTCACTAACCCTTACCATGAAAAAAGTTCTGTTCCTCGCTCTGGCTGCTGCTTCGTTCTCGTTCGCTTCTTGCGGCGATGCCAACAAAGAAGGTGCTACCACCGAGACTACGGAAACCACCACCACCGAGGCTACGACTGAAGTAGCTGGCGACTCGACGGCTGCTGCTGATGCTACGGCTGCTCCGGCTGCTGAAGGCACCACCACGGCTCCGGCTGCTGAAGGTGCTACTACGGCTCCCGCCACCGAAGGTGCTACCACTGGCACGACGGCTCACTAATCTGACTTCCTTGTCAAATTGTGAAAAGCCCCTCCCACCGGAGGGGCTTTTTTTGTGCCTTAGTACAGGCCTCATAATTGGTTTAACTGGCATGGCGGCAGCGTCTAAACCAGCAGTTAGCGCTGGCTACGTTGCCAGATTGGTTGTTACCCTAACCGCGCGGATTTGCGTAGTGGCTGTGTATCATCAATATCATATGCCGCTATGGAACAGGTAGCCGCTGGCGTGACCCAGCTTCAGATTCAGCGTTTTGTCAATGTGTATTTTGTGGAAGTCGGCTTGGCGGGCGAGTGGGTGCTTGTCGACACCGGCCTTCCTGGCTCGGCAAAGTCGATTATTGCGGCGGCTGATAAGCTGTTTTACCCCGGTACCCATCCGCAGGCCATCCTACTGACCCACGGGCACATGGATCATGCCGGTTCGGCCCAGGAGCTGGCCGAACATTGGCATGTACCGGTGCTGGCGCACCCACTGGAAATGCCTTTCCTGACCGGCCGTGCCGTATACCCTCCCGCCGACCCCACCGTGGAAGGCGGTGGCTCCTTGGCTTTCGTCAGTCGCTTTTTTCCGCCGCAGTCGTTTCAACTGCGCGACGTGGTGCAGGCCCTATCCCTCGACGACAACACCGTACCTTACCTTCCGGACTGGCGCTGGCTGCACGTGCCCGGTCACGCACCCGGTCAGCTGGCCCTGTTTCGGGAGGCCGACCGCACGCTGCTTGGCGCCGATGCTTTTGCCACGGCCAACCACGAATCAGTACCGGCACTGCTGATGCAGCAGCCCCGCATCAGCGTGGCCGGCGCCCCGTTCAATTACGACTGGCAACAAGTGCATGAGTCGGTACAGCGGTTGGCCGCGCTGCAGCCGGAAGCTATCGGCTGCGGCCACGGGCCTGTAATCAAAGGCCCGGAAGCAGCGGCAGGCCTGCAGGCACTAGCCGACAACTTCCCCATGCCCACCCGCGGCCGCTACGCCACCGTGCCTGTGCGCATGGATGCTGGCGGCGTGCAGTACCTCCCCCCTGCCCCCGCCGACAACTTCGCAGCCAAAGTGGCGATTGTAGGGGCCGGAGCAGCACTGGCTTTGGGGGCACTGGTAATGCTGGGCCGTCGCAAGAAAGGCCGTTCCTACGACAAACGTCGGGACCGGTACCGCTACAATGCCTTTGTGGATATTCCGGAACTGAACTCGACCTCATACCCATACAAGGAAGTGCGGTACTGAGCACAAAAGGGTGGCCGCACGCAACTGCCGCGACACCGAATCCGGCGGCTGGCCCGGCGCAGCAGGCAGTGGTGCGCTTAAACCACGATCCAGATGCCGTAGCCTTCCTACTGCGGCAAAAATCACACGGGCCGCTCCTACTGCAGGAGCGGCCCGTACTTGTTTATGTGACGTAGTAAGAAGTTTACTTGCTGGCGCGACTTACGGTTACACCGCCGTTGGTAGTTACGGCCTTTACCGGAGCGCCACCCTTGCCGAGGTTCACAGCTACTTCCCGCCCGATACTGCCTTGTACTTTGGTGGGAAAATCGGTGCTGATGGGGCCGCGCTGGGTGCTGGTGATGAGCTGTACCGAGTAATCGGCAGGGACTTTCCAGCTAATGCCGCCGTTGGTAGTAGTCACATCCAAGCCCTTACCTTCCCATTTTTTTCCGGTGAGCGTGATGCTCAGGCCGCCGTTGGTGGTGCTCCCCTTTACGTCGCCGCCCGAGCCGGCGATGCTCACACCACCGTTCTGGGCCTGAAAGGTAACGGGCCCTTCCAGTTCCTGCAGGCTAATGCCGCCGTTGTGGGTAATCAGGGCCAGGGCTTGCTTGCGCGGCACAAAAATCTCGTAGCTCACGGCATACCCGCCGTCACTCATGGCATAGCCATCGTTGTTACCCGAACCATCGGGGCCAGCTCCGCGCAAGGTATTGCCCTCGGTGCTGATTTTGACCTGCTCCACCGTGGCCTTGGCCGTAGCCTCGTCGCGGCCCCAGGCCTGCACTTTGGCCCGCACCCGAATTTCCGTGCCGTCGTAGCCCTTTACCGAAATGCCACCGTTGCGCAGCCCGTCCACCGTCAGCGTCTGGCCCTTGGCAGCTGGCAGGGTTAGGTCGCGGGTTTCACAGTAGCGCTTTTGGTCGTTGCTGCCCCACCGACCTTCTTCACAGGTGGAGGTAAAAGCGGGAGCTGACTGGGCAGCGGCGGAAAAGGCAGTAGAGCTGAGTAGTAGGATGACGAACAGGCTTTTCATGGCGCAGCGGCAGTGTTTTGTGTGGATGATCTGCCCCACTGACAGAACCCGAATATCGAGGGCTGCACATACCACGAAATATTTCGTACTTCTCTCATGCATCAACCAAGCAGTGGCCGGAAAGCATCAGCATGTGAGCGACTTACACGCACTACTTTACCCCCTTCCAGCGTGGCGTAGTAGCCGCCGCTACCGTCGCGTTCCAGCTCGCGCACGGCATCCAAGGCAACCATTACGGAGCGGTGAATGCGTAAAAAGCGTTGCGGATCGAGGCGCTCCTGCAAAGCCGTGATGCCCAAATTACTTAAGTGCTGCCCCGTGCTGGTATGCAGGGTAGCATAGTCGCCGGCGGCTTCTACCCACCGGATGGTTTCCACGGGCACAGCCACCAGCCGCGGCCCTTGCGGCACGAATAGCCGGGGCGGAAAGGCCACGGGCGCTGCAACTCCTTGGGTTTCTTCCAGGCGCTGTAGCAGGCGTTGCAGCGCTGCATCGGGGGTAGCTTCGGTGCGCTGCAGCACGCGCTCCACGGCCTGACGGAAACGGGTGCGGTCGTAGGGCTTTAGCAAGTAGTCCACGGCGCCAGCGGCGAAAGCGCTGAGAGCGTACTGATCGTAGGCTGTGGAGAAGATAATGCGGGGCACCTGCGGCAAGCGAGCCAGCACTTCAAAACCCGTCAGACCCGGCATCTGGATATCAAGGAACACCAACTCCGGCTGCAGTTGCTGGATGCTGTCCACCGCCGACAAGCCATCGGCACATTCGCCCACGATATGCAACCTCGGAAAATCGGCTAGGTACTGGCGCACGATGGTACGGGCCGGAGCTTCGTCATCAATGATGAGTGTGGTCATGGGCTGAGATTGGATGCGGGATTCTTAAGTAACCAGGTCTGTTGAGTGCTTGTCTGAAGAATGCAGAATGGTTATGCTCTGCTTGTCGAACCGAACGTCGACGTAGTCAAGCATTTTTATTGCTTATCCTGAAGGCTTACAACGAACCAACATACATACTTGGCTACGTTCTCCTTCGGCTTGTCTTCATTCAGCACAACGCTCTTTCCAACTTTGTACTGCTGGGCCCTTAAGCCAGCGGAAGCAGGAACGACACCTTCAGACCTTGAGGAGAATTAGGCTCAAGCAGCAAACCAGTTTGATTCAAAGCCAGCAACCGGTCATGGGTGTTCCGCAGCCCGATGCCGCCAGTCGTGTGCAGTAAGGATTCCGGCTCGTCGGATACGCTACGCCCAATCCCCACGCCCGTATCGGTTACCATCACCTGCATGTGCGCGTTGCCGTGGCGCTGCACCGACACGATAATGGTGCCGCCTTGCACCAAGGGCGCCAACCCGTGCCGCACGGCGTTTTCCACCAGTGGCTGCACCAGCATGGGAGGCACGAGCACGTCCAGCAGAGTTTCATCGATGGCAAACGTCACCTGCAGCCGGCTGCCAAACCGGGCCTGCTCCAGCTCCAGGTAGCTCTGCAAAAACGCCAGCTCCTCCCCTAGCGGCAGCCGCTCATGCCGCGACGCATCCAAGGCAAAGCGGAAGGTGTGCGCCAGACGGGCAATTAGCTCGCGGGTGCTTTCCAGCTCGGGCGGCACCGAGGCACTGATGGAGTTTAAGGTGTTAAATAGAAAGTGAGGGTTGATTTGGGCTTTGAGCGCCGAAAGCTGGCTTTCGTGGGCCTGCGCCTGGAGCTGCCGCGTAAGCGCATTGCGGTGCCGGAGCTGCTGCGTGAAGTGCACTACATGCAGCATCCCAAATTGCACGCAGTAGAACAAGGTCGGAATGTACACATCCCAGGCCCGCCCGTTGCCACTGAGGCCGTTTTTGCCCAGCACATGCAGCAGGCCATAGTAACTCACAAACCACGCCACGACCCACATCAGCCCCAGCACCAAGTGAGCCAGCAACTTCATGGTCCAGGAAGCTCGCTCCAATGGACTGCGAAACAGCAGCCACCACACCGGCAGCGTCCACAGGGCTTTCAGCGGATAGTCGAGCAGCAGCACCCGGCGCAGGTAAGTGGGATAAGCATCGGGCTGAAAATCTTGCGCAGTATAGGCAATAGTGACGGCGTACAGCACCGCAAATACCACGTAAAAACCGGCCAGCGCCCGAAGCCCGCGCCAGGTGATGCGGGCAGGTTGCTCTCCTGGCAACTCCGCTTTGGTAGCCGCCACGCATGGGGGAGCTACTGCCGCGGGCGGCACAGTTTCAACCTGCCGGGCAGGGGGCGGCGGAGAAAGTACGCTGGGCGGCATCGGGACTTTGGGCTAGTAAGCAAGATAACCGTGAACACGCGAACATTGGCGCCCTTGGAAACGCAGCAGCAAGCCCTGAAAGCTTTGCAGCAGTGGCCGCACTTGTATCTCGTACCGGATAAGTACTCCTAGCGTGGTGGCCGGAGCAGCAGCACGCTGGCCAGCGGCAGCCAGAATCAACCAAGAGCCTGCTGCGAGCAGGCGGCTAAGACCAGCTGCTGAACTGCTAGAAAACCGTGGTGTACTGGCGACAGGCATAGCGACGGGAGCTGATAAAGCACCATCAAACCTAATCTACCCGAATCAGCCGCTCCAACACCCTTCGACTAGCAGCATCAGGGGGCGATAAGCCGCAGTGCGCGCCGACGAACTGCGGCCGGCATGCGCTACTAAGCGGGTGGGCTGAGTGCCTACTGCTTTGCTACTCCCGTCAGGAAGGCTGTGATGATGGTAGCGGCGAGGCGCGCCGTTTGAAAGTCACGGTCGAGTACCGGGTTGAATTCTACTACTTCAAACAAGCGCACCTGCTCCTGCCGGCCCGCCGCGAAGGCTGCTTCCACGCTCTGACGGGGCGTGAGGCCATCGGAACTTGGGGCTGATACGGCCGGCGCGAAAGCCTGGGCTACCGCATCGATATCAAACGACACAAAGGCAGCTCCCTCGGCCGTGGCACGGCGCACGGCGCGTTCCATAAAGAGCGGCATGCCATCCTGCTGCACATGGGCCAGCGGCACGATGGTGGCCTGCTGCTGATGCAGAAATTCAATGTCCTCGAAGGTGTTCAGATTGGAATGCAGGCCGATTTCGGTGAAGCGGGAACCGCTTACAAAGCCTTGGCGCAAAAGCTTGCCGTAAGGTGTGCCACTGCCCAGATCGGCGCGGTCCTTCACGTCGGCATGCGCGTCAATATTGACGCCGCCCACGGGCTGGCCGCCAGTGGCATCGAATAGGCCGCGCACGGTGCTGAAGGTGCCATCGTGTGAGCCGCCGAGCACTACCACGCGCGGGTACTGGCTCAGCAGCTCGGCTACCCGCTCCCGTATGCGCTGGTGGTGCGCGGCGTGGTCGTAGGGCGTGCCGGGGGCGGTGATGTCGCCGGCGTCGGCAATGCGCAGCTCGTCGAGGCGGACGTTGTGTTCCAGGTTGTAGGTTTTGTGGTAACGCCGCAGCTCGCGGCGAATGGCAGCCGGTGCACCCACTGCCCCGGCGCGGCCGCCTTCCAGCACGGTGCCGTGGTCAAGAGGCAACCCCACGAGGCAGACGTCGGCTTCGGGCAGTTCGCTGGCAGGGCGGATTAGTTCGCGCAGAAAAGTGGGCATGGCGGGTGGGTTCGGGAACGGAATGCCAAAGCAAGGGAACGAGACGCGTTGTGCCAAACGTATTGGGGCGTACTTTCGGGCGGAGGCGGTGCCTGAGCCAGCCTCCTTTTACCTTATCGGCATGCTTCTTCGCTTTCGGGCTTCCCTAGCCCTCTTGATTTTGCTGAGTGCTGCACTCGCGGCTCCTGCCTGGGCGCAGCAAACCACTCCGCGCAAAGCGGCTCCGGCCGTCCCTCGCCCCGCCACTGCCAATGCAACGGCACCAGCCTCGTTTTATACTACTTACACGTACCGCTCTTACACCATTCAGTCGGCGGGCGAAGCGCCGGTGCAGGCCGATGGCGTAGGCGGCACGCTCACGCTTTACCCGGCGGGCACCTTTCAAAAAAGCATGCAGCTTACCGGCCCGAACGGCCCCGTGACGTTCAACCAGAAAGGCCGTTTTACGGTAACCGGCGACAAGATCAGCTTTCTGTACCTCAGCAGCCAGGGCGACCCCAAGGCCGACAACGGCAGCTTTCGCTTCGACCCCAAAAAACAAACTTTGGAACTGATCATAGAGGGCTTTCCGGCCGGTAGCCGGGGCACCTATCAGCTAGTGGCGCAAGGCAAGTAGAGTAGGGAGTTGCTAACGCCCTTTGGTGTAAAACGCAACCATGGGAGAAAGCATTTAGACGTCTGTCATCCTGATGCAGGAAGGACCTTACTACGAGTGAACGGCATGTTCGAGCGTGGCAGGGTCCTTCCTGCGTCAGGATGACAGATAGCAAAGCAACGGTATTGCTATTGAAGAGCCCCGACCGCCTTTAGTGCAACTTCGGTTAGCTTGCATGCATGAGCAGCCCGAAATCCATCCTGATAACCGGTGTCTCGAGTGGCGTAGGCCGAGCCACCGCCCATGCGTTCCTACAGCGCGGCTACCGCGTCTTCGGCAGCGTGCGCCGGCCGGCCGATGCCGAGGCGCTGGAGCAGGAACTAGGGCCCCAGTTCGTGCCTTTGCTGTTCGACGTAACCGATGCCGCCGCTATTCAGGCGGCCGTGGCAATAGTGACTGAGCAACTTGGTGGCGCGCCGCTTACGGCTCTGTTCAACAATGCTGGCGTGGCCTTTGGCGGCCCTTTGCAGCACCAACCGATTGAGGTAGTGCGGCAGCATTTTGAGGTGAATGTACTTGGCCTCGTGCAAGTGACGCAGGCTTTTCTGCCGCTGCTTGGCGCTGTGCCGGGCTTCCGGGGTACGCCCGGGCGCATCATCAATATCGGTTCGGTAAGCGGACAGGTAGCGGCACCCTTTATTGGGGCTTATGTGGGTACCAAACATGCCTTGGAAGGCCTCTCGACCAGTTGGCGCCGGGAGCTGCAGCTGTTCGGGGTCGATGTAATTTTGATTGGGCTCGGCGTCACCCAAACGCCCATCTGGGACAAAGGCATTTCGCTTGATGCCTACCAGGATACCCCGTACCACGGCCCGGCGCAGCGTTTTGTGAAATATGTGCAGCGCGCCCGCGCCAACGGCCTGACGCCGGAGTACGTGGCGGGCCGCATGGTAGCCATTCTGGAGGCCCGGCGGCCTAGCGCCCGCTATACCATCATGCCCAACCGCCTGCGCGACTCGGTGCTGCCGCGGTTGCTCCCCGCCCGCTGGCTCGACCGCCTGCTGGGCCGCGGCATTGGGCTAGTGAAGCCGCGCCCCGGAACAGCACCGGGCCCGGCCTGAGTGCACGTCCCGGCTGGGTTATAGTATGGGGCAGTTACTCCGGTCCGGGGTTGCCCTTGGTTGGGCTTTCGGCTAACTTGCGGCCCCTTTGAAGCGGCGTCACTCTGCTTCCACCCGGGCTAAACTCACAAATTCACCATTTCACAATCTCACCATAGATGGGACGCGCGTTTGAATTCCGTAAAGGCCGCAAAATGAAGCGCTGGGACCGGATGTCGAAAGACTTTACCCGTATCGGTCGCGAAATCGTAATTGCCGTGAAGGAAGGCGGCGCCAACCCCGACACGAACTCGCGCCTGCGCACCGCCATCCAGAATGCCAAGGGCGTAAACATGCCCAAGGACCGCGTGGAAGCGGCCATCAAGCGCGCCAGCTCCAAGGACGAAGGCAACTACACCGAGGTAGTATACGAGGGCTACGCGCCTCACGGCGTGGCCATCGTGGTGGAAACCGCCACCGACAACCCCACCCGCACCGTGGCCAACGTGCGCATGTACTTCAACCGCGGCAACGGCGCGCTGGGCACCGCCGGTTCGTCGGACTTCACCTTCACCCGCAAGGGCGTGTTCAAGCTGGCCGCCGAAGGCCTCGACCGCGACGAGCTGGAGCTGGAGCTGATTGACTTCGGCGCCGACGACATCTACGAGGACTCGGAAGAAGACGAGCAGGGCAACGTGAAGAACTTCATCGTGGTGGAAACCGCTTTCAGCGACTTCGGCCAGATGCAGAAGGCCCTCGAGCAGAAGCAGCTGAACGTCATCAGCGCCCAGCTGCAGCGCATCCCGAACACCACGGTTCATTTGGAAGGCGAAGAACTGGAAGAGGTAATGAACCTTATTGAGAAGTTCGAAGAGGACGACGACGTACAGGCTGTGTACCACACGCTAGGCTAAGCCCGTCGGGCGGCCCTGCTTCTGGGGCTACCATTGCCGGCTGGGCTGGCGGCGGTAGCCCCAACTGCGTTCAGCCATGCTGGCCGCGCTGCTATCTTGAGCCGCAGCTACAACTATTCAGCAATGCTATGCGCAGAATAACTTGGTTAGCCGCGGCGCTGCTTTTGCACGGCTGCCAGCGCCAGCCCGATCCGCAGCTAAGCCGCCTGCAAAGCCAGGTGCAGGCCCAACAAGACACGATGCGGCAGCTGCGCCGGGCACTAGCCAGCGGGCAGGACTCCCTGCAGCAAGCGCAGCTGCAGCTGGCCTCGACGCAAGAGCGGCTGGAATACGTGGCCCAACTGGCCAATTACCACGAGTTTGGCGCGCCGGGAGCAGCCCGTCCCCGCCCCCGAAACCGGGTCTTTCCGGCGGGTACGCTCTACGGCCCGCCGGCCATCGTGACGCTGCCCAACGAGGAAATGGCCGAGGTGCTGAGCCTGGCCGACACGACCAGCGCCGGCGCCGGCGCCGACTATGACATTAAGGCCTACCGCGTGTGCAACGGCCCGGCCGACGCCACCCAGGACGCCTGCACCTGCTCGCACTACGTGTACCTGGCCCTGGGTACCGGGGCCGACCTACCCTATACCTATAAGCTCTACCGCCTCGGTCCCTTTTATGAAGCGCAGCTGGCGGGCTGGACACTGGCCCAAGGTGAGGGCGAAGGTCACGCCGTGCTGCGCATCCGCCACGAGGTGATGGGGCGCCACAAAACCGACGCCTTCCGCATCAGCTGGCAGGGCGTGCGGCGGATGTAAGCACGCTGTCATTGCCCAATGCTTCCCTTGCTCTGATCTTCCCAATCTATGAAAGCCTGCTTAGTTGCCTTACTGCTGTTATGGAGCTTCCCTATGCTGGCTCAGCGGGCTGAATTAACAGACCTGCTCAAGAAGTATAACGTTCCGGGCCTGCAGCTCACTTTCAGCCGCAAAGGCGAAACCCAGCAGTATAGTTTAGGCCTGAAGCAAGCTGGCACAACCCAAGCTCTAACGGCCAGCACCACCATGCAGGCGGCTTCCTTGAGCAAGGTGGTGCTGGCATACACCACCCTGCGCCTGCACGACCGCGGCGTAATCGACCTCGACAAGCCGCTGCTAAGCTACTACCGCTACCCTCGGCTGAGCACCCAGCCCCGCGCGGCTACCATCACCGCCCGCATGGTGCTCACGCACACCACCGGCCTGCCCAACTGGGCCGAAAACCCGCTGGACGCCGCGTGGAAAACCTCGACGCTGCGGTTGAAATACGCGCCCGATAGCTGCTGGAATTACTCTGGTGAGGGCTTCGTGTTCCTGCAGAAAACCCTAGAGCACATCACGAGCAAGTCGCTGCAAGTGCTGGCGCAGGAAGAGGTGTTTAAGCCCCTGCGAATGACGAACAGCAGCTTCGTATGGCGGGAAACATTCGGGCGCAATGCCAGCTTCGGCCATGAGCAGGGCGGCAAGCCTACTGAGATTCGCCACTTTAAAGAACCCAGTGCCGGTTATAGCCTGCTTACTACTGCTGCCGATTACAGCCGATTTGTGCAAGCCCTGATGCTGGGCCAGGGCCTGAAGCCTGCCACGGCGCAGCTGCTCACCACGGCTGCCAGCCCTGCCGACCGCTGCGGCCTGGGCCCCACTCCTACCGACCCATACATCGCATGGGCTTACGGCGTGGGCCTGGCCACCACCAGCGCCGGCCCGGCCCTGTGGCACTGGGGCGACAACGGCGACTTCAAGGCCTTCTTTATAGCCTTTCCAGCGCAGAAAACGAGACTGGTGTTTTTCACCAACAGCGCCAACGGCCTCAAGCTTACCGATGAGGTGCTGCGCCTGTTTGTTGGCCCCGGTGAGTACCGCGCCATGCAGTGGCTGGCAGAGGAGCAATAGGCTAGCTTAGGCTGCTATAGCACAACAAGGCAGCGTTGGGGCACGGTTGAATTATCAGTAGGTTTAGCCGCCAGCTACTCGTCCTGGCTTGCCTTCCCACGCTATTCTAGTTTCTCCATGAAGCTCACTTCTACCCTGCTTTCCACCGCCATGCTGCTCAGCCTTGGCAGCACCTCCTGCACGCAGCAAACCAACGAAAACACTGCGGGCTCTACCACCCCGGACACTTACTTCGCCGGCGACACGGCCCGCATCAAGGACGGCGGGGTGCAGATGGTTCCGATAACAACGCCCAAGGGCACGTTCAACGTCTGGACCAAGCGCTTCGGCAACAACCCGCGCATTCGGCTGCTGCTGCTCAACGGCGGCCCCGGTGCCACGCACGAGTACTTCGAGTGCATGGAAAGCTTCCTGCCGCGGGAAGGCATCGAGTTTATCTACTACGACCAGCTCGGTTGCGGCAACTCCGACGACCCCAAGGATACGGCCATGTGGAGCCTACCGCGCTATGTGGAAGAAGTAGAGCAGCTGCGCCAGGCGCTAAACCTCGGCAAGGACAATTTCTACCTGCTGGGCCACAGCTGGGGCGGCATTCTGGCGGCCGAGTACGCGCTGAAGTACCAGCAGAACATGAAGGGGCTGATCATTTCCAACATGATGATGAGCTGCCCCGCCTATGGCAAGTACGCCGAGAATGTGCTGGCCAAGCAGATGAAGCCCGAGGTGCTGGCCGAAATTCGGCAGATCGAAGCCCGGAAAGACTTCCAGAATCCGCGCTACATGGAGCTGCTGATGCCGAACTTCTACACCGAGCACGTACTGCGCCTGCCCCTGAACCAGTGGCCCGAGCCGGTAAACCGCTCCTTCGCCAAAATGAACCAGTCGCTGTACGTGACCATGCAAGGGCCCAGCGAATTCGGCATTGCCGGTAAGCTGGCCCAGTGGGACCGAACCAAAGACCTGCCCACGCTCACGGTGCCGGTGCTCAGCATCGGCGGCAAGTACGATACCATGGACCCGGAGCACATGCGCTGGGTAGCCACGCAAGTGCAGCACGGCACGGCGCTTATTTGCCCGCAAGGCTCGCACATGAGCTTCTACGACGATCAGCAGACCTACATGCGCGGCCTGACAAAGTGGATGCTGGGCGTGGATAAGGGCGAAAAGAATGTGGCGCTGTAAGCTCGGATTTTGGGATTTCTTCGTGGGTACTTTTCTGCCACTTTCATTAAGTGGAAGGCTTCTCTTTGACTTAAAAGCGCGCTACAGTATGTGGCCCAAATATTCTGGAGCAGTATTCCTGTCATACTTATTCATTCTGCCTACGACTGCTCAGCACCTTGACGTGGAACAGGAGCGGTTTCCGGGTGTAAAGTCACTTAAAGTCAACTTCTATGGCGCCGGCCCGGCAGGATACTGGCAACTATATCAGTTTGATGATGCAGGCCGGGCTGTATCTTCCAAACAATTCCGAGGCAAGAAACTTCTAGCCACCACAGAATACACATATACCAATCAAAACCGTCGTCAAAGAGCAGCCCTGCGTGATTCGGATAGCCCTGGCAAGGTTTCTTACACATACTACAGCTACCTCTACAACGCTGATTCCTCCCAGGTGCTGCAAGAGGTGTGTCACTCACCGCAAGACACCATTTACGTCATTAAGTACTTAGCGTACAGCTCTGATAACCTACCTACGCAATATCGTTTTGTGGCCTACACCAGAAAACGGTCGACGCACGAGGCAAACCTCACTTACGAAGCGGGCAAGCTGAAGACTTTTCGGCTAACGAGGTTAAAGGATGACGGACCGGAAGAATCGGATGTGTACTGGTACGACGAGCAAAGAGCGGTTATTCGCGACAGTCGGACGACCTCGACTTTTAAATCTAACGGCGCATTGTATGGAGGAACAACCGTAATGAAAGAATACGCTTATGATTATTCCAAACAAGGCCGATGGGTTAGACGGTACTTGCTAGCTGAGGGCGGCAAGATGCTGATCGAGAAAAGAACGTACCGATACTAAGGCGTCGAGTTTGCAGCCTGCTTACGTGGGTGCCCCATCTAAATAGGCCGCCGCGCGTACTTTTGTAGTTCGGCGTTTTTCAAATCTTGCTGACTTTACCATTTTTTCCTGTTGCCTACCATGTCTACCCGCCTCAACAAATACATCAGCGAAAGCGGCATCTGCTCCCGCCGCGAAGCCGACCGGTTCATTGAGCAGGGCGTGGTGTTCGTCAACGGCAAGCGCGCCGGCGTGGGCGACCAGGTCACGAGCAAGGACCGCGTGGTGGTCAACGGTAACCTCATCGAGCCCCGAGCCGAAGAAGATGCCATCTACATTGCTTTCAACAAGCCGCCGGGCATCACCTCCACCACCGAACGGAGCGTGAAGGACAACATCATTCGCTACATAAAGCACAGCGAACGGATTTTTCCCATCGGCCGGCTCGACAAGGAGTCGCAGGGCCTGATCCTGCTGACCTCAAACGGTGACATCGTCAACAAGATCCTGCGCGCCGGCAACAAGCACGAGAAGGAGTACATCGTGATGGTGGACAAGCCCATTACGGAAGCTTTCCTGGAAGGCATGCGCAACGGCGTGCCCATGCTCGGCACCGTCACGAAGCAGTGCGAGGTGCAGAAGGAAACCAACTACATCTTCCGCATCACGCTGGTGCAGGGCCTGAACCGCCAGATCCGGCGCATGTGCGAGTTTTTCGGCTACGAGGTGGTGCAGCTGGAGCGCTGGCGCGTGATGAACATTACCCTAAAAGGTCTGGGCGTGGGCGACTGGCGCGAGCTGACCGACAAGGAATTAGCGGGCTTGTTTGAGGCCATCGAGCATTCCAGCGGCGACGCGCCCAAGCGCCGCTCGCGCACCAAAACGCCCCAGCAAATAGCCAGCGAAGAGTGGCTGAGCGTGGCCCCGCAAAAAGCCGCCGCCCCGACGAAGGCGCCCAGCTACGGCGCGGAGGCCAAGGCCAAGGGCCGCCACCGGCCGGGCACAGGCAAAACCAAGCCCACAGCGGGAGCCCGAAAAGCTAGCAGCCCTGCTCGCCCAAGCAAACCCAACGCCCCAAGTAAGAGCAAGCCGCGGGGCCGGCACTCTGGCCGGTAACCGGTTGGCGTTATTACATTGGTCCTGTCGTTTAGCGAAGCCGGGACCAGTCGATTTTCGCCAGTGGGTTTGCGCTACAGATGCTCGAATGGCTACAGGCTTGCTTGGTGGCTTATCCCGGTAGTCCTGTCGAACAGGCGTTGGCTTTCGACTGCTGGCTGACTGCGCCGGCCTCATTTTCGGCACTTGCCGCCGTTAGCGCCATGCAGCGTGGCTGGCTGATTCTAGGCTAGTTGGCGTGTTCCGACGTTTGGTCTGCGCTTCAGTTCATCAACCAAACCGTGCTTCTGCTTTACCTTCGGCCCGCCAAAGCAGCTTCCCCGCTGCGGCGGGCCGTCTGTGTTGTTGCAAACGGCTCCTTTATTTGTCCGACCACAACCATTCCCACCGTTTATGCTCCGCACCGACTGGACGCTTGACGAAGTAAATGCTATCTACCACCAGCCTGTACTGGAATTGGTAGCCCAGGCCAGCGAAATTCACCGCCAGCACCAAGCCACCGGCGAGGTGCAGGTATGCACGCTGCTGAGCGTAAAAACCGGCGGCTGCCCCGAAGACTGTGCTTACTGCCCACAGGCTGCTCGCTACCACACGGGTGTGCAAGCCCACAAGCTGCTGCCCGATGCCGAGGTAATTGCGGCCGCGCAGCGCGCCAAGGAAGCCGGCTCCACCCGCTTTTGCATGGGCGCTGCCTGGCGCGAAGTGCGCGACAACCGCGACTTTGACCGCGTGTTGAACATGGTATCCGAGGTGAACAACCTTGGCCTGGAAGTGTGCTGCACCTTGGGCATGGTAAACGAGTATCAGGCCGAGCGCCTAAAGGAAGCCGGCCTCTACGCCTACAACCACAACCTCGACACGAGCGAGGAAAACTACTCCAACATCATCACCACCCGCACTTACGACGACCGCCTCGATACGCTGGAAAACGTGCGCAAGGCGGGCCTGTCGGTGTGCTCGGGCGGCATCATCGGCCTGGGTGAAACCGACGAAGACCGCGTGAAGATGCTGCACACGCTAGCCACGCTGCCGGCCCACCCCGAGTCAGTGCCGGTGAATGCGCTGGTGCCGGTGCAGGGTACGCCGCTGGCCGAGCAGCCCCGCGTGAGCGTGTGGGAAATGCTGCGCATGATTGCCACAGCACGCATTCTGATGCCCAAAACGATGGTGCGTCTATCGGCTGGCCGACAGGAAATGCCCGTAACGGAGCAAGCGCTATGCTTCCTGGCCGGCGCCAACTCCATCTTCTCCGGCGAAAAGCTGCTGACCACGCCCAACCCCGACTTCGACGCCGACAAGGAAATGTTTGCCCTGCTGGGCCTCAAGCCGCGGCAGGCATTCAAGAACCGGGTGCCGGTAGGCGCTACCGTACTTTCCAAACCGGAGCTCGTTTAACGAACTGATAGGGCCCGACGGCGTATGCGGCCACATGGCCTGCTTACGTCGTCGGCTTGATCATCTACCCCATTGCTATGCATATTTCTTTCGACCTCAACCTAGACCATGTCTACGCCGAGACGCTGCGCGAGCGGCACGGTTCCCTAGAAGCGCAGGAGCTGATTACAGATCTGGAAGACAAAATCGGGGCAGCCGTCAATCTGGTAGTGGAGCGCCACGGCGTGCTGCCCGGCATCGGCGACCGGCTGGAAGTGGATTCGGAATGGATGGAAATCCGCGCCCGCACCTTCGGCCAGGAAGGCAGCGTTTGGCTGTCGGTAGGCCCGTTTGAGCTTTAGCAGGTTTTCGCTTACCGATGCACGCTGACTCGGCCTTGCTGCAACGCCTTGCGCAGCACCTACAGCAGCGCGAGGCCGAAGGTACCCGCCGACGCCTTACGCTCCCGGCACCGGGCCTGGTGGATTTTGCGTCCAATGATTATCTCGGTCTGGCCCGTTCGCCGCAGCTGGCCGCCGCCACCCGGCAGGCAGCAGCTGAACGGAGCTTGCTCGGCAGCACCGGCGCCCGCCTGCTCACCGGCAACTCCTTAGCTGCCGAGGCATTGGAGCAGCGCATTGCGGCCTTTCACGGCGCCGAAGCGGCCTTGCTGTTCACCTCCGGCTACGCCGCCAATCACGGCTTCTTCGCCGCCGTACCGCGCCGTGCCGACGTAATTCTATACGACGAGGCCTCGCATGCTTCAGTGAAAGACGGCATCCGCAGCTCTTTTGCCACGGCCTACAGCTTTCGGCACAACGATGTGGCCGACCTCACGCGCCGCCTCCAGCGCCTCACGCTGCCCGAGGGCGCGGCCGTATTCGTGGCCGTGGAAGCGGTGTACTCCATGGGCGGCGACCAGGCCCCGCTAGCCGAGCTTGCAGCTACTTGCACCGTCCACGGCGCCCACCTAGTAGTGGACGAAGCGCATAGCCTGGGGCTTTACGGGCCGCAGGGCGAAGGTCTGGTAAGTGCGCTCGGGCTAGAAGAGCAGGTATTGGCGCGCGTCGTCACGTTCGGAAAAGCACTGGGCAGCCAGGGCGCGGCTGTGGTGGGCCCGGCTGTGCTGCGGGACTACCTGCTTAACTTCAGCCGGCCCTTCATCTACACCACGGCCCTGCCGCCGCTCACGGTAGCCGGCCTCAGTGTCGCCTACGAGCTGTTGCCCTCGTTGCATGCCGAGCGAAGGCAACTATTCTCCCTATCGGAATACCTGCGTGCAGGCTTGGCCGAGGTAGCGGAGCTGCCTGCCCCGGCCGCCAGCCACGTCATTCACCCGATTCGGCTACCCGCGGCCACGCCTGCGCAGGTGCGTGCCGTGGCCGCGGCAATACAGCAGGCCGGCTTTGATGTGCGCGCCATTGTGCCGCCCACAGTACCAACTGGCCAACAATGCCTGCGCGTAATTGTGCATGCTTTCAATACCGTTCCTGAAATAGATGCTTTCCTCGATGCGCTCCGCGCCGCTCTCACCCGGCTCTGATCCAGTTCAGCCGGAACGCCTTTTTGTTACCGGTATTGGGACTGATGTGGGCAAAACCGTAGCGGCCGCCGTGCTGGTACAAGCCCTCGGCGCCGACTACTGGAAGCCCGTACAAGCCGGCGGCCTCGATCATACCGACTCTGATGAAGTGCGACGCCTCGTGTCGCATTCCCGCTCCCGCTTTCATCCGGAGCGCCACCGTTTGCAGATGCCGGCCTCGCCGCACCGCGCCGCCGCAGCCGAGGGCCTCACCATCGACCCCGCTGATTTTGAGTTGCCCGAAACCGCCAATCACTTAATCGTGGAAGGAGCCGGTGGCTTGCTCGTGCCACTGGCGCCAGGCTTTTTGGTTGCTGATCTGGTTCAGCAATTGGGCTTGGCGGTGGTGGTCGTCAGCCGCCACTACTTGGGCAGCATCAACCATACGTTACTCACCTTGGAGGCACTACGGCAGCGAGGGATTACAGTGCGAGGTCTGGTGTTCAACGGCGACGAAGACAAGCCCACTGAAGAAGCCATTTTGCATCATACGCCTGCGCCAGTACTCTTCCGGCTGAAGGCTGAATCGAAACTAGATGCCGCGGTGGTAGCTCGCTACGCCGGGCAGGTTCAGTTCTAGCACTGGGTGCCTTTTCAGCGCTACCCTCACTTTCCTTCATTCGCATGCCTTCCTTAGCCGAACGCGACGCCGCCGTACTCTGGCACCCGTACACCCAGATGCAAACCGCTCCGCTGCCCATTCCGGTGGTGCGCGGCGAGGGCGCTTGGTTGATTGCCGAAGACGGCCGCCGTTACCTCGATGCCATTGCCTCGTGGTGGGTGAATTTGCACGGCCATGCCCACCCGCATATTACGCGTCGCGTGAGCGAACAGCTGGCCATGCTGGAGCACGTGCTGTTTGCCGGCTTCACGCACCCGGCCGCGGTAGAGCTGGCCGAAGGCCTGCTGCAGGTATTGCCGCAGAATCAGAAACGCGTGTTCTACTCCGACAATGGCGCCACCTCCATTGAGGTAGCCCTGAAAATGGCGCTGCAGTACTTCCACAACCAAGGCCAGCCGGAGCGCCGCACCGTGGTAGCCTTCCGCGGCTCCTACCACGGCGACACCTTCGGGGCCATGTCGGTGAGTGCGCGCTCGGCCTTCACAGCGCCGTTTGCCCCGCTCCTGTTCGACGTACAATTTATTGACGTGCCGGTGCCTGGGCGCGAGGCCGACGTGCTGGCGCAGCTGGATGCTATTCTGGAAACCCACGCCGCGGCTGCATTCATCTTCGAGCCACTGGTGCTGGGCACGGCGGGCATGGTGATGTACGAGCCGGCAGCACTGGACGCGCTCATCAGACGCTGCCACAAACACGGCGTGCTGGCCATCGCCGATGAAGTCATGACCGGCTTCGGGCGCACCGGGCGCTTGTTCGCGTCGGATTATTTGCGCGAGCAGCCTGATATCGTATGCTTATCGAAGGGGCTCACCGGCGGCACCATGGCCCTGGGTGCTACCACCTGCACCGCACCCATTTACGAAGCCTTCCTCAGCGACGACCGCACCCGCACGTTTTTCCACGGCCACTCCTACACGGCCAATCCGATAGCCTGTACTGCCGGTTTGGCCAGCCTGGAATTGCTGCTGACTTCGGAATCGACGGCCGACCGCGCCCGCGTCGAAGCCAGCCATGCCGACTTTGCGCAACAGCTAGCAGACCTGCCCGGCATTCGGCAAGTGCGCCACTTAGGCACCATTCTGGCCGTCGAGTTTGCGGCCGATGAGGCTACGTCTTACTTCAGCCGCCTGCGCGACCAGTTCTACGCCCTGGGCTTAGAGCGCGGCGTATTGTTACGTCCGCTCGGCAACATCGTGTACGTGCTGCCCCCTTACTGCATCACCGACGCTGAATTGCGCCACGTGTACGACACGTTGCTAGCCATGCGCGAACTGGTGCTAAACCCCGAAGCCGTATCAGCGTCAGCTTCCCTGCCCGAATACCCTCATGATTGAGCAGCCCGTCATTGTTATTCGCGGCTGGGGCTGCGTTTCGGCGCTGGGCACCACCACTGCCCCACCGTCGAATCTTGAGCCCGCTCCTTTCTCCACGCGCCGGGTCGGCTCAGCAGAGCTGCCGGTAGCGGCACTGCCGCCCGATGTGGAAGCCCAGTTGCAAGCTTTGCGGCGTCAGCAACCAGCATTTCGCCAGCTCGACCGCGCCGTCCTGCTGGCCCTACTTGCCAGTCGACAAGCTCGTGCACAGGCTGGCTGGCCGGTGGATGACTTTACCAACCTATCGGCACCGGCGGCAGAGCTGGAAGAGCTAGCCGTCAGCATTGGCTCTTCCCGCGGTGCTACGGGGCGACTGGAAGAATTTCACGCCGCGTTTCTCTCCGAAGGTGCAGTGCCGACCGCGGCTTCACCACTCACCACGCTGGGCAACGTGGCTAGCTGGGTAGCCTACGACGCGGGCAGCACTGGCGCAGCCTTGAGCCACTCCAGCACCTGCAGCACCGCTTTGCAGGCGCTGGGCAACGCCGTGGCTTGGTTACGCGCTGGCATGGCACGCCGCTTTCTGGCTGGGGGCGCTGAGGCACCGCTTACAGATTTCACCTTGGCGCAGATGCAAGCCCTGGGCATCTATTCCACCCTGCCTGCCGACACTTTCCCGTGCCGCCCCGGCACCGGCGGTGCTTCCACTTTCGTGTTGGGCGAAGGCGCAGCCGTGTTTGCCCTAGAAGCAGTACCGACCTCAGACCTTCGCCCCGGCGAGCTGTTGCTTGAAGGCGTGGGCTTCGGCTTCGAAGCCATCGGCTCCAAGACCGGCCTTTCGCCCGACGGCCAGCACTTCCAGCAAGCGAGTCGCCAAGCCCTGGCTATGGCTGGCCACCTTCCTACAGACGTTGACCTGGTGGTGATGCACAGCCCAGGCACCCGCGCTGGCGACGCTGCCGAACGGCGTGCCATGGAGCAGGTATTTGGTGCAACACTGCCAGCGTGCACGTCCAACAAATGGCTGCTGGGGCACACGCTCGGAGCTTCCGGCGCACTCAGCGTAGACTATGCATTACGGCTGTTGCGGAGCGAGCTAAACCCAGTGCCTCTACCCTTTGAGTCATGGCTAAGCCAGCGCAACGCCCCGCCCCAGTTGCGCCGTGTGCTCGTCAACGCAGCCGGCTTCGGCGGCAACGCGGCCAGTGTACTGGTGTCGATAGTCCAGTAAACGCAGCGTATGAGTTTGCCCCGCACTAGTGCGCTAGCCGCTGCAGCAGCCGGCGCAAGTGGTCGGCGTGCCCCGGCAGGTTGTGCGTGCGCTGATCTACATCGTCGGCACTTTGATACAACGCCTGATACGCCTGCTCGGCCACCGGCACGAAACGATCGGCACTCCGGGCTTCTACCCAGCCGGCCCGTACGGCGACCAGTGCAGCTGGGAATTGCTGGTGCGCGGTCAGTAGCAGTTGCTGAAGGCGTTCTTGCTCGGCCCGCGGCAGGCTGCGGCTAGCCACCACTGGCCCCAATGGAATGTCGTCGGAAGCCCATAGCACCTGCAAATCGGCGGCCAAGCCTTGTGCCTTTAGGCGCTGGTATTCATCGAAGCCGCAGGCACCTACATCGGCCCGGCCCCGCAACACATCCTGCAGCACTGCGGCGTGGGTGCCAGCGTAGCGTACCTCACGGGCTTGGCCTTCCAGATCGGTAAGGCCCATGGCCGCCAGGTGCAGGCGCGGTACCGCATGTCCCGACGTGGAGTATTCATTTGCGAAGCTCAGGCGTAGCTCGCTGATACGCGCGGCGGCATCTGAGAGGGAAGTAATTCTTGCTTGGCGGCGAGCTACCAGGCAGGCTTGATAGGCCGTCGGGGCTGCGTTGGGGCCAGAGCGCTGCAATACTGCTAAGGGAACTGCGTCGGCTGGTGCTTCGGCCTGCAGGAGCAGGTAGCCCAGCGTGTTCAGAAAAGCTACGTCTACCTCATTAGCACGCACTGCCGCCAGCAGGGCTTGTACTGTGGGAAAGCTCCGCACCTCGGCTTCGCGGCCCAGGCTAGCGGCCAGTTGCTCGGCCAGCGGCTGCAGGTTGCTGATGCGGTCATTACCGGCGTACGCGTAGGTAGCTACTACCAGCGGTGCCTTGGATGCGGTTCGGCGGGTGAGCTGGGAATGTGCCGATAGCACCGGCAGCAGCAGGGCGGCAATAACAAGTAAGTATTTCATAGCCAGGCCGATTTCATTTCGGCAAAGCTAGGAGCAAGGCTAAGGCAGCAGGTAGCGCCAGTGGGCCAAAGAATGTTCTAATCGGCTCAGGCCAGTACCTGGCCCGGTGTGTGCTGAAAGCGCTGTTTGTAAGCCTGCACAAAGTGTGAGGTACTGATAAAGCCCACTTCATCGCCGACCTGCCCCACGCTGAGCGAGGTGGTGCGCAGCAGAAACCGAGCCTGTTCTAGCCGACGGGCCTTCAGCCACTGCGCTGGCGGCTCGCCAAAGGTGGCTTGGAAGTCGCGCTTGAACGATGACAAGCTGCGACCGGCCAGAAACGCAAATTCCTGCAAGCTGAAGGACCGGTGAAAGTTCTGCTCCATCAGTAGGCGCAAGTTGTAGGTGGCAGCGTGGTTGATGCGTAGCAGAAATTCCCGGAACCGTTGGCCGTCGGGGGCCAGCACAAAGTGCAGCAATAGCTCCTGAAACTTCAGTTGCAGCAGGGGCTGAGGAGCTGCCGTTGGCTCGGCAAAGTAGGGCTGCACCGAGCCCACGTAACCGGCCAGCACGGGCGTGATGGGGAAGCGCAGCGCGGCTGGCCCCGCTGCATCCGATGGTACCGCATCGGCCGCAAACTGCCCGGCGTATTGCTGGATAAATTGTCGCACTGGCTCTTCGTGCAGGAAAAACAGCACGCTCTCGTAGGGCTGCTCATCAGCGCAGAGCGAGGACATCAGGTAAAGACCTTTGCGGATGAAGGCCCCGTGCCCGGCTGGCACGACAACATCTGGCTCACCGGCGACGCGCACGATTTTCTGCCCGCTCAGCACCAGCAGCAAGAGGTTTTCGCTCAGGTGCACCCGGTTGTTGCGCGAATTTTCGGCGCGACGGTAAGAGGCCAACGTCGTGGCCGACAACTCGATGGTTCGGTAGATAGGGTCCTGCCGAAAATCCTGGGGCAGTTTGACTTGCATAGCACCAAGATACTGGCCAGTTTCGTAAGGAACCAAGCCGACCATTTGCGGTTATCCGACACCGGTTCCCCTTACCCTTCAGCCCTTCCATGTTCCCCTTGCGCCCTTCTCTCCTCCTCGCCGCTGCCCTGTTGGCCTTTGCCCAGCCGCTGCGCGCCCAGAACGCCCCTACCACAGCCCTCACATCGCCTATCGACCCGGAAATCCAGAAGATGGTGGGCGAAATTTCGGCCGACCGCCTCAAGGACGACATCTACAAGATGGTGTCCTTTGGCACGCGCCATACACTGTCAGATACCAAGAGCAAGAAGCGCGGCATCGGCGCGGCGCGGCGCTGGGTAGAGGATGAATTTAAGAAGTATAGCAAGGCCAGCGGCGGCCGCCTGAAGGTGGAGCAGGACACGTTCACGGTGAAACCCGACGGCCGCCGCGTGGATGTGAAAACGGTGATGGCCAATGTGATGGCCACCCTGCCCGGCACCGACCCCAACGACAACCGCGTCATCATCGTGAGCGGGCACCTCGACTCGCGCGTGACCGATGTGATGAACCGCACCGCCGATGCTCCCGGCGCCAACGACGACGCCTCGGGCGTGGCCATTGTGATGGAAATGGCCCGCGTGATGAGCACCCGCAAGTTTCCGTGCACGCTCGTATTTGTGGCCGTGCAGGGCGAAGAGCAAAGCCTGATCGGCTCGGGCTACCTAGCCCGCAAGGCTAAGGCCCAGAACTGGAACATCATCGGCATGCTCAACAACGACATCGTGGGCAACTCGCACGGCCACGACCCGGAAATTCATGCGCCCAACCAGGTGCGCGTGTTCAGCGAAGGCGTGCCCGCCAACGAAACACCTGAGCAAGCCCAGCTGCGCCGCCAGCTGTCGTCTGAAAACGACTCGCCCTCCCGCCAGTTGGCCCGCTACGCCAAACGCGCCGGCGAGCAGTACGTCACCGGCCACACCGTGGAGCTGGAGTACCGCCCCGACCGTTTCCTGCGCGGCGGCGACCACACGCCCTTTAATCAGCAGGGCTACGCGGCCGTGCGCTTTTCCGAGATGAACGAGGACTTCACGCACCAGCACCAGGACCTGCGCACCGAAAACGGCCGCCAATACGGCGACCTGCCCGAGTTTGTGGATTACGAGTACCTGCGCAAAAACACCGGCGTGAATCTCGCCACTATGGCTAGCCTGGCCTTGGCTCCCGCCGCTCCCGCCAACGTGGGTGTACTCACCGCCAACCTCACCAACCGCACCGAGCTGAAGTGGGACGCCCCCACCACCGGCCGCAAGCCCGCCGGCTACGTGGTGCTGATGCGCGAAACGTCGTCGCCAGTGTGGCAGCAGCGCTTCCCGGTGCAAGGCCAAACCGCCGATCTGCCGCATAGCAAGGATAACTACATTTTCGGCGTGGCCTCGGTGGATGAGCAAGGCCACGAGAGCGTGCCGGTATTGCCAAAGCCGGTGCGGTAATTTTGAACCCGCCTATTCCATCTTCGGGCGCCGCTATCAAGAGCGGCGCCCGAAGTTTTTTATCCTATCTGCTACTGCTGCTTTCAGAGTTTTCAGCTTATTGAATGCAGCAAATTCTAAGTTCGCGGCTAGTGAAGCTAATAAATCACTAAAGCAGAGACACTCACGCATGCTCCGTCAATTAGCACTATTGGCTTTATCTGCCCTGGTCTGTACTACCTGCAGCAGCGCTGATGATCGGAGCAGTTTTATTTCGGAAGACGTAGCCACTTACAACGCACGAATACTCAAGGCAATTGATCAGGATGAAGCGTGGACCAATCACCCTCTGACAATCACAACTAACCTATTTATGGGACTACCTAGTCCGCCCCCTTTACCCCGAAGCACCATATCAGTGGAAGCTCAGTCACGAGACACAGCCGTGATAGTGCTGACGAGCGACATAACGGATGATGACGCTGTAGTTGGTGAAAAAAGAATTCTCACGTTTGCTCGTCAAGGCAGTAGCTGGCGTCTTGTTCGCAGCCGATTAGGATTCAAATGCCTAGAGTACCGTGGCGGGCATAAAAACTATTCAGGAGAGCTTTGCCCTTGATTCCTTGTTTGTTTTTTAATATCACAAATGCTGTATTACAAGTACCAAATTATCAAACCTCCCCTTCGTCATCGCCACCTATATCGGCACTTATCATAACCACATAAACGGGTGATTGGCATAAAACCGATGCAGCCGAGCAGCGACCTTGCTGGTCCGTAAAGCATCCAACCCTTCCCTGACATGCCTAGCCTAACTTATTACCTGACCGCTTCCGTCATCAAAATCAAAGGCCTGAAAAAGACCTTTTCCGGCTCCCCCATCGACTACGCCAAGCTGCGCAAAGATGATGTACACGCGCCCACAAAAAGCCACACGTTGGGGCAGGCGTTTTACACGGTAAAGGCGGGCTTGGCTACCCTGACGGAAATCAGGCCTGCCAGCGTCAGCCAACCCGAAGTAGCCATTCTGTATTGCCCCGGTGGCGCGTTCGTCTACGGCCCCACGGAAATCAACTGGCACGGCATTGCCCGACTGGCCAAGCAAACGCAGCTGACGGCTTACCT
Organism: Hymenobacter sp. FMD4; assembly: GCF_058932745.1. Taxonomy (NCBI): domain Bacteria; kingdom Pseudomonadati; phylum Bacteroidota; class Cytophagia; order Cytophagales; family Hymenobacteraceae; genus Hymenobacter; species Hymenobacter sp. FMD4. Next base: position 113,510 of record NZ_JBZYWH010000011.1, read on the forward strand.
CGTTGACTACCCCAAAGCGCCCGAAAGCCAGATCGGGGCCCTCAACCGTAGCCTCGACGATGCCTACGCTTACTTGCTGACTCGGTACGCGGCCCGCAACATCATCCTCATTGGCGACTCGGTTGGCGGCACGCTGCTTATGCTGCTGGTGCAACGGCTGCGGCAACGCTGTGCCACTGAATTGCCGAACAGCCTCATCCTGGTGTCGCCAGTGGTTGATGCGAGTATGACCAACCCGGCCATTGCAGCCCTAGACCCGCAGGACATTATGCTCTCGATGGCCGGAGTGTTGTCGGCTAAGCAGATGTGCGCCGGGCCCTTGGCGCTGCGTAGCAAGGAAATATCGCCGCTTTACGGCATCTTTGAGGGCTTTATGCCCACGTATCTGTTCATCGCCGAGCGTGACATCATGCGACCCGACGAAGAACTATTGGCCCAGAAGCTAACCAGCGCAGGCGTGCCACTGCGCGTTGTACGGGGTAAGGGTATGCCGCATATCTGGCCTTTCCTGCCGGTGATGAGCGAGGCTCGGCAGGCCCTGAACAGCATCGGAAACATTATCGCAGAGCAGGCACGTACCACTGAAACATCATCTGTAGCTTTGATGTAGCTGCTGGCACGGCACACCCCAGCAGGGCTCATTAGCCTTGAAAGAACCCATTCATTGCCGCTATGCTTCACGACGATACAGTGCTGCTAAACAGCATTGTCCAAGACAAGCTGCCTTTCTCAAGTGGTGTAGAATGGTTTGACGGTCTGGATGAGGCAGGAAAACAAGCTGCCCTTTCACAACTTCATTTCTTCGTTTTACAAGCTCATCCCAGCAGCACGGAGATTGAGCAGGCCATTGCTCAAGCCCCAGTCAAACGTGGAGCAACGCCGCTGGTGTTGCTGCGTAGCTTTCCCCTGCGTGTCGCGATTGAGAAGATTGTAAACCTTACTGCCGGCGAATACCGCAATGCATTTGCGACCTTGTTAACGCTGTTTAAGTTGGCTGATACTCGTCGGCGCCGTACGGAGTGCCTCAATGGCTGTAGCCACGATTGGCACAACATTCCTTGCTAAGTCAGCATAAAGTTTCTCTTTCTCATTCAAACAGGTAGTCTGCTATGCACGACACGCTTGCAATCGATTCGATGGACATTCTTTACCGCGAAGCCGAGCTGGCCGATATTCCAGGTATGTCACGGGTGCGCATGGCCGTGAAGGAGAATGTGCTTTCCAATCCAGCTTTGGTTACTACGGCCGATTACATCACTTACCTCAGTGAGCGGGGCAAGGGGTGGGTAGCCATTGCGGCTGGTGAAACCGTTGTTGGCTTCGCCATTGCCGATCTGCAAGACCACAACATCTGGGCGCTGTTTGTGCAGCCGGAATATGCCGCGCAAGGCATCGGCAAACGGCTGCACCAGCTGATGCTCGACTGGTACTTCAGTCAAACCACTCACCCCATTTGGCTCAGCACCGAGCCAAGCACCCGCGCCGACGTATTTTACCGCCGACAAGGCTGGCTGGAAACAGGCCGCACCAGCAGCGGGGAAGTGCGGTTTGAACTGACGGCTGAGGCGTGGGCCCAGCTTTGCACCGCAGCCCATGGAAACCACCGCTTACCTGCGTAAGCTAGCAGCGGCCGGCCACCCCGATGCGCACTATCGCCTCGGGTACCGCCTAGCTTTCGGGCGAAAACGGCCGCGCCCTACCCGGTGGTCAGAGGCGCTGGAACACTGGCAAACCGCTGCCGCGCAGGGGCATGTAGAGGCGCTTTTTTACCTGGGGGTATGCTACGAGCACGGCCGTGGCGTTGCCATCGATTTAAACAAAGCATTGGACTACTTCCGCGCGGCGGCTGAGCAAGGGCACGACGTAGCGGCGTACAACCTAGGCTTCTGCTACTTGCATGGCGACGGCGTGCTGCAAGATGAAGAACAGGCCGTAAGCTGGTTTCACTACGCGGCCTGCGCCGGCAACCCTGAAGCGCAACGCGACCTGGGCTACTGTTATTTCTACGGCCACGGCGTGGAGCCCGACGCAGCTACGGCCGTGCAGTGGTACCGGAAAGCCGCCGCTGCCGACGACGCCAAGGCGCAGTGCAATCTGGGTCGATGCTACCTGGAAGGCACCGGCGTAACTGCCTCACCCCGATGGGCTAGGTTCTGGTTTCAAAAAGCGGCAGCACGCGGCAGTCGTCGGGCGAAGGCTGAGCTACGACGCCTAACCTAACTTGGCGTAGCCAGTTCCTAGTCTGACGAAGCCTTCTTTAGTTGCGCTGTTTATTTAAACGTTCAGCCTCAGCAACTTTGATTACCAAGCATATCCAAGAAGCTGCTTCTGAAGTTTATTAGTGTCAAGGCTTCGGTCAGGCGCTTAACTTGCGACCCTATGAACCGTGTCGTCCTCGCGTTTGCCACCGCACTGCTTGATCTATCTGCTTCGGCCCAAACCGTCCACTCTCCCACCCGCAAGCTCAGCTTCCGCTTCAGCATCAGCCCGGCGGGAGAGCCCACTTACCAGCTCAACTTCGGCCCAAAAACCGTACTCAAACCCAGCCGCCTCGCAGTGTTGCTGCAAGGCCAACCCGGCTTCAGTCAGGGCCTGACGGTAGTGCGGGTAGATTCGACGCAGACCGACGAAACGTGGACGCCGGTATGGGGCGAGGTCAAGCAGATCCGCAACCGCTACAAGGAGCTGCTCGTGACGCTGCAGCAGCCCGGCCAGGAGCAGCGGCAAATGCGGGTGCGCTTCCGCTTGTTCGACGACGGCCTGGGCTTCCGGTACGAGTTTCCGGAGCAGCCCAACCTGAAGTACTTCACGGTACAAGAAGAGCAGACGGAGTTCAACCTACCCGCCAACCATAAGGCCTTCTGGATTCCGGGCGACTACGACTCCAACGAGTACGTCTACAAAACCACCCGCCTGAGCGAGGTCAACAGCGCCGACATTCCGCCAATTCAGCTGAAATCGGCACCGCAGCGGGTGCAGACGCCGCTCATGCTGAAGTCCGACGACGGGCTGTACGTCAACATTCATGAAGCCGCCCTGGTGAATTATCCGGCCATGATGCTCGATGTAAATCAGCAGACGTACGGCCTTCGGTCTCACTTGGTGCCTTCGGCCACGGGCGCCCTAGCATACCTGCAGGCGCCGGAGCACACGCCGTGGCGCACCATCGTGGTGAGCGACAAAGCGCCCGAGGTGCTGGCCTCAAAGCTGATCCTGAATCTGAACGAGCCGAGCAAGATTCAGGACGTGAGTTGGATCAAGCCGCAGAAGTTTGTGGGCGTGTGGTGGGAAATGCACGTGAATAAGGCCTCCTGGAACTACGCCGACGTCTCGAACATCAAGCTCGCCAACACCGACTGGAAAGCCCTGAAGCCCAACGGCCGCCACGGCGCGAATACCCAGAATGTGAAACGCTACATCGACTTTGCAGCCCGGCACAGCATCCCGGGGGTGCTGGTGGAAGGTTGGAACGTGGGCTGGGAAGACTGGCACGGCAACTGGAAGGAAGAAGTCTTTGACTTTGTGACGCCTTACCCCGATTTCGGCGTGCAGGAGTTGCAGCAGTACGCCGCTAGCAAGGGCGTGAAGCTCATCATGCACCACGAAACCTCCGGCTCGGTCACCAACTACGAGCGCCGCCAGGACGAGGCCTTCCGCTTTATGAAGCAGCACGGCTACGACGCGGTAAAAACCGGCTACGTAGGCCGCATCATCCCACGCGGCGAGCACCACGACGGTCAGTGGATGGTAAACCATTACAACCGCACCGCCGAGCAAATGGCGCAGCTCCAGATCATGGTAGACATGCATGAGTCGGTGCGGCCCACTGGCCTGCACCGCACGTATCCCAACTGGCTGGCCTCGGAAGCCGCCCGCGGCAACGAGTTCAACGCTTGGAGCGAAGGCAACCCACCCGAACACGAAACCATTCTGCCCTTCACCCGCCTCATGGGCGGCCCCATGGATTACACGCCCGGCGTGTTCCAGATCAAGCTCGAAAGCTGGAACCCCGCCCAGAACAAAGGCCGCCAGGTGCACACTACGCTGGCCAAGCAGTTGGCCCTATACGTGACTCTTTATTCGCCCCTGCAGATGGCTGCCGACCTACCCGAGGCCTACGAGCAGCGCCTCGACGCCTTCCAGTTCATCAAGGACGTGCCCGTGGATTGGGACGATACGCGCATCCTGCAGGCCGAGCCCGGCGACTACGTCACCATCGCCCGACAGGCCAAGGGCCGCGACGAGTGGTACCTGGGCGCCATTACCGATGAGCAGGCCCGGCAGCAACAAGTGAAGCTGGATTTCCTCACGCCCGGCACACAATACGTGGCAGCTATTTATGCTGATGGCAAAAACGCCGATTGGGAAAAGAACCCCATGGCTTATCAGATCCAGCGCGTGTTGGTGGACAGACGATCGGTGCTGAAGCTGCAGCTGGCCCCAGGCGGTGGCACCGCCATCAGCTTCAAGCCGGCCACGGCCACGGAAGCCAGAAAGCTGAAGCGCCACAAATAGCCGCCTCAGCTTCTGCGAAGGCGCAATATCACCGCCGCGCTATGCGTTCAAAAGCAGCAAGTCACCCCGTGTGATTTGCTGCTTTTTACTTATCGGATTCCCACTATCCTTTCACCCTGCTTGCCCCACTACCTCGCCATACGCGTGTCCGCATTTATGGAATAACAGCCCGCTGCGCATCCCTTTCATACCATAAATCACGCACCTATGAAAGCCTACACCGCCCTATTTCTCGCAGCGTTATGCACTTCTACCTGCACCCCACGAGTTGCGCAGGTATCCCTTCCCGAACATGAGCCGCAGGCCACGGCCGGCACCGATTCGCAAAGTGAGTTCGGAGCTACTGACTCTGGCTTGATCTATTCCAGTACCACCATGCGGCAGTTGCGGCACATTGTGGACTCGCTCAACTACCGCTTTACCACCTGCGACCTACGCAAGCAGTACCTAGGCGTAGCGCAAGGGCGGGCCCACTACATCGTCCTCACCAAAGGCAACCTGAAGCAAGCCCAGCAGGACATGGCTGAAAACCTTACGGTGGAAGCTTTCCTGCGGAAATATCCGCAAGCAGAAGTACAGAAAGACCTGCTCGTAACGCGCAGCCGATACACATACCGGGAAAATAATGAGATTGTCGAGTTCAGCAGTTTACCCACCCAAGATGACAGCGGCCCGGAAATAGAATTCAGTAAAAGAACCAACGCCTACCCTCATCCGGTACAGAACCGGTGGGTCGTTCAGTTTCAGGAAAAAACCAGCTATTCTGAAGCTAGCCTGCGGGCTTTTTATTTCCCCGAGGAATTACGTCAGCCAGTACTTCCAGTAGCCTATGCCCGCCTGATTCAGTATTCCGACTGCATGGTAGATACCACAGCGCGCATCTTCACCGATAACGCCAAGCGTACCAGTTGGCGATACGCAACAAGCAAGAGCGGTCCTCTACCGGCTTTCCTTGACTACATCCACGCGCAAACGCGCCAGCCCAAAGAGGATACCAAAGACTATACAGCTTACCAATCAGCGCTGCAGAAATGGGAACAACAGCGCTTTACTATCCTCGACGAGCTGGCCAAGACCGACAACTTCCGGCAGCTTCTTTCTAAAGCAGTGGCCGAAGCTCAATTGAAGGGCGGCTCCGACGATGAATTTGAAGAATACGTCAGCCGCTACCACTCCCCCAAAACCGCCTTACAGCTCAAGCGCAACCGCATAGTAGTAGGTGGGTGCAGCCAGGACGACAGCCCCCGCCTGCATGCGCTGAGCATTGCCAAGCTGGCAGCCGAAAGCGTGAGCTGGGAAATCTTCCTCCGCGCCCACCTTGATATCATGAACGACCGGTTTGAGCGCGTTTCGGATGGCAGCTACGCCTGGGCCGGCCGCAAAACCTACCTCAAGGAATTGGAAGTACTCGACATCAACGTGCTGGACCTGCTACTCGGCATCAGCTTGCGGGTGCAGAATCCCAGCCAGAATCACTACTACGGCAACATTGGCCGGCTGGGCCGCGCCTTGGCCGAAACCTCAGCCCCAGCCCAGCTGGAAGCCCGCATGCGTAGCATGATGGCCGACAGTGAACTGGACGATTATAACCGCCTGCTTATTTTTTACTTGTTTCGCAGCTACGTAGCCAACCTCGCTGACAAAGCACAGCAGAGCCGGAGCCAACAACAGTTGCGCCAAGCGGTACAAACGCTACCTTCCCACCTGATGGCTCACGTTAAGATTGATTAGCGCAGCCACCTTTCTGGACTAGCCAAATGCCCGCGGCGCATAGCTTAAAGCCTGCTGCGACGAAGCACATTTAACGAAGAAGGCCGGACAAGTACTGTCCGGCCTTCTTCGTTTAAAGAGCAAGTAAGATGGTATTACTTCTTCTTGTTTACCTCTGCCAGCAACTGCTGATTCAGGCGGGTGTATTCCTCCTTGGTGTGCTCGTTCTTCTCGGATTTCACCAGCTCTAAAGACTTCTTGGCCGCCGTAACCGCCTCCTCTTTACGATTGGCTTTCTGCAGCATTTTGCCCTTCCAATAGTAGGCGTAGAAACTCGGCTGCTGCTTGATGGATTCATCCAGCCAAGCAATGGCTTGATTTATATCTTTATCAGTGCTGTAGTAGTACTGCGCGGCAGCGAAGTAAGGCTTTTTGTCGGTTTTCATGGCCTCCTGAATCTGGGCCATAATGCGCGCATCGGCGTCGGCTACAATGGGCACGCTCACCCGCATTTTGTCCCAGCGCAACGTCAGTTCGGCGGCGGCAGGCTCCAGGTTTTCCAGCCCGATAGAAAATGATTCCATGGCCGTGTTGGAAATGCGCGGCTTGGCTTTTACACGCAGCAAGTCCAGTTCAGGACGGTAATCGTAGGCCCCCCATTGGGAGGTATCCTTGTTCAGGATAATGGTCCATTCCTTAGGATCAGGGATGGTAAACAACGCATAAGTACCGGCGGGCACCACCTGGCCGCCAAACTTTACTTCTTCCCCGAATTTGATGCGCGTAGAGGAGTTGGCTCCGGTACGCCACACTTCACCGTAGGGCACCAGCTTGCCAAATACCTCTCGCCCTTTTTTGGAGGGGCGCGCATACACCAGATCGATGTACGACGTTGAGAAGTCATGGCGCATGCGCACAGTGGGGCTCATCGCCGGCAAACGAAGCTGCTGGGCCTGCGCTGGCAGGGCGAGCAACCCGCAACAGCCAACCGCCAAGCAAAGGGAAAGAAAGGATTTCATGCAGTGAGGAAGTGGTGAAATGGACGTATAAGCAACACCAGGATACTGATAGCCGTGCAGCTTTCGCCGCAGCGGCCCCGCTCATACGGGCAAACAGGGGCGCAATATGCAACTGCCATCAACGTCCTGCTTACAAGCAGTAGTATGTTAGCCGAAGTTGCAGCGTCCACTGCAGCCAAAATTGTGCCGTGGTACTGCGTAAGCCTTTTCCAGCCTGCATTTCGTTTTCCGTTGCCTATTGAGCCGGCTGCTACTTCATTTAGGGGGAACTAGCAGCAGCCTTTTTCACCTTATCAAACTACAACTCCGGTCTGTTGGCCTGCAGGTCTACCTCCAGCCTCAGCAACTGTATTTTTCAAGGAAACTGCATTTGATGTTCCGCTGCTGAAGCGTATTTTTGACCTGCCTCCCCGTCGGTTGTTGATGATTGATTTCTCAGGCGCTTCCTAACCCTTCCTCTATGCATTCCCTGCGGCAAAAACGCCTGTTCGTGCGCAACGAATTCGGTCTGACAGCTTCCGGCCTCCGAGTTAGCACCTATACTTGGAAGGAAGGTCGGGAACAGGTGCTTCCGTACGAAGAGTTGGGCATGAAGCGCGAATACCGCCTGCAACAAACCAACTGGCGTCTCTTAGTGGCTTTCCTGACCGTTTTTGCCTTGGGCGTGGGCCTGCTGGTAAGCGAGTGGACAGCCGAAGGTGAAAATACCGATCTGCTATTCTGGCTTACGGCAATTTTCATCGGGTGCTCTTGCGCGCTGATCTCAGCTTTTTACACCCGAAAGCACTCATTGGTACTCACTGGCGGCCACTACTCCCTGGAGCTGCGCCTCGACCGCAGCAGCCGACAGCAGGTAGAAGCATTTGCCAATGCGCTGCAGGACCGCGTGCGCCAGCGCCATTTGCACAATTTCTTCGCCGAAGAAACCCTCTACACGGCTGATTACCGCCTCAACCGCCTGCGCTGGCTGCGCCAGATCGGGGCCGTTTCGGATACGCAATTCCAACGCATGGTGCGCCGCGCTGAAAAACTGGGCGTACCCAGAAAGCGCGTAAAAGCCGCCGCCGTAGGCTTTGATTTTTCCCTGAACTAGCAGCGGTCGGCCTACTGCCCTATAGCCTGACCAAATACCAAGCCCGGGCAACTAAGTTGCCCGGGCTTGGTATTTGGTCAGTTCCTGCTCCTGCACTTGCCACAGCGGAAGCAACACCACGCCGATTGAACATAGCTACAGGCAAGTATAAAAATCTGGGAGGTACTTGGTACACCGTATCGGTTTATGTTCGTACTTCGCGGCGCAAATGCCCCGTAGAGTTAAGGAGTGCTTGCAGACAAGAATCAATGTTCGACTTCACTTTCTCCTTTGAGCAGCGCGCTTTTGCTACCCGCGGCCGCCAGGCTGAGGTAGCGGTGTGTGCCGTGAGCAAGAAGGGTAAGTGCACGAAACGGGTAAAACATACCCGCAGCTGACCGTCGCCTTACTTCTTCGTCTTTACTGATACGAACCTTCAAGCGCCGGTCTCCCAACCGGCGCTTTTTTCTTGCGTTTTACCCAGCAGCAGGTCCCGCGCCCGTTGCGCCTTTGTCTTCTTCTTTCTCAGTTAACATGAAAGTTCTCAAGTTCGGCGGCACGTCCGTCGGTTCGGCCGAGCGCATGCGTGCCGTAGCCGAGCTTATTCGGGCCGAGGAGCCGCGCATCGTGGTGCTCTCGGCCATGTCGGGTACCACTAATGCCTTGGTGGCCATTGCCCGGCTGCTCTTCGAAGGCGAAATCACGGCGGCTACGGCCCAAACCGAGATTTTGCGCCAGCAATACCACATCGTGGCCAAGGAGCTATTGCCCGCCCCTGTGGTACCGGAAGCCCTTAAGCAACTCGACGAAAACTTCAAGAGCATCTTTAACCTGACACGGAATCCCCTTTCGCCCTCGGGCGAAAAACTGATTCTGGCGCAAGGCGAACTGCTAAGCACCCAGCTTTTTCACCTCTACCTCACCCGCGTACTGGGCGAGGAAGCAGTGCTGCTGCCGGCGCTGGAATTTATGCGTCTGGACAAGAATGAGGAACCCGATGCCGCTTACATCCGCGAGCATTTGGCCTCACAACTAGCCGCCCACGCCGGCCAGCGCTTGTTTATCACGCAGGGCTACATCTGCCGCAATGCCGAAGGCATTATCGACAACCTCAAGCGCGGCGGCTCAGATTACTCGGCGTCGCTGATCGGGGCCGCGGCCAGCGCCGAGGAAATTCAGATCTGGACCGACATCGACGGGCTGCACAACAACGACCCGCGCGTGGTGGAGGACACTTACCCCATTCGGGAGCTGTCGTTTGATGAGGCGGCTGAGTTGGCTTATTTCGGAGCCAAAATTCTACACCCCAGCTCGGTGCTGCCAGCGCGGGAGCATGGCATTCCGGTTCGCTTGCTAAACACTATGCAGCCGCACGCCCCGGGTACGCTCATTTCGTCACGCACCGGCTCGGAGGCTATCAAAGCCGTGGCTGCCAAGGACGGCCTCACGGCCATTCGCATCAAATCCAGCCGCATGCTGCTGGCTTTTGGTTTCCTGCGCAGCATTTTCGACGTGTTTGAGCGGTACCGTACGCCCATTGACATGGTGACGACCTCCGAAGTGGCCGTCTCGCTGACCATCGACGACAGCAGCAACCTGCCGGCCATTTTGGAGGAGCTGCGCCGCTTCGGGGTGGTCGAAGTCGATACCGACCTGACGATTGTGTGCCTGGTAGGCAACCTGGTGCAGGAGCACCACGGCGCGGCCGGGCAGGTATTTGATACGCTGCGCGATGTACCGCTGCGCATGATCAGCTACGGCGGCTCGCCCAACAACATCAGCATTCTGATCAATACGGCCGACAAAGCCCGCGCCCTGCACGCGCTCAACGACGGCCTGTTCCGGCGTCAGCCGCAGCCTAAGGCGGCTGCTCCAGAGCCAGCCGGAAACTAAGGCAGTGCCCTTCCGGGTTTTGGTTTTTCTTATTTGTCGCTTTATACATTTTTGCTTCCTGCCGTATCAGCCACCGTCATAGGAGGTGGCTGATACGACGCCTCCCGCTCCGGGAAGAAAAGGAAGTGAGGCCCCATCTACTATGCCTCTACAACTCCCGCCGGACCTCGCCGACCGGCCTACGCCCTTTTACTTGTACGACCTGCATTTGCTGCGCCAGACGCTGCAAGCCGCTCGCCAGGCCGCTCAGGCCCGCGATATTCAGGTTCACTACGCCCTGAAAGCCAACACCAACGACCCAGTGCTGCAGCTCATTCGGGAGCACGGATTCGGGGCCGATTGCGTGAGCGGCAACGAGGTACAGCGCGCCCTGGATGCCGGTTTCGCGCCCGACCACGTGGTATTTGCCGGCGTGGGTAAATCGGACGCAGAAATCAACCGCGCGCTAGCCGCTGACATTTGGTGCTTTAACGTGGAATCGGGGCCAGAGCTGCTGGTGCTAAACGAGCTGGCCGGTGCCCAAGGCCGCCGCGCCCGGGTGGCGCTGCGTCTGAACCCCAACGTGGATGCGCGCACCCATCACTACATCACCACCGGGCTGGAAGCCAACAAATTCGGCATCAGCATGGGCGAACTGGCGCAGGTGGTAGATATGCTGCCTTCGTTGCCGCACGTGGAGCTGGTGGGTCTGCACGTGCACATCGGCTCCCAGATTACCGACATTTCGGTGTTTGAAACGCTATGTCACCGCGTAAACGAACTGCAGCAGTGGTTTGAGCACCGCGGTATCGAGCTACCGCACCTGAACGTAGGTGGTGGTTTGGGCGTGAATTATACCCAGCCCGACGAGCAACTGATTCCAGACTTTGAGGCCTACTTCAGCACGTTCGAGCAGTACCTGCGCCGCCGACCGGGGCAGCAGGTGCACGTGGAACTGGGCCGGGCGCTGGTGGCGCAGTGCGGTACGCTGGTGAGCCGGGTACTGTACGTAAAGGAAAGCCAGCAGACGCGCTTTGCCATTTTGGATGCGGGCATGACGGAGCTGATCCGCCCGGCATTGTACCAGAGCTACCACCGCATCGAGAACCTCAGCAGCCAGGGTGCCGAACAGGTTTACGACGTGGTAGGCCCGATCTGCGAATCGTCGGACACCTTCGGCCGCAAAGTGACCTTGCCCGAAACCCGCCGCGGCGACGTGGTGGTGCTACGCACAGCCGGCGCTTATGGCGAGGTTATGTCATCGAATTACAACCTGCGCGATAAGGCCGCGGCGGTCTACGTGTAAGAACAAAGCTTTCCTTGGCATGCCGCTGACATATGTAAAGCACGCCAATCAGGTAGTTAGTTTAAATGAGGCGTGGTGCTTCATTTGGCGCATGCCAGATGAAGCACCACGTTCTTTTTTGCCGGCCTGCCCCTATTCAGCTACCTAATGCGCTGCTATTTGCCGTAGTAAATCGTCCAAGAACCTATATGCTCGTGGAGCGGCAGCTGCTCAATCAGCCACCGCCGCTCAGCGGGCAGTTCGCCTTGCACCAGTAGTACCGGCCGCTGGCGCAGCCACGCCCGCATGGTAGTGTCACTTGGGCTGGGCAGGTCGACGTAGGTTTGGCGCCATTTATCGTCGCGCTCAAACTGCGTTTCGCGGTCGAGGGTGTGGTTGCCATCGTACACCGACACGGGAATACGACCCAGGTCGAAAGCCAGGGAAGCCAGCAAGCGGTTGTAAACCAGTAGGGGGCGGTCGGTGAGGCGTAGCTCCCGCAGGCGCTGAGCTACCGGGCGGCTGCCGTTGGCCTGCACTTCGATTTCGCCCAGCAAGGGCTTAGCGGCAACCAGCAGCGCGGCCGTAAACACCACCGCCATAACCAGCAGCCGCGGTGCAATGCGCACTTCGTCCCAAAGAATGTGAGTGAGCAGCAGTACCACCACGCCCGCCGCCGGCCAGATGGCCGTGATAGGCCGGATGGTCAGGCCGAAATCGGGGCCGAAGATGGGCAGCAGGCACAGGGCCCCCAGCAGGATGCCGAATAGCGCCACTAAGCCTACATACCAGCGAAACAGCACCGCATCGGTGCGGCGCCCAAACAGCTCCACGGTGAGTAGAGCTACGCCCGGGAAGATGGGCAGCACATACAGGAGCAGCTTGGATTTCGAGAGCGAAAAAAACAGCAGCGGCACCAGCACCCACCACAGCAGCACCATTTGCCAACGCCGGCCCAGGCCGCGCCAGCCCGTGCGCCCCAGCTCCGTCAGGAACACCACCGACCACGGCAAGGCCCCGACCGGGGCTAGTATTAAATAGAACCACCACGGCTTGGCGCGGTAGAAGGCCGAAGCATTGGCAAACCGCTTTACGGTATGATCAAACAGGAAATAGCGGAAGAAAGCCGGGTCGTCGAGAGCCAGCATCAGGTACCAGCTCACCCCTACCGCCACGAACAATAACGCGCCCAGTACGTGGTGCGCCGTCCACGGCCGGCGCGGCGCACCCTTAGTCAGGTGCAGTCCGACGACAACCATCAGGGGTAGTATCGCTGCCACCGGTCCTTTGGTGAGAAAGCCCAGCCCCAGCGCCACCCAGCCCATGTACAGCCACTTGGTAGCTGGTTCAGCCCGAGGAGTGTAGTGGTAGCGCACAAAAGCGTAGGCCGACAGCAACTCCAGCATGGCCAGAAAAGCATCGGTGGTCACATTCAGGGCCGACATCATCACTACGGGCAGCGTGCCATACACTACGGCCGTGGCAATGGCCCGGCGCGCATCACCATCGAACAGAATCCGGGCCAGTTGGTACATCAGCGCTATTTGCACGAGCACAGCCAGCACGGGCAGTACGCGCACTGCGCCAGCGCTTACCCCAAATACACTGATGCTTAGCGCCGTAAGCCAGTAAGTCAGCGGCGGCTTGTGGAAGTGCTGAATGCCCAGCAACCGCGGACGCAGCCAGTCGCCACTGATCAGCATTTCGCGGCTGATTTCGGCGTAGCGGGCTTCGCTGCTTTCGAGTACACCCCAAGCATTGATGTTGATGAAGAAGGCTCCGCCAAGGGCCAGCAGCAATAGCCATAGCCAAAAGCGGGAAGTCATCGGAACTGCGGGCATAGGCAGACAGAACGAGCGAGCAGGCAAAAGTATAACTAAACCGTAGCCGGTTTCTACCCCAATGCAGCAGTCCTAGTACTGAGCGCCCCCATTATAACCTTCGCACGGAGCACCGAATAGAACTGGATCGGCCGCCATTTTAACCTTTGTCACCACGCCCGGTTTAAATCAAACCATTGTCTACCAATTCACTGCTTTGTGTATGCGTATCCTGCTCACCGGCGCCAATGGCTACATCGGCCAACGCCTGTTGCCGCTGCTGGTGGAAGCCGGCCACAACGTGACTTGCCTGGTGCGCGACCCGCGCCGCTTCGAGCTGCCTATGCCGCTGGAGGAGCGTGTGCAAGTGGTGCGCGCCGACCTACGTCAGCCCGACACGCTGCGCCAGTTGCCCACCGAATTTGATGCGGCTTATTACCTGGTGCACTCCATGAGCACCAACGGCCGCGACTTCCACCGGGCCGAGCAGCAGTCGGCGTCCAACTTCACCCGCTACCTCGATGGCACCAGCATTCGGCAGGTGATTTACCTGTCGGGCATCGTCAATGATCGGAACCTCTCGCCACACCTTCGCTCACGGCAGGGTGTGGAACGGGAGCTGCGCAAGGCCGCACAGGCCCGGCTCACGGTGCTGCGTGCCAGCATTATTATCGGCTCGGGCTCGGCGTCGTTTGAAATCATCCGAGACCTGGTGGAGAAGCTCCCCGTGATGGTAGGCCCGCGCTGGCTGAACTCGCGCTGCCAGCCCATTGGGGTGCGCGACGTGATGCACTACCTCACGGCGGTACTCGGCAACGTGGCTTGTCTGGGTCAGACCTTCGACATCGGCGGGCCCGATGTGCTGACATATAAGGAAATGCTGACGGGTTTTGCGCGGAAGCGGGGCTTCAGGCGCCCTATTCTGACGGTGCCGGTGCTCACGCCGCGGTTATCGTCGTGGTGGCTGTTTCTGGTCACGCGCACCTCGTTTTCATTGGCCCGTACCCTGGTGGATTCGCTGCGCAACGATACCGTGGCCGACTCGCGGCGGAGCATCCGGCGGGTGCTACCCCACCAATGCATGACCTACGCCGAAGCGCTGGAGCTGGCTTTTCAGCGTATCGAGCAAAACGAAGTTATCAGCAGTTGGAGCGATGCGGTGAGCAGCGGCGTAGCCGATAAAAACTACATGGATTACGTGCGGATTCCGCAGCACGGCATGTTCTTCGATCAGCAGACGCTCCGCTTCACCCGCCCGCCTGGGGAAGTGCTCGACAACGTGTGGCGCATCGGGGGCAAAAACGGCTGGTACAAAACCGACTGGCTCTGGCGCGTGCGCGGCCTGCTTGATAAGCTGGTGGGCGGCGTGGGCCTGCGCCGCGGCCGCCGCTCCCCCACTCAGCTCCGCCCCGGCGACCCGCTGGATTTCTGGCGCGTACTGGTAGCCGACCGCCCCAGCCGCCGCCTGCTGCTCTACGCCGAAATGAAATTACCCGGCGAAGCCTGGCTGCAGTTTCGCATCCTCGATAACCACGACGACTCGCATACACTAGAACAGTTGGCGGCCTTTCGCCCGTACGGGCTGGCCGGCCGCTTGTACTGGTACGCGCTGGTGCCTTTCCACTTCGTCATTTTCAAAGGCATGATTGAAAACATCGTGCATTACGGGGACTCTCCTGCCGTCCGATCTGCGCCAGCCCCCTTAACTACTTAGAAGTACACGCCGCGCCGCTTGGCTGCGTATGTTTGGCACGTGAAACACCTGCTGCTTGCCACTGCTTTGAGTTGCCTTGCTGCTCCGCCGCTGAAGGCCCAAACTTCCACGCCGCCTGGCCGGCAAGTAACCAACAACTGGTTGGTGGGTACCGAAGCACTGTTCGGTAAGCAACCCAACCTCGCCTTCGGGAACCCCGGCTACAAGGCTGTTGGGCTGCACGTGGCACACCGCAACCATTGGCAAGAGTCTGATGCCGATTACAGCACCACCTTTACCGTAGGCCTGCGCGGCGGTGTTGGTAGTCTCGAAGGTGATTTTCGGTATCCTATTTTGGGCAATACACGCTTGTGGGGCTTCAACCCCTACGCTGCTGCCGATGGCCGCTATTTCGGGGGTTCGTTTGGGGTTTGGGTGGGCAAGCTGGGGTATTTCCGCGAGCTGCAGGCCGTACGCTTTGTGCCGCAGGTAAGCGTGCGCGGCGGCCGCCTCGACAGCTGGCACGCCCAACTCGATTACGCTCACAATCTCACCGGCCTGGGCAACCCTTCGGCGCGCCTGGATGTGGGTCGCGGCTTTGGCTCCGAAGGGCAGTTTCGGTTATTGGTAGGCGCGGCTTTCCCCACATCGTCCTTCGACAGCGAAGCAATGCAGGTATTCGGGCAAGCACATCTGGCGCTGGGCACAGCCTGGAGCATCAGCGCATATTACCAGCCACCGTTCCGGGCCGATCAATCGCCCACGCAGGGCACATTGCAACTTGCCCGCAGCTTCTAAGCCTACAGTCTGCGCACCAGCCACATAATGGCGCTGAGCAGCAGGCTCAGCAGCAGCATGGATACAAGGGGCGCGTAGAAGCGGAAATTGGGCCGCTCGATGCGGATGTCACCGGGCAGGCGGCCAAACCAGCTGAACATGCTGCCGCCGCCCAGCCAGATGATGGCGCCGAGTACTACGATGCCTAGGCCGACGAGTACAAGAAGTTTACCGAGTTGGGGAGGCATTGGTGGGCTGGGGGTTGACGGGCTGCCAGGCTTGCGTACGCTGAAGTTCTTCTAGACAGTGATACAGAAAGAACAAGCCAGGTCGACCTACGCCATCCGGATCATAAATCGTTTTCGTGCGGCCACCATCAAATGTTACGGTCAGCTCTACGAAAGGTCGATGATTCAGGCCCGATTTACGGTAGCCACTACGACGCTGACTGAAGCGTACGTAGTTCAACAGATCATTTACTGCTGCGTGACTGGCCGTATCCAGTTGTGTTTCCAACACTTGATTGGTCGTACGAGGTGGCGTGTCGTAGGTGGTGTTTTCCATCGACAATGTGGCCTTGCCATCGGGCAAAATGAGTATGTCTAGTTTGCTTGCGGCTTTATAAGCGACAACGGAATGGTAACGGACGGTATCAATGCGGTGCCGCAACGGGTGTGGCTCGTAGGGAATAAACCCACCGTATCGGTAGGCTAGCAACTGCTTCCGTAGCTGCCGGGGTTTGCCATTCGGGCCCAAGCGCCGTGCAAAATCAACGTATAGCAACAACGGCTTGCCTTTGCGGTAGACCACTCGGGCATTGGGCAGCCGATGATACCCTGAATCGTAAAAGTTACGCACTACCCGGAACCGGTTATTACCCGAATCCAGCACACAAAATACCAATGGAATATTCTTACGGCGGGCCAGCACTAGCAGGTCAGGGTAGCCATTGCCGTCGAAATCGGCTTTGAACCAGGTTTGGCTACTGTGCACGGCGAAGCGGGTGTCTTGATGGGCCCGATAAGCACTTGTCGCTGAATCACCGAGCACGGCTGCGGCATACTCCCAGCCTAGGGGCTTAATCAGTTCCAGAACTTCGGCCTCAGTTTGAATGGCAGCTATTCGGCTAGGTTCACGTGCTGGTTGGTCTTGTGCTAATAGCTGCAGATTTGGCAAGAAGATCCATGCGCTTAACAACACAAAGCCGGCAAGCAAGCGTAGCTTTCTCACGCCTTCTTCTCAAACACAAACTGCACCTGCCCCTCAGCGGTGACTTCTAGGGCGGCCTCGAACTTGGCCCCCGTGCGCTGCGAGACGAACCCGCGAATCACGTCGGACTTACCGCGGCGCAGCAGCTTGGCCACTTGAGAATCGGTAAGCTGACGGCCGCAGAGCTCCAGCGGCACGCGAAACTGGCAGTCCTCGCGGAAGCGTGAACAGCCCCAGGCGGTTTTGCCTTTGAGCATGGTGCCCAAACGGCACACCGGGCAAGGAATCTGCTGCGGCTTGTCGTCGGCGGCGGGCTTGCTTTCGGCGGCGCGCAGCAGTTCGGGTTCGTGCTGAGCGTTCAGGCCGATGGCGGCGTCGAACTTCTGACCCAGGTCGTCGATGAAGCCTTTGATGACGGGCGTACGGCCCTTGGCGAGCAAGGCATTGAGTTGCTTGTCGGTAAACTTCTTGCCTTCGAACACCAGCGGCAAGCGGAACTTGCAGCCATCTTTCCAGCGCGAACAGCCAAAAGCCGTTTTGCCCTTAAGCACGTGGCCTTGCGCGCAGGCCGGGCACGCGCCGAAAGCGCCATCCGGCAACGTTGCGCCCGCCGCAGGAACTGCAGGCTTCGGCGTGGGCTTGCTGCCGCCATTCTTAGCCACCGACGTAGCAACTTCAGAAGCCGTGGGTGGCAGGGCCACCATTCGGGCGCGGTCCTGCTTCACCTCCTGCACCATCTCCTGCACGAGGCCTTTTAGCTCCTCCAAGAACACGTCGGGCTCCAGGTTGCCGCCTTCGATCTGCCGCAGCTTCTGTTCCCACTGGCCCGTCAGCTCTGCTGATTTGAGCGTAGGGTTACGAATCAGGCCGATCAGCTCCACGCCCGTCGGCGTGGGCACAATGCGCTTCTTTTCACGCTGAATGTAGCCGCGCTTAAACAACGTCTCGATGATGGCCGCGCGGGTAGAAGGCCGGCCGATGCCGTTTTCCTTCATGGCTTGGCGCAACTCTTCATCGTCCACGTTGCGGCCGGCCGTTTCCATGCCGCGCAGCAGCATGGCCTCGGTGTATTCGCGGGGCGGCTGGGTTACCTTCTGATCTAACTTGGGTTTGTGCGGGCCCGATTCGTCCTTCACGAAGCTGGGCAACACGGTATTCACCACGTCGTCGTCGCCTTCGCCGGCTTTGGCCGTGCTGGGCGCCTGCTGCTGCGTGGGGTCGCCGTACACGATGCGCCAGCCGGGATTCAGAATCTGGCGGCCGCGCACCCGGAAAGGGTAGCCGGCGGCTTCGGCCGTTACGGTAGTGTTCGAAACTTCGCAGTCGGGATAGAAAGCGGCCAGGAAGCGGCGCACGATGATGTCGTACACGTTCGACTCCCAGGTGCTCAGGCCGCCGGGCGGGTTACCGGTCGGGATGATGGCGTGGTGGTCGGTGACTTTGTTGTTGTTGAACACCTTGGTGCTCTTCCGAATCTTCTGCCCTAGCAGCGGCTGCACCAGACTGTGGTATGCCCCGCTGATGCCCTGCAAGATGCCGGGAATCTTGGCGTACTGGTCGTCGGGCAGGAAAGTGGTATCGACGCGCGGATAGCTAACCACCTTTTTCTCGTAGAGGCTCTGCACGGTCTTGAGCGTATCCTCGGCCGACAGCCCCAACTGGTTGTTGCACTGCACCTGCAAGGAGGTCAGGTCGAAGAGCGAAGGGGGCGTTTCCAGCGCCTTCTTGATTTCGACGCCGGTAATGGTCAGCGGCACATCCTTCACCGCAGCCATGGCCTTGTCGGCTTCCTCTTGGGTCACGAAATAGCCACGGGCCTTGAGGCGGGCCTTCTCATCAGGCTCGTCGTCTTCGGCTTTGCCCTTTTTGGGCGGGGCCACGTGGCTGAACATGGTACCACGGTACTCCGTGCGTAGCACCCAGTAAGGCTCGGGCTTGAAGTTCTTGATTTCGTGGTAGCGGTCGACGAGCAGGGCCAGCGTGGGCGTCTGCACCCGGCCGAGGCTGAGTACCTGGCCGCGGCCCGAGGCGTACTTGAGTGTGAAAAGGCGCGTGGCGTTCAGACCCAACAGCCAGTCGCCGATGGCGCGGCTCTTGCCAGCCATGTACAGGCGGTCGAATTCCTTGCCGTCGCGCAGATTGGCAAAGCCCTGCCGAATAGCTTCCTCCGTCAACGATGAAATCCAAAGGCGCTTGAAAGGCTTGCGGTATTTGGCCTCCGTAAGCACCCAGCGCTGAATGACCTCCCCTTCCTGCCCGGCGTCGCCGCAGTTGATGACTTCCTCGGCATCGGCCAGCAGGCGCTTGATGGTGGCGAACTGCTTGCGCACGCCGTCGTCCTCCATGAGCTTGATGCCGAAGCTTTCGGGGAGCATGGGCAGATCGTGAATGCTCCAGCGTTTCCACTCAGGGTGGTAGTCCTGCGGCTCCTTCAGGGTGCAGAAGTGCCCGAAGGTCCAGGTAACCTGATAGCCATTGCCTTCAAAATAGCCGTCCATGCGCAGGCGCGCACCGAGTACGTTGGCTATTTCACGAGCGACGCTGGGTTTTTCGGCAATGCAGACTTTCAAGACCGCGGAGTTAAGCTGATTTCACGAATGCGCTGATGACGGACGCGCCGTCTCCGACGTTGAATCAACAAAAATACGCGAATAAAAGGTCGTTTGGGCTGTGTAGTTCTGCTGCTCGTAGCCGGTGTTTTATATAGCGGCTGCGTCAGCTTGACCAAGCTGAGCAAACGCCTGCATTGGATGGCAGGGCCCTGCGAGCAATCCGAACGCATCAGCAGCGACGCCTCTCAAGCAGAAGTATGATGCATAGCCACCGAGCCAATGAACAGTACCTCTTTGGTTGGAAGGCTACTATCCCTGACAGACCATACATTGAATTATTTACTACTGATTCCAACCTCTAGAGGCCTGAACGGGTCAGCACTATACAGGACATACACTTTCTATTATCTCCCTTATGCGTCATCTTTTACTTGTTTTCCTTTTCGCCATCAGTTTACCTACCCTAGGTCAATGGCAGCGCACAACCGATCCAATTCCTTTTGGCACTTTTCATTTTGATGGCTCCCTGACAGCCGTCGATGCGCAAACGGCTTGGTTCTCCCATGCCGATTCTTATGGCATTGTAAGAACAGAACTCATATTCCGTACCAGCAATGGTGGCCAGAACTGGCAGGACGTAACGCCACCTGCCCCTACCGGCGGGCGTTACACCAAGCATCGACTTCATGCAGTGGATGCTCAGCATGCCTGGGCAACCGTGGAAGTTCAGAACACTGGCAATGGCAGCATTTCTAACCAGCTATTAGCCACTGCCGATGGCGGCGCTACTTGGGTAACGCGCAACTTACCCGCCGCTACTGGCCCTATAAGGAGTTCCTTACACTTTTTTGACCGCACGGAAGGGCTTCTATTTGATCGGCTAAACGGGCTGCTTTACCGCACTACCAACGGCGGGCAGACTTGGCAGCAGCAAACTTCTTTCCCGACAGCCCCTAGCGGCTCTATGTTCAACGGCTTCGGGCAAATGGGCGAGGTGTTCGGTCTTTACGTAAACCTTGCGCCGAACAATAATCAGCTTTGGCTTACCAGCGACCGGGGCCTGACCTGGCGCACGTCGTCCTTGCCCGTCTTTCCGCCCAGGGGTATAAAGTTTCGGGATGCGCTTCACGGGCTGATGTATGGCAGTAGCGCCCTAAAAACCGATGACGGTGGGACTACCTGGACAAACGTAAGCCCTCCGCCGTTTTCTATTGCCACCATCAGCCCCGTACCCGGCACCCGGGCTTACGTTGCGGGTGCGTTTAAATTCAACGGTGTGTCCTTAACGCAGCCACTTGGTTCGGCTGTGACCTACGACGATGGAGCCACCTGGACGCTACTAGACAATTCAAATGCTTATTACGACATCCAGTTTACAGCCCCTTCTGTGGGCTGGTCTATCCAAGGAGTGGTAGACCCGCCGACAATGTTAACCGAATACCGTGGCGTAAGTCGCTACACAGGTGCGTCACTGGTTACTACTTCTTCCGCCAGACCAACCGAGCTTTCTGCGGAGGTGTATCCTAATCCTAGCACTACCGGCCTTTTCACGGTGCGCTTACCGCAGGATGTCGGTCAGGTCAGCTCGGTTCAGGTCACGGATGGTCTTGGTCGAAGCGTCTATCAGGCCCCAAACCTGCCCGTCGATCAACGCTTGGACCTACGTGGACAACCAGCTGGCTTGTACACATTGGAAGTACATACCAAGTTCGGTTTGTTACGCCGTAAACTGATGATTCGATAAGGCGCTAGACTTTTACAACTAGGAACCACAAGCTTAGGAAAGCTTCAGGATAATCGGCGCAGCTGAGAAGTCTGTAAATGACTTTGGACAGCAACATCCTAGGTAGTGCATTAAATCATGTACTGCCTAGGGTGCTATGCTTAACCGTAGGAACTGTCCGGGGTCAGCCGCCGAGCTTATTCGTAACAAATACATCCCTGCTGCCAGCCTCGGCAAATTCAACTCCAGCTGCTGTGCTCCCGCTGGCATTTGTTGGTCCGTCGCATGCAGCACTGCTACCTGTCGGCCCTGCATATCAAGCAAATTCACCTCAACGGCTTGCGCCCGCGCCAAGTTGAATCGCAGCGTCACGCGGTCGGCCGCCGGATTTGGGTATAACTGTACTTCGGCCAGCACCGTTGCGGTGGCGCGGCTTTCCAGCACCGCCCCGGTGCTGGCCCGACGGAAACGGCGGAAGAAATTCCAGAACTCATCCGTGGCCGAGGCGTGCCAGACGTGGGAGTTGCCGACTACGTTCATTACTACTACCTCCGCATTTTGAGCGCAGCCTGGATACCGCTCCCGCTGGATGTTGTCGCCGTTTCGCTGAATATTGTCGATGAGGGGGGTAGTCTGACACTGGTTTAGTCTGGACCAAAAATACGCCACCATGGGGTCGGTAATAGCGCGGTCGGTGAGGCTAGCTTCGTTGGTACCGCGGTAAAACATGATGGGAATCTGCTGCTGCGGCAGGCAGTCGACAGTGGCTTCGGCCGAGGGCGGGCTTGTGCCCGGAATAGGACTGCCGTTGCAGCCGCCATGGTCGCAGCGGCCGTCGCGGCCGAATTTCCAGGAGCCCGACAGTGGCCCTATGGCCGCGAAACGCTGGGTAAAGTCGCAGCCCATGCGGAAAGTCATCCAAGCGCCATTCGAAAAACCAGCCAAGTACATGCGCGTGGTATCGACGGCGTATTGGCGCGTCACTTGGTTGAGTACCACGTTCAGAAAACCCACGTCGTCCACGTTGGGGCCAGTGCTGGGCGCGTACGCGTTCCACGACAGGCTGGTGGAGCTACCCACCTGCGAGGTGCCGTTGGGATATACAGTGATAAATTGCTCGGCATTGCCTTTATCCTGCCAACGGGCAGCGCTGGCGTGGTTGGTGGCGTTGCTGAAGCCCGGGTGCAAGGACACGACGAGCGGTAGCTTTGGACCGCTGGGCGAGTAGCCAGTAGGTGTATATAGTAAGAAGGTCCGCTGCCTTCCCTGCCAAGTGAGCGTGCCCAACGTTTGGGCATGCGCTACCGAAACCATAAGAATGGTAGAGAAGAAGGCCAGTAGCTTCAGACGACCGCAAAACATAGAAGCAGATATACAACTCCTTGATTCGGAAATACCAGGGAGGTTTAAAGCAGAGTCAAAGCTAACTTACTCCGCTGAGGTCTTCTACAGTCGTTTGCCTGGATTTTTCTGAAAGCCGTCAATACTAACAACGCCACTACTAGCCGCAATTGCTTGGTCAATTACCGCCCGCTGATTCGCCAACGAGGCTCAAGGTGCCTCCCCTTGAATTGATTCAGCTTGACCCTTTACAGGCAACTAGTGCAATAGACCTGTGAATGTTGCCCCTAGTCCTTGCTTAGGTGTTCCCGCACCGCCTTTTCCCACCGTGCTGGCTGACGGCGGAGGTAATTCTCATGGCCAACGCCGGGAAACAGCACTACCTGCTTCGGCCCAGCGAGGTGCGCGTAGATGCGGCGGGTTTCGGCCAGCGTTACTTTGGGGTCGGAGGTGCCTTGCATCAGAAGCACCGGCACCCGAATGCGACGGGCGTAGTCTTCGGGATTGTGCGTGAAAGCCCAGAAACCGTGCTGCGCGCCGCCCCAGAATGCCAGCACGCCGGCCAGCGGGGTGGCCGGAAGGTGCATTTCAGCGAAGCGGTTGGCCACCGTTTGATAAGTACTACCAAACGGACATTCCAGCAGCACCGCGTGAGGCTGTATGCCGTACTCACTGATGGCTCGCATGGTGGCCACAGCCCCCATCGAGACGCCGTACAGCACAATGCGCTGCTCGCCACGCCGGCGCAGGTACTCGTAGGCAGCGCGTACATCTTCGGCCTCGCGGTAGCCGATGGTGACATCGGAGCCCGCGGAGCCGCCCCCGCCGCGGAAGTCCAGCAGCAGCACGCTGTAACCGAGCCGGCGAAAGGCAGCGGCGGCATCCAGCAAGGATGACTTTTCCGCGCCGTAGCCGTGAAACAAGGCCACCGTGCCGCGGGGAGTGCCGGTGTCGGGCCGCGCTAACCAGGCCGATAGCCGGGCGCCGCCGGATGCTGGTAAGGTTATGGCTTCGTAACTGCTATCCGGCAGTGCAGCTGCCGCGGGCCGGGGCTGCGCTACCCCAGTCGCCAGCACGGCTATTTTATCGGCCAACCCAAGCGTTGCGGGGTTGAGCCGCACGGTAGCGGCATCGTCAAAATGCGTCAGCCGGTAGGCATGGTTGAAGGCTACGCCATTGAGCAACGCAACACCAGCCAACACCAGCCCTAGTGTACGTTGCCGCACCTTCCGTTTTCCGACCATGCTACAAAATTAAAGCCTCTGCGCCATTGGGGTTTGTAACGCTGCTACACAAGAACACCCGCAGACTTTGGGCCTGCGGGTGTTCTTGTGTTATGCTGTACTGTAACGCTATTTCGGGCCGTGCTGGGCCTGCAGCTTTTGCGTAACATCGGCGGCTATCTGCGGGGCTAAAGGCTTCGCTTGGCCCGTGTTGTTGTAAATGTGGCTGAACTTATCCAGCTGGGAATCTACCTGCAGGTCGCGCAGTGTGCCCGTGCTGATGTCATAGACCAGCCCGTACAGCTGCGGCGGGTTGGACTGCTGCCGGGCGTTCTGGATAACGTTGGTTTTTGCTAGGTTACGCACCTGCTCGATTACGTTCAACTCGACGAGGCGGCGCAAACGCGCTTCTTGGTCTGGAATGCTTTGCAACTCCGTTTCATTCAGCCGGATTACGTCGCGAATATTGGTAAGCCAGCTGTCGATGAGCCCGTACTGCTTATCGGCGGATGCCGCCGCCACGCCGCCGCATCCGTAGTGCCCCACTACCATAACCACTTCTACCTTCAGCACTTCCACTGCATACTGAAGCACCGAGAGCATGTTGATATCGGTGGGTACTACCAAGTTGGCAATGTTGCGGTGGGTAAACATTTCGCCGGGCTGGGTGCCGGTAACGGCCGCAGCGGACACCCGCGAGTCGGAGCAGCCGATATACAAATACCGTGGCTGCTGCCCCTTCGCGAGATTTTCAAAGTACTGAGGGTCTTCGGCAAGTTTGGCTTGCGCCCAACGGCGGTTGGCTTCAAGAATTTGTTGCATATCAGCTGGGACAGAGGGAATGAATCAAAGGATTGAAACTTCCCCTTGAGATACTGCTGACTAAGACCGGAAGTTTCGGCTTAGTGGCCGAGTACTTCCACTTGGGGGATGTTACGCAGTTCCAGGCGCACCCCTTTGTCCTCCGCGCCTTGGCGAAAATTCTCAATGGCTTCCAGCACATCGTAGTCGATGGCAATAGAATCGGCGCCGTCGATAATAACGTGAGTGCCAGCCTTGAAGCGGTCCAGGGTCGTGGTAATGGCGGCCTTGTTTAGGAACGACACGTGCTCCGAGAGTCTCAAATGCACTGTCCCGGGAGCATGGTCGGGTTCGAAGTGGAAAAAGTAGGCCGATTCGGCGTTATTTTTCAAAATGTAGAACATGGCAAACGCCAAACCTACGCCCACGCCCTTGAGCAAGTCGGTGAACAGGATAACCGCCACCGTGACGATAAACGGCAGAAACTGCGCCCAGCCCAGTCTCCACTGCGTGCGGTACAGTGCAGGCTTCGTGAGCTTATAACCCACCATCAGCAGTACGGCTGCCAGGGCGGATAGCGGAATCAGGTTTAGGATGGGTTCCATGAACAGCACCGCCGTCAACAGCAATAAGCCGTGGAAAAAAGCGGAGATGCGCGTTTGACCGCCCGCGTTGATGTTGGCCGAGGAACGGACGATTACGGCCGTGAGCGGCAGCCCACCGATGAGGCCCGACAACAGATTGCCAGTGCCCTGTGCTACCAATTCGCGGTTGGTTGGTGTGCGACGTTTTAAGGTATCCAGTTTATCCACGGCTTCCACGCTCAACAGCGACTCCAGCGAAGCCACAATGGCAATGGTAAGGGCCAGGGTATAAATATTGAGGTTAGAAAGCACGCTCCAGTCGGGGAAGCGCAAAGACGCAACCACATCACCCACCGAATTAATATTGGGCAGCCTCACCAAGTGCAGCGACTTCACCTGCCACTCGGGGCGCGTGGCGGCAAACAGACTGTTGATCAGGATGGAAACGATTACCACAATCAGAGCGCCAGGAACCAGCTTCAGCAAACGGTTGCGCTGAATAATGCCCCGCTCCCACATCACCAAGATGGTTATTGAAACCAAGCCTATGATCAAAGCCCCTGGTTGCAGCTTGCTGATGGCATCGGTAATGGCCGAAAAGGTGTTCAATCCGCTGGGCTGGAAGAAGTTAAGGTCTTCGAAAAAGTCTTCATCGCCGCCCAGAAAGTGCGGTATCTGCTTCAGGATCAGAATCAGACCAATGGCTGCCAGCATACCCCGAATCACGGAGGTAGGAAAGTACATGCCGATAACGCCAGCCTTAACCAAACCAAGCACTATCTGGACAGCACCAGCCAGTACTACCGCTACCAGAAAGGCTTCGTAACTACCGGCTTGTTGAATCCCGGCTAGCACAATGGTAGTAAGGCCTGCAGCCGGGCCGCTTACGCTAAGCTGTGACCCACTAACCCAACTGACCACCACACCACCGACAATACCCGCAATCAGGCCTGACAGCAGCGGAGCACCCGAGGCGAGGGAAATACCCAGGCACAGCGGCAGGGCTACCAGAAAAACCACCAATCCGGCCGGAAGGTCTTTGGCTAGCGTGGAAGTGTACGATAGCCTAGGTCTGGGGTCGGGAGAATTGGGTGCCAGCTTATCCGACGCGTCATGCGTCGTGGCTATATGTTCTGAATTCATACGGTTTGGGGAAGGGGGGATAATGCAACATCCCGTAAAGAAGACTAAAGCCGCTTTACACGATTAAGGGATGCATACGATGCAATGTCACTGCTGGCACTTAAAAAACCGTTAAAATGGGATTAAATCGATGTTAAAATCTGATTTAAATTTTTTCAACTGTTTTAGGCATTTGCAAGACCACCTTAGTGCCTTTGCCTAGTTGGCTATAAACGGCGATAGTTCCCCCGTGCAAATCCATGATTTTGCTAGTGAGTGGAAGTCCGATTCCGTGCCCCGGCACTCCCCGGGCATTATCAGCGCGAAAAAACGGGACAAACACCTGCTGCCGATCGAGTTCGGCCATGCCCACGCCCCAATCTTGCACCTCTACCAGCACTTGAGTATCAGTGACGCGCAAGGTAGCCAGCACCGGCTCGGTGGCACCGCGGGAGAATTTGCAAGCATTTTCCAACACGTTAAGCATGGCGGAGAGTAACAGGGCCTCGTTTCCCTTCACAAGGGGCTCGGCGTCAACGGGAAGGTTGAAGTCTAGGTCGACGCGGCACACGGGCTGCCGCCGCTGCACTTCCTCGTGTGCCTGGAGCAGCAGTTCATCCAGTCGCAGGGTAACTAGGGGAACCTGGGAGGGGTCGTCGGAGGCGCGCGCTATTTGGAGCAGTCCGTTGGTGAGGTCTTTGAGCAGGCGGGCCGCGTCGAGAGTGTCGCTCAACACTTGCTGATAATCCTCGGCACTGCGCGGCTGTAGCAAGGCCACTTCCAGCTCGCCGATGAGCACGGTAAGGGGCGTGCGCAACTCGTGGGAGGCATCGCGCACGAAGGTCCGCTGGCCCACAAACGCTGTTTGGAGGCGGTCGAGCAGGCTGTTGAAAGTACTGGCCAGCTGCGACACTTCGTCCTGGCCATCGGCCCCCGATAAGCGCCGGTGCATATCCGAAGCGGTAATGCTGCTCATCTCCTGCACTGCTTGGCGCATAGGGCTAAGCGCCTGACCTGCAAACACCCACCCCCCGATGCCAGTGAGCAGCAGCGTCGTCACTAAGCCGATGCCCAGCACCTTTAACAAGCCATTGAGTTTGTCGCGGCTGTCGGCATCTTCTGACCAGCCCACAACCAAGAAAGTACCCCGGCCGGGCACTTTAAAGTACTCGCCCACGGTGTAATGCCAGATTTGATGAGTCTGGAGCATTTGTTCCTCCTCCTCGCCAGTCAGCCAGCTTGCCGGGAAGGTGCGCTTCGTAGCCTGACCCTCCCGAAAAAGAATGTTGCCTCTCTGATCATAAATGCGCACTTCCTCGGCCGGCAACGTGCGGTAAAACTGGCGTAAGTAGCGGCTATAGGCCGTTCGGTAGCGCGTATCGGTTTTGCTGCGGTCGGCATCAAAGTACACGTGGGCTACTACTTGCACGCGGTTGCGCAGGCTTTCCTCAAAAACTTGGCTTCGCGAGAGGTAAGTAAACGCATAGATCAGAACCGAAAACAACAGCAGGGTAACGGCCACAATGGCCGCAAACTGCAGAGCCAGGCGCAGGCGAATGGACATTTTTTCTGAGGGCTAAAAATGCCTGAAGGGGCAATCGGTTGATGGTTCAGGACAGAACAACCAACCAATTACCCCTTCAGCTATCTGCTATTTTAGTCTTCCTTGAGCACGTAGCCCATGCCCACCAGGGTGTGAATGAGCTTGGGCGTGAAGTCTCGGTCGATTTTTTTGCGCAGGAAGTTGATGTACACATCGATGACGTTGGAGCCGGTATCGAAGCTGGTTTCCCAGACGTGCTCCAGAATATCAACGCGCGATACCACGCGGCCTTGGTTGCGTAACAAGTATTGGAGCAGGGCAAATTCGCGGGCCGTAAGCTGCACGGGCTGCCCCGCACGCGTCACTACTTTGCTCATCGGGTCCAATGTGAGGTCGGCGAGGCGAAGTACGGGCTGCGTGGGCTGATCCTGGCGGCGCCGGGCCAAGGCCCGGATACGAGCCAGCAATTCCTGAAAGGCAAAGGGCTTGACGAGGTAGTCATCGGCGCCGGCGTCGAGGCCCCGAATCTTATCATCAGTCTCGCCTAAAGCCGTGAGCATCAAAATGGGAACTACCGGGTCGTGGGTGCGCACCTGCCGGCATACCTCCAGCCCGCTCAGGCCGGGCAGGAGCTGATCCAGGATGATCAGATCATACGTCGTGGACATGGCTTGGCGCAGGCCCAGCAGGCCGTCAGCCGCAATGTCCACGGAATGCGTTTGCTCGGTCAGGCCTTTTTGCAGGAAGGCCGCCACCTTCGGCTCGTCTTCAACCAACAGAATCTTCATACTAGCTGCGAATACGCTGACTAAGGTAGCGGGTTGTTTGCAGCTGAACGGCAAAACCCCCGTAAGACGGTAGAAGACGGAAAATGGTTATAGCAAATTTCGTTACAAAAAATTATCAGAATAATTTAAAATATTCTTGACATCTTTGTTTACGTCCTATACGTTTATGGAAAAATTCTATCAGTACGCTCTCCAACCGCTTTGCTTGTTTTCACGTTCATTCCGCTCGAAAAGCTGCGCCACCAGCTTCGAGTAAGAAGAACGAGTAACAATTCAAGGCCAAACTCTCCACCTCCATGACCCCATTAATGCACCGTGTTCTGCTGTGCCTGCTACTGCTGCCCCTACTGTCAGCCTGCGTATCACAGAAAAAGCTGCCCTATTTCCAAGGCAAAGAGTATTCAACCCGCACTCCGGTAACCGTCGCGAACGACGCCCCGAGCTACAAGCTCCAACCGAACGATGTGTTGTCGGTGCGCGTGCAAAGCGTGCAGCCGACCTTGAACGAAATGTTCAACGTGACCAGTACCCAAGCCATCATCACCGGCGACCCTGGCAACATGTTTATGTCTGGGTACAACGTAGATGAGAGCGGTACCATTAACCTACCCACCGTAGGGAAGGTGAAAGTATCCGGGCTCAGCGTCGACCAGGCACAGTCTCTGATTCAGAAAGAAGTAGGCCGCTACGTGCGCGACGCCAACGTGCTGGTAAAGCTGCTCTCTTTTAAAATCACTGTGCTGGGCGAAGTACGTAACCCTGGCCGGTATTTTGTCCACAACGGGCAGTCTACCGTGCTGGAAGCTCTAGGCATGGCCGGAGACCTGACGGAATTCGCTAACCGCCAAAACATCAAGCTCATCCGCCCCACCGCCAAGGGCAACGAGGTCGTTCTGCTAGACCTCACCGACCCCAAACTGCTTTCCTCGCCCTACTACTTTATGCTTCCTAACGATGCATTGTACGTAGAGCCGCTGCCTGCCCGTACCAACCGCGGCAACGCCACAAACCTTGCGTTGGCTTTCTCGGGCATCTCAGCTCTCGCCCTCATTGCGAGCTTCATCTACACCGTCGCTCAAAACCGATAGTAAAACTGCTGGGCATACCCTTTCGGGGCTGCTTTTCTCCACCTCTTCCAACTCCCGACCAGCATGGAATCACGCGTCTCTACCCAAAACGACATAGACTTAAACCAGTTATTTTTTAAGCTTCGCTCCCGCTGGCCCTTCTTCGCCGTGGGGCTGTTGCTGGCAGGCGCAGTTGCCTTCCTGTACCTCAAAGTGAAGGCACCCGAATACGATTTTCGGGCTACCATGCTGCTAGGCAACCAGAGCACCGGTTCCAAGCGCGCCCAGGAACTCCTGGAAATGCTCGAAGTACAGGACAAAGGCGTGAAGCTAGAAGACGAAATCGGGCTGGTAAGCTCTACCGGCATGGTGCGTCAAGCCATCATGCGCCTGCCTGACTTTCAGGTTAGCTACTACGCTGCCCCTGATAACTGGCTCAACAAGATTCAAACCCTGCAGGTACGCGAGCGGCCCACGGGCTCGGTACCGTTCCGCGTTATTCCGGCGCCCGATGCCCCGCAGATCAGCGGCTTGCGCATCAAGGTAGAGCCCCTCGCCGATGGCAGCTACCGCCTGCAAGCCAGCGGCAAGAAAGCCAATCTGACCAGCCTGAAAACTGGCGAACTGGTACGCGAAGTGCTGGACCCCGAAATCGACCAGGTAGTAAAAGCCGGCCAACCGCTGCAGCACCCTTTGCTGAACGTGACCATTCAGCCGGAGCCCGGCGTGCCGGCTAGCGCCGACGAGCATTATTACTTTACACTCAACGATGTGGGAAGCCTCACGGGAGCTTACGCCGGAAACCTGCGAGTACGCGCTATCGACCAACAGTCCCGCATCATTGAGCTATCGGTAAAAGGCAACGTACCAGCCAAGGCTACGCAGTTTCTGGATACGCTGATGGGCGTGTTCATCGCGGCCGACCTTCTGGAGAAAAACCAAACCGGTCAGAAAACGCTCAGCTTCCTAGACCAGGAAATTGCCAAGCTCAGCCAGGCTCGTCAGCAATCGGCAGAAGCCCTGAGCAGCTTCCGCGCCGAGCGTGGCGTGGTGGATGTGACGGCCCAGTCGACCTCAGGCATTCAGCAGACATCCAACCTAGAAGTAGAGCGCAGCCGCATTACCTCGCAGCGCAGCTTCTACCAGAACATGCTGCGTCAGCTCCGCAATGACCGCGCCGTAACGGCTGCTTCCGCTTCGGGCGTGAGCGACCCGGTGCTGAGCAGCCTGATCCTGCAGATGGCTGAGCTTTACAAAGAGCGTTCGGGTCTGGTGGTAAATGCCAGCGCCAACAACCCGCTGGTAGAAGTGCTCGATGAGCGCATTCGGAACACGAAAGCTTCGCTGGAGCAAAACCTGAGCAGCATGATTCGCTCGACGGACATCCAGCTGAATGACCTCACGGGCCAGCTCAACCGCATCAAGTCGGAAATGAGCCGCATGCCGGAAAACGAGCGTCAGCTGGCCGTGCTGAAAAGCCGTTCAGACTTCAACGACAAGAACTACAACTTCCTGGTGGAGAAGCGTAACGAGGCCGCCATTGCCTTGGCTACCAATACCACCGACAAGAAGATTATCGACCGCACAGCGATGAGCAGCGACGGGCCTTCGGCGCCGAAGCCCATGTTTGTGGCCTTGATGGCACTGCTGGCCGGCTTGCTGGGCCCGGCGGGTCTTATCCTGATGATGGACAAGGCAAACAACCGCATCCAGAGCAAGGAAGACCTGTCACGCGTGACGGACATCCCGATGCTGGGCGTAGTAGCGCACGGCAGCAAGTCGGAGCGCGCCGAAATGCTGCACAACCCGAAAGGCCCAATTGCAGAATCGTTCCGCTCGATCCGCGTGAACCTGCAGTACCTCTCGGCCGGACTGGACAAGAAAGTACTGGGCATCACCTCCTCGGTACCTGGCGAGGGTAAAAGCTTCTGCGCTGTGAACTTGGCCTCGGAACTGGCACACTCAGGTCGCCGCGTTATCCTGGTAGAAACCGACTTGCGCCGCCCCACCATTGCCGGCTACTTCGACTTCGACCCCACGGCCCCAGGCCTGGCCTCTTACTTGGCCGACATCAACCCGCTAGGTGAGTGCGTACGTGCCTCCACAGTGACCAATCTGGACGTGATTACCTGCGGCCCTATTCCGCCGAACCCGACGGAGTTGCTGGAATCGAACCGGATGTCGGCCCTGCTGGATCAGCTCCGCACTGAGTACGACTACGTGCTCCTGGATACGCCGCCCGTAGGTTATGTATCGGAATACTTCGTGCTGCTGCGCTACCTCGATGCCAACATCTACGTAGTGCGCCAGAACTACACCGACCGCTCGCTCATCAGCCAAATCGACGAACTGTACACCGAGGGCAAAATCAAGCACGTGTACATGATCATCAACGACATGCACTTCAGCAAAACCTACGAGTACCGCTACAAGAAGAATTCCTACACCTACGGCTATACCAGTTAGTCCGTAGCGTACCTGCGCTGCCTTCCTCTGCCTCCACCTCTCCCCTGCAAAGCGTATGGCGTCGTCATCCTCATCTGATTCTTCTTCCTCTCAAAGTCTTACCGCAGCTACCGTACACGGAGTGAAGTGGACCATGGCCGCCAACCTGGCCACTTCCCTGCTGCAAGTTGGCTACACGGCCGTAATGGCGCGCCTGCTTTCGCCGGCCGCCTTCGGTCTGGTGGCGCTTGCCGGTATCCTGCTTCGCTTCGGGTCATACTTCGCCCAAATGGGCATGGAGCAGGCCATCATCCAAAAAGCAGAACTGACCGACCGCGACATTCGGGCGGCATTTACTTCCTCCATCGGGCTGAGCGTTCTGTTCGGTGGTCTGCTGATCGTGCTGGCGCCGTTGGGCGGCCAGCTCGTGAACGAACCCGGCGTAGTGCCCGTGGTACGGGCCCTTGCCTTGGGTATGGTGTTCATCAGCCTCTATTCTACTGCCGTAAGCCTGCTGCGCCGCCAGATGAAGTTTCGCACCTTGGCCCTGGCCGAAGTAGCAGCCTTTTTCATTGGCTTCCTCGGGGTAGGCGTCGGCATGGCTTGGCAGGGTTACGGAGTATGGAGCCTCGTGGGCGCCCAACTCTCGCAGAGCGCCATATTGGTGGTACTAACCTACGGAGCCACCCGCCACCCTATCCGCCCGCTCTTCGACTGGGAAACCTATCGGCCGCTCGTGCAATACGGGGGCTGGTCGTCGGTTATCAGTTTTTGCGAGTACATGACCGGCGAGCTGGATAAGCTCAGCATCAGCCGCCTATGGGGCGCTGCAGCCGTGGGCTTGTACTCTCGGGCCTGGATGCTGATTGGCTTGCCCATTTACACGCTTTCATCGAGTGTGGCCCGGGTAGCGCTGCCTTCCTTTAGCCAGGTGCAGCAAGACCGACCACGCTTGCGTGGGGCTTACCTGCGTAGCCTGGTATTGATCGGGGCCCTTATTCCGCCTGTGTGTCTGGGTGCGGCCGTGGCTGCGCCCGAGCTGGTCCGCGTGATGCTCGGCGACAAATGGTTGGAAGTGGTGCCGGTATTCCGGCTCATCTGCGGGGTATTTGCCCTGAGCATGATGAATATGTTTGCCGCTACGGTAGCCGATGCTACCGCCACTCTCTCCCGTAAATTCTGGCTGACGCTGGCTCATGCCGTCGCTCTGCTGGCCCTGTTTGCTGCCTTGCGAGGCTTCGGTCTCATTGGGGTAGCCATGGGGGTATTGCTCGGCGAGGTACTGCGTACCGTATTCTACATTGGCCTGATGCGTCGTGTGCTAGATGTATCACCACTAGCAGTGCTACGCTGCTACATGCCGGCAGCTGTGCTAAGTGCCGGCGTAGCGGCCAGTATTGGAGCGGCTGCGTGGGTAACCCGCGGTGCCGATATGCCCCTCGCGGTCATCTTTATAGCCGAGCTAGCGGCAGGCGGCCTGAGCCTTGCAACCCTGGCCCTGCTGCTGCCTCTGCGTCAGCTACAGACCGAAGTGGCCAACCACATCAGTCACCTACAGGTACCGGGCCTGACCCGGCTGCAGACTTGGCTGCTGCGCCACGAGCGTTCGGCCGCAGTGGTAGCCCAATCATCAACCACTTCTAGCGTGCTGGTGCCATGAAAATCAACCTCAGGTTTCTGCTGCTGATTGCTCTGCTCCTGTTGCTATTCACGGACCGGGCGTTTAACGAATTTATTTTCGAAGACGAAGACGACCCCTTGCTGGGTCGGTACAACTACCTGGTAGTAGGCCTTTCGTTGTTGGGCTGCCTGATCTACTACCGCTACATGGAGCGCCCCATGCGCCGCTGGATGCTCGTGACGCTGGGTTGCCTCTTTGCCCTGGCTATGGAGTCTTACAACGGCTGGGGCACTTGGCTCGCGTATCCGCACGTATTCAGCAAGCTCACCATCATGCTGCCGCTGTTTGCGCTGTACGGCTACTACATGCGTCACGGCATGCCCCCCATGCAATTGCTGGCCAAAGTCGTGCTGGTGGTACTGGTGCTGAACCTCTTCATGTACCACGATGATGCGCTGAGCTTAAGCTCTTTTCTGCAAAACGAACGGGGCTTTTCCGTTACCTCCGCCTATCTGTTTCTGCCCGTAGCGCTGTTGGCCCTTAATTGGTACTTTGCCCGTGGCAACTGGTTCTGGATGTTCACCTTCCTGCTTTGCATGGCCATGATTGTCTTCCTGCAGCACCGCACCGTGTGGGTTTCTGCTGCTGTGGCCATAGCCGTGAACATGCTGATAGCCTGGCGCCGCGTACCGCAGATCAAGCTATCAGCCAATCGGGTGGGTATGCTGGTGCTGGTACCTTTCGTGCTGGCGTCTACCGGCGGTATAGCTGCCTTGCTTGAAAATCCTGATGTAGCTAAAAAGCTGGCTCAAAACATCGAAGACATCCAAAACCCCGACAAGCAGGGTACCGGCAGCTGGCGCCTGGAGCAAATGCAGTCATACGTGCCCTTCATTGAGCAACGCCCCATGGCCGGGTGGCGGCTGGAAGGCTTTGAGCTGCCAGTACAGTTCTATAGCGCTGAAACCGGCACCGCAGTCTGGGAAAATGGTACCGGCCACCACTTCCATAGCTTCTATCTCGACCGCGTATTCTACTTCGGCGTATTAGGCTTACTGCTGACAGTGGTCATGCCGATAGTTCTTATTATTCGACGGTTACGCCAGCGCATGCCATTCACACCCGAAACGGCCGCCTTACTTGCCTTTATGAGTAGTTCGTTGGTTTATGGCATTTCGTATGACTGGCCCAATTTCCTCTACGGGTTTATTGGTTTCGGCCTGGCGGCTCTGACTGAGTATGTGCCCCAGCCCGAAGCTGCCCCCGAGCGCACTCCACGCCGCGCCGCGCCGGCTCCACCACAACCTACCCTATTAAAACATGTACCCGCCTGATAACACCCTTACGCTGACTGCTCCCCCACGGGCAGAACGCGAGGAACGGCCGCCACAGGTTCCGCCTGCGCGCCCCCGTCGTGTGCTGTGGCTGGCGCCCTACCCATACCCTACTGATGCGGGTGCCCACCCAGTGCCTTGGATAGTTTCTTTGGCTGAGCGCTTGGCCAACCGGCCGAAGGATATCGACCTGACTATCGTTAACTGGGACGCTACGCTCAAAACTGACGAAGAACACTACGAGCAGGGCGGTATTCACTTTGTATTCCTGAAGGTACCTTCGGTGAAGGTGGATATCCTGAGCCTGTACAGCCTGCGTGTAGCGCGGGTAGCCCAGTGGCTACGTCGCCATTACCGGCAGTTTGATCTGATTCACCTGCACGGCTCAGAGCTGCAACTTCCGGCTGTGGTGGCCGATCTACCGACCAAGGAGGTACCGGTGTTGCTATCGGTACAGGGCATCATTTCGGAGTGCGTGAAGTTTGCTCCCACGGTATCGTGGTACAAGGCGCTTTGGTCACTGGCCAGCTACTATGAGCGCAAATACCTGCCCGCCGTGCAACATTTCCTGTGCCGCACCCATTGGGACCAAGCGCACATCGAGCATCTCAGCCCCGGCGCCAAGATTCACCACAACTGGGAGCTGCTGCGCCCCGAGTTTTACGCCGCTGCCACCCAGCCCCTCCCCCAGCCCGACGTAACCACACAACCGAAAGTGCTGTTCGTGGGCGGGCACCAGGTTATGAAGGGCTTCAACGAAGCTCTCTCCACTCACGCTCGCCTGCGTCAGCAGATTCCCAACCTCAAGCTCATCATTGCGGGCTTTGTGGGCGAAAAGGAGTGGGCCGAGTCCCTGCAGAAAGCTGGCTTGACCGATTTGCGTCCCGGCGAAATCGAACGCGTCGGCTTTCAATCGGCAGCTCAACTGGCAGCTTTAAGCCGTGAGTGCTTTTGCCTCCTGCACCCCTCTTACATCGACAATAGCCCCAACAGCGTTTGCGAAGCCCAAATGGCAGGCCTGCCCGTAGTAGCCTCCGATGTGGGTGGCCTACGCTCGCTGATCGACGACGGCCAGACCGGCCTACTGTCCAGCCTGCAGCCCGATGAACTGGCTACCAAAGTGCTCCAACTCTACCGCGACGGTGACCTGCGCCACCAGATTGCCGAAGCGGCCCAAGCTGTAGCCTGCCAGCGTCACGATCCGGACACCATTGTGCAGCGCACTATCGATCTGTACCGCGCCCTGACCTAACCTCAGCACCTCCCTCCGCCATGCCTGCTCCACTACCTGCTTCTTATCCAGCATGCACCACCCCGGTGTTGCTGCTGGTGTTCAATAGACCCGAAACTACCCGCCAGGTACTGGCTGCCTTACGCCAGGCCCGCCCTACGCGTCTGTACGTAGCGGCTGACGGCCCCCGACCCGGCCGCCCCGACGACTTGGCTCTGACCCGGGAAGTGCGCGAGCTGGTGCTGGCAGCTGTAGACTGGCCTTGTGAGCTGAAAACGTTGTTTCGGGAAACCAACCTGAACTGTGGAGTAGGCCCAGCCACGGCTATCGATTGGTTTTTTAAGCACGAAGAAGCCGGTATCATTCTGGAAGACGACTGCCTGCCCACGCCGGCGTTCTTTCCTTTCTGCACCGAAGTACTGGAGCGCTACCGCGACGATACCCGCGTGATGCATGTGGGCGGCAACAACTTTGCCCGTGAGGCACAGCAGCCCCTGCGCGCCGGCGCCGACTCATATTACTTCTCGGCTCAGGTAAACAGCTGGGGTTGGGCCACATGGCGCCGCGCTTGGCAGCACTACGACTTCCAAATGCGCCTGCTACCTGAGTTACGCGAGCGGGGCTTGCTGAGCCGTATGTACGATTCGCCGCTGCAGCGCCGCTACTGGTTGAATAAGTTCGAAGCGGTGCGCCAATCACCCCAGCCGCCCGATATCTGGGATTATCAGTGGCATTTCACTGTGGCCGCCAATTCGGGCCTGACCATCGTGCCGGCCGTGAATCTGGTGCGCAACATCGGGTTCGGCACCGATGCGACCCACACCTTCGATTCGGCCGACGCTCACGCCGACGTAGCCACCTACGACCTGACTTTCCCGCTGCAGCACCCACCCGTGGTACTGCGCGACCGGCAGCGCGACGATAACCGCTTCCGCGATTTCCTGATCGACCGGGTGAAAGCCCAAGGCCAGCGCCTGATGACGCGGCTGCTTAAGCGAGGCACGAAGCCGACTGTGGCCCCAGTTGCTGCTTCTTCAGTTCCCAGCGTCGCACCGGCTCAGGCAGAACTGGCATCCACCGTCAACCTCGCCCGGTCATGAACATCCTGTTCTCGGCCTACGCTTTCAACCCCAACATGGGCGGCGAAAGCGGAAACGGCTTTCACTGGGCCTGGCAGCTCGCCAGTCAGGGCCATGAGGTGCATTGCCTCACCACTGACTTTGAACGCGACGAAGTAAGCCAACACTTGGCCGCTCGCCAACAAGATCCTATCGCGCGGCGTATCCACGTCACCTTCGTGACGGTGGCGCCGTTGTTCGTGTTCCTGTACCGCTGGCAGTTTGGCGTGTATGTGCACTACCTCGTATGGCAGTACCAAGCATGGCGCGCTGCGAAGCAACTGGCTCAGCACGTAGAATTCGACCTGGTGCACCACGCCACGTACGGCAGCCTGCAAATGGGCTCTTGGCTGTGGCGCTTGAATAAGCCGTTGATATTCGGTCCGATTGGTGGCGGGCAGCAGGCCCCGAAAGCCTTCCGGAGCTACCTACCGGGCTGGTTCAAAACCGAAACCATGCGTAATTTCATCGGCTGGGCGCTGATGACTTTTGACCCAAACGTGCGCCAGACGCTACGTCGCGCCGCCGTGGTGCTCGTCAGCAACCGCGAAACCGCCCAGCTAGCCCGCCAGATGGGTGCCCGCCGCGTGGAGCTGTTTCTGGACACGGGCCTGCCGGAATCTTTTTACGGCCAGGCTTACCAACCCCGCGCCGAGCACCCGGAGCTGCGCCTGCTGTGGCTGGCCCGCGTGTACCCGCGCAAAGCCCTGCCGCTGGTGCTCGAAGCCCTATCGAAAGTCTCGCCCAATGTGCGCTTTCACCTCACCGTAATCGGCGATGGGCCGCTGGGCCATATGGTACCTGGCTGGATTCAGCAATACGGCCTGACGGGCCGCGTGACGTGGCGTGGCGAAGTGCCGTGGGCGCAGGTACGTACGGCGCTGCTGGAGCACGATGTGTTTATGTTCGGCAGCCTGCGCGACTCTTTCGCCTCGCAGTTCCTCGAGGCTATGGCCTGCGGCTTGCCCATCATCACCCTGGACCACCAAGGCGCCCGCGACTTTATTCCCGCCAATGCGTCCATCAAAGCGCCCGTAACCACGCCGGAAGAAACCACTACCGCCTTAGCCCAGGCCGTGGAGCAGCTGGCGCAGTCACCCTCACGCCGCAATGCCATGGGCAAGGCCGCCTATCAATTTGCGCTTACCGAAACCTGGCCCGCCCGTGCTGAACGTTTCCGCCGCATAATGGAAACGGTGGTGCCTGCTTCCGAAGCACTGCAGTCCACACTGAAGTCGGCCTCGGTCGCTGAACCGAACGCTACGGCCCCCGTATTAGCCGCGAGCTAGTGTCTCTCCACCTCTTGCTTTCCCACCTATGTTATACATCGTTATACCCGTATTCAACCGGCTGGCTTATACCCGGGCCTGCCTTGACTCGCTGCGCGAACAAACGTTGCAGCAGTTTCGCACCGTAGTCGTCGACGACGGCTCCACCGACGGCACCAGTGAAGTGCTGGCCCGCGACTACCCTGAAGTGCACGTGGTCAAAGGCAACGGACAGCTATTCTGGACGGCCGGCGTCAATGCCGGCATCCGCTACGCGCTGGAGCGCGGCGCCGACCGCGTGATGACCATGAACAACGACGTCATCACGGCGCCAGACTTCATTGAGCGCATGCTGCACTGGGCCGGTCGCTACCCTGATGCGCTGCTCGGCGCTCTGGAGCTGGATGCCAATACGCGGCAGCCAATCTACGGCGGTGAAGTGTTCAGCTGGGTAACGCACACCCGCCGCGACTTGCTCCACGAGTTGCAGCCCGCGCAGCAGCGGGGCTTGCACGCGGTAACGTACCTCCCGGGCCGTGGCCTGCTCATCCCGGCGCAGGTATTCGCGGCCATTGGCCTGTTCGATGAAAAACGCCTCCCCCACTACCTCGCCGACTTCGACTACACCAGTGTAGCGCGGCGGCACGGTTTCCCGGTCTACCTCAACTACGACGCCAGCCTGCTCACTTACCCCGACGAAAGCGGACAGGAACTCACGCGTAAGCAGCGCAGCCTGAAGGGGTATTATGAACACCTATTCGGCATTCGGGGCGGCGGCAACCTCCTTAACTTCACCCATTTTGCCCTGAAGAACTGCCCGAAACCGCTGCTTCCCACGTTTTTGCTGAATGGCTACGCCCGGCGTGTGACAGGATATTTCCTGCATTAAGCCGCAGCTTGCACCACCATGGTTATTCTAGTTAAAAAGTTCGGCCAGCTGGGCAACCGGCTGTTCCTGTTTGCCCACTTGATGGCCAACGCCATTGAGCATAAGTATGAGCTGGCCAATCCCAGCTTCAACGGCTATGCCCGGTTTTTCAAAGCGTCGGCAACCAATGACTTCGCCGGCTTGCCTATTCGCATCAATGTGTTGGCCGACGCCAAATCAGAACGCTGGCTCGACCGGTTCCTGGGCTTGGTGCAGCGTACAGTGATGTTCAAAACGCTGCAGAAGCTGCGGCGCGCCGTTCCCGCTGCGTCGCTGCCTGAGTTGCTGCTCATCGACGACGAGCACAGCTATGACCTCAACCAGCCCAGCTACCTGAAACTGGCCCAAAACCGTACTGTGCTGCTTCATGGCTGGTGCTTCCGCGACCGGGCCAACCTGCAAAAGCACGCCCCACTGATTCGGGAGCTGTTTGCCCTTATCGAGCCCCACCGCTCCAACGTAGAGCGCGTACTTCAGCAAGCTCGCCAGCAAGCCGATGTGCTTATCGGTGTGCACATCC
The DNA here is from genome assembly GCF_058932745.1 of Hymenobacter sp. FMD4. Classification (NCBI taxonomy): domain Bacteria; kingdom Pseudomonadati; phylum Bacteroidota; class Cytophagia; order Cytophagales; family Hymenobacteraceae; genus Hymenobacter; species Hymenobacter sp. FMD4. Next base: position 153,691 of record NZ_JBZYWH010000011.1, read on the forward strand.
GCCGCGGCGACTACGCCACTTACCTCGACGGTCGCTATTTCTACGACGATGCCACCTACCTGCGTTTGATGCGCGCAGTAGAAGCGCAGTTTCCAGCCACCACCCGCGTTGCGTTCCTGATAGCTTCCGACACACCTCCTGCGGCCGAGACCTTTGCGGGTCTGCAAATGCACATGGCTTCCGGGCACTTCGTAGAAGATCTTTACTCACTGGCCGGCTGCGACTACCTCATCGGGCCGCCAAGCTCCTACTCTATGTGGGCTTCGTTTTACGGCGAGGTGCCTCTGCTGCACGTAGAAACCCCTGAACAGTCCGTGGACTTAGCTGATTTCGCTGTGTACCGCGACGAATAACTCTTACTGTATGCTGCGTTTGATTTCTGGGCTCTTGATGGCGAGCTGCCTTATGTTGCCGGCCGCCCGCTCGGGCCAGGGTCCTTCAGCGGCAACATTGGTTATTCGCCGTGGAGGCACGTATACCGGGAGCTTCCACAGCGCCAATTCCGGGACGCCCTGCGTGCGCATCATGACCACCGAGCCGGTGCTGCTGGAGGCATGCACCTTGGAAGGTGCCGGCAACCTCATTGATTGCCTGACTCCTGGTGCACAGCTCACGGTAAGGCGCTGCGTAGGTAAAGGTCTGCCCCCTACCAAAGACCAAACTGCGCGCGGCCGCTTTCTCAACGCCAGCGACGCCCGTTCCATTCGCATAGAGGAATGTCGGCTTGAGCAGACTTCTGGGATATATATATACCGCTGGAACGGCAACGGCACCGCTGTACAAACCCTGAAGGTTATCGGCAACCGCGTACGCAATATAGATGGGCGGTACCGTGACGGTGGAGGCCTCACCGTGAGCTTTGTGGGCCTGAACCGGGTGAGCAACGTCGGCAACATTGAAATTGCCTGGAACGAAGTCATCAACGAGCCTAACAACTCGATGGTAGAGGACAACATCAACCTCTACAACTCCTCCGGCACGCCCAACAGTCCAATTCGGGTGCACGATAACTACGTGCAAGGAGCCTACCCATATCCGGCTACCTCGCCCACGTTCAGCGGCACTGGCATGACCACCGACGGCGACGGAAGTTCACCACTTACCACCACGGCTTACGTGGAGGCATACCGCAATCAGTTTGTGAGTACGTGCAATGCCGCCATGAACCTAGCCGCTGGTCACCACATTCGCTATTACAATAACCGAATGGTTACCAGCGGCTTATTACCTAATGGCACCAAGCTGGCAGCTACTTACGCCGGCACCTCCATCTTCAACGCTTACAATAAACCTAAGACCGTATTCTTTGCCAACCGCATCGATCATAACGTCATAGGCTATGCCAAACCGGGGTATCAGATTCCTTATCCCGACCGTCACGACCTAAGCCATGAGAACTGTACCCCATGTACTGACAACGTGCACCTGCCCAATCCTATAACGTTGAATACTGAGAGGCAGGAATGGCAACTTTGGCAACGTAAAATCCAAAATTATACTCAGGGTAATAAGCTGAAAACTACCACGATATCTACGCGCTGAATATTTTTTTCAGCTAAAAGCAATTTTCCCCCTTGACGCAAAATAGCCTTCAGGCTGCGTCAAGGGGGTTTTCTTTGTCCCATTTATAGACACGCTAGTTTTTATCCAATTTAATTTTTTTAACCTCACCCTTGCAGGTACCTATTTTTTTATACATTTGCATTGAACCCTCGGTACTGATTTATAACTATTCATAGTTAATCAGTTAAGTTCTTCCCTCCGAATGAGTGCTACCTCACTCGCCTGCCATGGCAGAAATTGGATGGAAAACAAAGCGGGGCGGATGCCGGAAGGGCAGCGCCTGATGACGTTGGCATGGTGTGGTTGGAACGCTAAATCTTTATTTACAGCTTCAAACAAGCTCCTTTAAACGTTCGAGCGTAGGTGCACAACGCTAGTTAAGTGCTACTACCCCTAAGGCTGGTAGCGCAGGACGGGACGGAAATAGGAGAAAAAGGGTGTGAAGCTGTAGGGAAGAAGGAAACATCTCAATTGCACAAAAACAACTCACCAACCTGGAACGGATTTGACTTTGTCCATGGTTGGAGGTTTACTTTCATCAAAAGGGAATTTTCTCTTAATTACCTCAGAATGCAAAACACCTCTGGAACCCGCCCGCGGAGCCTCCGCAGCAAGTCCTCTGGTACACACTTTCTGCCCTTGGTGGCGCTTGTGCTGACCTTCTTTGGCCTGTGCCCATCCTCGGTACTTGCCCAAGCACCAAACGTTACCTACAATGGTCCGCTCGTAATTACCCGCGGAGGTACTTACTCCGGCAACTACCGTAGTAATGATTCGAACACCCCGGTAATCCGCATCGATACGTCGGATCCGGTAGTTATCGAGAACTGCGTACTGGCTGGTGCCGGCGACATTATCTGGGCCAACAACGGAGCAGCTAACCTCACCGTTCGCAACAACCAAGCTTACGGCCTCACTCCGAGCATTGACAATAAAGCACGCGGCCGCTTCTTGGCTGCCAGCAGCGCCCGGAACCTGAACGTAGAGGGCAACTACCTGGAGCATACCACCGGTTTCACCATTTATCAGTGGATCGGCGACGGCTCTACCTCGCAGACCCTGCGCATCGTGCGCAACAAGGTGAAGAACATCGACGGCCGTCACCGTAACGGAGGCTTCACGATGTCAAACTTTGTGGGCCTGAACCGGGTGGTCAACCTAAGCAACATGGTAATTGCCTGGAACCAGGTAATTAATGAGCCCGACGTTAGCTCGGTGGAAGACAACATCAACTTCTACAACTCGGGCGGTACGGCCAGCAGCCCGGCCCGCGTGCACGACAACTACATCCAGGGTGCTTACCCGCTGCCCGCTACCCAATCGGTATTCTCGGGCACCGGCTTCACCACCGACGGTGACGGCAGCACGGCTGCTACCACGGCCGCCTTCATCCAGGCTTACAACAACCAGTTCGTGTCCGTCTGCAACGGCGCCATGAACATTGCCGCCGGCCACGACGTGCGCCTGTACAACAACCGTGTGGTAACCAGCGCCTTGCTGCCCGACGGCCGTCGTCTGATGGGTACCTACTCCGGCTACTCGATCTTCAACGCTTACCAGCAGCCGTCGTCGGTGATGTACAACAACTCCATCGACAACAACGTGGTAGGTTACGTGAAGTGGGGCTACAGCTCGCCTTTCCAGGACCGTCATGACCTGAGCTCGGGTAACTGCGGCAACTGCCCCAACCAAACGCACTTGCCGAACCCCATCACGATTGCCACCGAGCAAAACGAGTGGAACCTGTGGGTGCAGAAGCTGAGCCAGAACGGCATCACGCTTGGTGTTGGCGGCTCGGGTGGCACTTCGCCTTCCCCAACTCCTACCACTACCACGACTTCATCCCCCACCCCGACTCCTACTACCACCACGACTACAACGACTGGCGGCGGTAACACGGGTAGCACGCCGATGACCGGTCCGGCCAACGCGACGTTCTACCGCGCTATCAACATCAATGGCGGCGCCGTGACCCTAGACGGCCACAACTGGGAAGCATCTGCCAACGCCGCTAACGTGAGTATCAACGGCTCGCCGGCTACGGCTCCTTCGGTTACCCTGACGCCGAACACCGACGCTACCCGCGCCGAAATGATCCGCGCTTTCCGCTTCGACAACAACTTCGACGTAGCTGTCGGCAGCGTGCCCAACGGTCAGTACTCGGTGTACCTGTACGTGATGGAGAACATGAACTCCAAGACCTTCAACATCACCCTGGAAGGCCAAGCTGCTCAGAGCAACTATGTGAGCGGTGACCCCGGCACCTGGCGTCGTTTGGGTCCGTTCACGGCCAACATGACTGACGGCACCATCAACATCGGTACCAACGGTGATTACGCTAACATCTCTGGCATTGAAATCTGGAAGCACGCTGCTACCAACCAAGCTCCCACAGTAAGCCTTTCGGCTGCCGCCACTACCGTTACGGTAGGCCAAGCCCTTGCTCTGACGGCTACGGCGGCTGATGCCGACGGCACGATTGCCAAAGTGGAATTCTTCAGCGGCGCTACCAAGATCGGAGAAGACACGTCGGCTCCTTATACGCACAGCCTCACGACTTCGGTAGCTGGTGCTCTCAGCCTGACGGCCCGTGCCACCGACAACGCCGGTGCTACGACTACTTCGGCGGCAGTATCCGTAACGGTGCAGCTGGCTCCGACTACTGCGCCTACCACTGGTACTACGCCCGCTCCTTCCCCTACCAACGCTACATTCTTCCGCGCCATCAACATCAACGGCGGCGCTGTAACCCTGGACGGTCACAATTTCGAAGCATCGGCTTCAGCGGCTAACTTCCACATCAATGGCTCGCCCGGCACGGCTCCTACGCTCACGCTGGCTCCGAGCACTGATGCTGCTCGTACGGACCTGATCCGCTCTTTCCGCTTCTCTGACAACTTTGACGTAGCGGTGGGCAACGTAACTAGTGGCTCGTACTCAGTGTACCTCTATGTAGTAGAGAACATGAATGCCAAGACCTACAACGTAACCGTAGAAGGTCAGACCGCGCAGAGCAACTACAACAGCGGGGCTCCCGGCACGTGGCGTCGTCTGGGTCCGTTCACGGCCAACGTAACGGATGGCACCATCAACATCGGCACCACCGGCGAGTTTGCTAACCTTTCGGGTGTGGAAGTGTGGAAGAACAATACAGCTACCGCCACCCCGCCTGCCACAACGACCCGCACGCTGTACCGCGCCATCAACTTCAACGGTACGGCACAGACTATCGACGGCATCAGCTACGAGCAAGGTCAGACTTTGGTCAACCTCTCCAGCAACGGCGGCAAACTGGCGAATCAAACCGTAACGCTGACCCCGGCTACCGATGCAGCCCGTGCACAGATGATTCGCTCTTCGCTGTGGGGAACTAGCCTGCGCATCTCGGTCCTGAACGTTCCGAGCGGCACCTACGAAGTATCGTTCTACGTGTGGGAGGACAACCGCGCCGAAACCTACAGCGCTACGCTGAACGGCCAGCCGGTACTGACCAACCACAACAGTGGCTCGGCAGGTACTTGGCGCAAAGTAGCTCCGCAACTTGTAAACGTGACCAACGGCACCATCGAGCTGCGCAGTACTGGCGGCGCTATGAACGTTTCGGGTATGGAAATCTTCCGCGTGCAGTAACTCACTTGCCAATGGGCTGCCCAACTTGGTTAGCCCATTCGGTTACAAAAAAGCCGACCCTGATGAGGGTCGGCTTTTTTGTTGAACGACCTAGACTATGATTTTACTAATATCGATGCTGATTTAAATAATTTATTTGTTTAACTCCGAGAACAAAAATCAATCATTTGTCGATTAAGCCACAGCAAAACAACTCCACCTTTTCTCCCTCTTCATGAAGCGTGCCCTCATTACCGGCATCACGGGCCAGGACGGCGCCTATTTGGCCGAACTC
>NZ_JBZYWH010000012.1:0-131106 GCF_058932745.1 Hymenobacter sp. FMD4
TGCAGCCTCCACAGCGCCATTGATGTAGAGGCAGCGGATAGAAAACGACCACCAGAGCTGTAGCGCAGCGGCATGCCACTGGTACCGTTCGAGCGTTGGCACGCTGGCAAATGGGGCGGGGTAGCGGAGCTGATGCCGTGCCGTCGTGTCGCAGCCCGGTGGTTAGCTTCTTGTCTACTACCATAATGCCGCCCTGCGGCGGGGCCGTAATTTGGTGCCTGCGGTCAAGCGTTTACTTATGAACTACGACAAAGCATTGGAATTTCTGCAGAGCCCAGACGCAGAAAACCGTATCCTAGATGTGCGCCATCTGGCTGAACACAAGGTACAACCAGCGTTGTTTAAGCACCTTTTGCCCTGCATGACTGACTCAGATGAACGGGTGAGGTTCTGGGCTCTAACGGCATTGGTCTGGAAATATAATGTTGAGCTACAGGCTAATGCTGAACAGCTAATTCCTACGCTCATAGACCGTCTGCTTGATAATTGCCTCCCAGTAGTAGACCGGGCCATGTGGGCCTTGAATATTATTGGGGAAACCTCGTTGTCGCATCTGCTAGCAGCGCTTCAAGCAGAAAATAACCTGCTGCGAATCATGTCAGCGCATGCTTTGCGGCAGAACCACCGCGTGCGAACTGCAGCTGATCAGGTAGTCGGCGCCTTGTTGCGGCTGCTAGATGATACTGATGAGGAAGTGCGGTTCACTGCTATGGTTGTGCTGATGGACATGAGCCCACTGCGAAGTGGCAACGGGCTTAATCTTCAGAATATCGACTATGAGCCGGTTTATAATCAGCTTCGCCCCGTCGTTGACGCTTTTTGCTTACATGAGGCAGAGGATAAACGTGATTGGGGGCACCAGTACAAAGAGTTGCTGAACGCACATCAGCATGGTCAGTAAAGAGAAACCCCTGCCCATGGTGGAAGCCACAGGCAGGGGTTTCGATGAAAAGCGCTGGAGTTACGTTGTGCGCTACAGCTTATCCGTAGCCACGTGGTAGGTCGGGTCTTCGATAATGTTCACGTCGATGAGCTCCTGAGCGTTGCGCAGCAGCAACCGGCAATCGGGGCTGAGGTGCTTGAGGTGCAGCTTCTTGCCGGCGCGCTGGTAGCGCTCAGTCACTTTGTTTAGGGCCTCGATAGCTGACATATCAGCCACGCGGCTGTCCTTGAAATCGATGACAACCTCCTGTGGATCGGCCTGCACATCAAACTTCTCATTGAAGGCTGTGACGGAGCCGAAGAACAGCGGGCCGTACAGCTCGTAGTGCTTCACGCCAGCTTCGTCGGTGTACTTGCGGGCCCGGATGCGAAGCGAGTTTTCCCAGGCAAATACCAACGCCGAGATAATCACACCGATGAGCACGGCTAGGGCCAGATTGTGCAGCAGCACCGTCACCAGCGTTACCAGCACGATTACGATGACATCGGACACGGGCATTTTGCCAATGGTCTTAAACGAAGCCCATTCAAAGGTGCCCACCGATACCATGATCATCACGCCGGTAAGGGCGGCCATGGGCAGGCGCTCAATCACATCGGCACCGAACATGACAAACACCAGCAGCATCACCGATGCTACAATGCCCGAAAGGCGGGCCCGGGCTCCAGAACCGATGTTGATCAGACTCTGGCCGATCATGGCGCAGCCGCCCATGCCGAAGAAGAAGCCCGAGGTGACGTTGGCCACGCCCTGCGCCACGCATTCCTTGTTGCTTTGCCCGCGCGTCTGGGTTATTTCATCGATAAGGTTTAGGGTGAGTAGGCTCTCGATCAGCCCAACGGCGGCCATGATGGCGGCATAGGGGAAGATGATGCCCAAGGTTCCGAGCGTAAAGGGCACTGCCGGAATGTGAAATGGCGGGAAGCCGCCGCGTACCGAGGCAATATCACCGACGGTTCTCGTCGGAATGCCCAGGCCGATGGCCAGCGCCGATACCACCAGAATAGCCGTGAGCGAAGCCGGAACAGCCTTCGTAACGCGCGGCAGCAGCACAATGATAGCAATAGTGAGGCCCACGAGGCCCAGCATTGTGAGCAGGGGAGTGCCGGTAAGCCAGTGCGTAGCGCCCGTAGCATCTACCGTCTGAAACTGCCCGAGCTGCGCCATAAAAATGACAATGGCCAAGCCGTTGACGAAACCGAACATTACCGGGTGCGGAACCAGCCGGATAAACTTGCCGAGGCGCAGCAGACCGACAGTAATCTGAATCAGCCCGGCCAGCACCACGGCGGCGAAGATGTACTCCACGCCGTGGCTTTGGGACAGGGCCAGAAGCACCACTGCCACAGCACCGGTAGCGCCGGAAATCATGCCGGGACGGCCACCCAGAATGGAAGTGACAAAGCCCATGACAAAGGCGGCGTACAAGCCTACCAGCGGCGATACCCCCGCAATGATGGCAAAGGCAATGGCTTCGGGAATCAGGGCCAAGGCTACCGTTAGGCCCGAAAGGATTTCGTTTTTGTAGTTTACTTTATACTGCGTGAAGTAGTGCAGGACTTGTTGCATGAAAAGCGGGGCTGAGTGGGCAAAACAAAACCAGCCGACCTCGTAGCGAAGTCGGCACGCGAGGCGTGTCAATGCCTGAACTCAGGGTGGAGTAAGCGCTATGAATAGAACCAACTGGCGCATAAGCGGCCGCAAAGGTACCGTTTTATAGGGCCACCGTCAAGGTGAAGGCCAGCCCACGGGCTGCCGGGAGGCTATTCCACCGGCTTACCGGAGGTGTTGATATAGAAGCGGCGACCATTTTGCATCACCTCGGCCTTGCCATCGACAAAGTCGCTGGCTGCTTGGTAGCGGCCGAAAGGCTCGGTGCCTTCGCTAGGGTCCTGGAGGTAGTCTTTGCTGATAAAGGTGAAGCCATCGGCTAGGCGCACCCGGGCCAGCCCGTCGCGGAAAGAGTAGGCTTCGCGGAAGATAACGGGAGCCTGCTTGGGCGCCTCGGGGCCGCTTATGTAATGCCAACCGCGGTGGTCGAGCACGGCAGCATAGCCCTCCGAGAAGTCCAGAGCGTTGAAATAATAGCTGTCGAATTCCTGCCCGTCTTCGTCCAGGAAGGTATAGGCCTCGCCCACGCGGACGCGGGCATACCCTTCTGCGTAGGGGTTCAAGGCGTCGTAGGCCATTGGTACCACCTCCTTTCCTTTGGCGTCGATCATGCCGTACACGCCATCCTGTTCCACCACGGCGCGCTTTTGCTGAAAGTCGCCTACCGATGAGTAACGGGCCTCGATGACGGGTTTGCCGCTCTCATCGGCGTAGCCCCAGCGGCCGTTTTCCTGGTAAGGCACCAGCTCGGTGGCGCCCAAACGGCCGATGCCCCAGATGCTCAGGCTCAGTAGCGCTATGCCCACTGCCTTAAGAATGGTTTTGCGCGATACGGGCAGCTGGCCTCCTTTCAGCAGCTCCTGGTAGCGAGCTAGCCGCGAAAGCAGGTCGGGCACCGGGCGACTAGCAGAAGCTATTGGCCCGGCAATGGCAGGCGTGGGTACCGTACGCGCCGCTTGGCTGGCGGCTGGCGGAGTGGGCGTTGGGGCCGTCGTGGCCTGCGTCTGCAGCTTTTCCAGCAAGGAGCCTAGCTGGTTGATTTTGGCGTCGAGTTCCCGATTGCGGGCCTCTGACTCGGCCCGGGAAGCGCGCATGGCTGCTTCCAGCGCGTCTTTTTCCTGGTTTTCAGCGGCGAGTTGCTCCCGCAGGGTCTGGGCTTCGGTGGTGACAGGGGCGGCTTGGGCCAGCTGGGCGCGTAGCTCGGCTATGCTCCGCTCGCGTTCGGCCTCCCGGGCTTCCAGTGACTGCAGTTGCTGGCGTAGCTCGGTCTGGGCTTCCAGGCGCAGGGCTTCCAGTCGCTGTTTTTCGGCGCTGCTGGCGGCTACGGCTGCGTCCGGCGAGCCATAGGAGCCGTACGGGGTATCGTCGCCAATGTCATCGGCCCCGAGCCAGCTCCACACACGGCCCAGCAAGCTTTTGGAGGCAGTCGGTTCCACGGGGTAAGCGGCCGTGGGCGCGGGAGCCGGTGCCTCTTTCAGGTCATGCGCCCATTGGATAAGGTCCTCATCGGAGAGGTCGATTTCGGGGCGGGCTAGCTGCCGCAGGCGACGGGGTAGCTGGGTGATACTGTTCAGGAGCTGAAAACTGCTGCCGGGCTGCTGGCTGAGCTGCTCTTCTACCTCCGGGCCGAAAGAAACCGGAGCCCTAAACACTACCACGCCCGTGATGAACTGTAGATTGACCTGTTCGGGAGCCAACTGGGGGCGCAACCAAGCGGTCAGGCCTTCTTTTTGGGTTCGAAACTGCTCAAAGGGGTTGTCGGCGGAAGCGGCAGAACCACGTAGAGGTTGCCCGTCTAGTTTCCAGCTGCCATAGCCCAGGGCCGGGATGTTGAGGCGGCCGCCACCCGGCATGAAAATCAGCAGCGTGATGCTGTGGGGGCGCACCACCACAGCATCCAAAGGTTCGCCGCCTTCTTCCACCGCAAAATTGCCCAGCAGCAGCGTGGCCGGAGCATCAGTATCGGCCTGCAAAGCGGCTTGCACTTGCTCAAATTGCTGCTGACGGGCGGCATCAGGAAAAGCATCAAAAAGAAAGCTGTGCAACATCATTGAGAATCGGCTGCCTGGGCGGGCTTGCTATGCGGGTTGCTCTGGTGTGGTTGCTGAATTACTTAATTTAAACCAGAGTGGTTGGGCTGCACTTTGGTGAAGAAGCGTTCGGGCAACGCTAGCAGTTTGGTTTGCTGCTGGATGAAATGGAATAGTAGGCTGCTAGCCAATGGCTGCCCATTATTTGTTAACGAGGGTACTAGGCGCACAAGGCTGTGGTAACGACAAAGGCCGCGACCGGTACAAAGGTGGGGTACTTCGGATCAGTCGTCCCAGCGTTTGCCTTTCTTACGCTTCTCTTTCCACTTTTTGCGCTGCTCGCGGCCTTGTTTGTCGTCATCGTCATGGTCTTCGTAGCCGCGGCCGTTGCCAAACATTTCGTCCAGGACAGAGCGAGCCTTGGCCGATGCATCCCGGCGCGAGGCGTTGCGGGACGAACTGAGCGCCAAGCCGCTGCCGGCTGGAACTACCGCCACTACGCGGCCGCGAAAGTCACAGCCCTGACCTTCGCGCAATTCAGTGCGCTTGCCGTCGGCACCCACAATAAAGCCGTCCTTGGTGACCACGGCGCCGGTAGGCAGGCGGGCATCGCGTGTCATGGGGCGCAGTTGCCCGTTGCGGAGCACATGCATCTGGCCGTTGCGGCGGTGAAAGCCGTCGTTGGAGAGACCGGACTGGGCTGCAGCCGGTAGAGCCAAGCTGGTCAGGAGCAGCAGGAGGGTAAAAAATTGGGGCATAATCAAAGTGCAATATCGACAGGGGCGGCGTCAGCAAATACAAAGCCAGCTGGCAAAGCGTAGGAGCCTCTGGTGCGGATAGGAACATGGCCGCAGTTTATAAATCGTATACGTGGCGGCTGGCCTGCCAACGACATGCTGGATACAACATGCTATAGTTCAATTTAATAAAAGTAATAACGCTGCTCCTTCGGGGCAGCGTACCATGTTTCACGGGCTACCGCCCGCTGCCTCAGAAGGTCGTCGGTACATAAAAAGGCCGGAAGCCAATGACCCAACATCGGCTTCCGGCATAATTACTAAGTAGTTGCTTTTCACCGACGGGCGTCTAGCCCTGTCCGCCGCTGCCTTCCTTTTGGTCGTCGTTGCGGATGCTCTTCTTGGGCCGGGCCGGGGCGTTGTCGAGTTTGCCGAAGCGGTAATTAAAGCTCACGCGCAGCTGGCGGTTGTAGAAGTAAGAGTTGTTGACGTAGTCGAAACGCTCCGTCGCGAGGTTGTTGCGGAACACCAAGATGCGGTTGAAGGGGTTGATAATCGACACCGTCACGCTGGCTTTCTTCTGCATCAACTCCTTTTTCACGGCTAGGTTATACGTGCGGTAGCCGGAAGAGCGGCCCTGCAGTTCGATGCGGCGCGAGTTGAAAAAGCCGTTGAATTGCGCGCTCCAGCCTTTGTCAAAAGTCCACTGCGAGTTCAGGTTCATGTTGAACATGCCCCCGCCGTTGGTCAGGCCCAGCGCCGAGCTGCTTACTTGCCGGTAGTAGAAATTCACGTTGCCGCTCAGGTTCCACTTAGGCGTAATCTTCGTCGAGCCGAAAGCGCTCAGGCCGTAGGTGGCGTTGCGGGCCAGGTTCTGGAAGGTGGTGAAAAGCACGCGCGTGGTGTCGCTGGTGTTGAGCAGCAGCTCGTTGGTGGGCACCAGCCGCGAAATGCTTTCGATGGCGTTGTTGGTTTGGCGCCAGTACGCCGAAAACGTCACGGAGCTTTTCTTGACGAAAGTGTTGTAGCCCAGCTCGTAAGCGTCGGTCAGTTCCGGGTCGATCTGCGGATTGCCGGATGACACGTTGCGCCGGTCGCTGAAGTTGATGTAAGGATTCAGAAAGTAAATGCTCGGGCGCTGCACGCGGCGCGTGTAGCTGAGCTTCAGCTTGTGGTCTTTGCTGACTTCCCAGGCCGCTTGCAGGTTGGGAGCAAGGTTGGTGAAGTCGGTTTTGAGGCTGATGCCTTCGGTCATGAAGTCACCGTTGATGCGGGTATGCTCCACGCGACTGCCGGCCTTGAAGGTCAGCTTCTTGCCCATGCTGAAGCCGTAGGAGGCGTAGCCGGCGTACACAAATTGGTCGTAGCGAAACTTGTTGGAGCGCTGCGGGTCCAGGCGGAAGGCGCCGCCCGTCCCGCTGCTGTCCGCCTCAATGACGTAGTCGCTATCCACGCGGCGCAGGATGCTTTTCAGGCCTAGCTCCAGCGTACTGGTGCTGTCCATTGGCTGCACAAAGTCGGTCTGGAGCGTCAGCTCCTGGTTGCGGTTGTCGTTGAAGCTGTTTTCCAGGTAATCCTGTAGCTCGGCCCGGCGCTGGGTAAGGCTGTATTCTGTGTTGCCCTGATTGATGGTGTACAAGGCCAATACGCTCAGCTCCTGCCGTGGCTTGGGCAGCGTGCGGGTGTAACCAAAGTTCAAATCCAGATTTTTCTCGCGTTGCTCGGTGATGATGTCGCGCCCGAAAATATCCTGAAACAGCAGCGGCTGGTCTGGGTCCAGGGTCCGGAAAGACTGGTACGCGGTACCCTGAAACCGGTCGTTGGTGTAGCCGAAGATATTGCCGCGGGCACTCAGGTTGAGGGCGTCCTTGGGCGTGAGGTCGTAGTCGAGCCCGAGCTGCGCGAAGGCACCGCCGCCGAGGTTGGTGAAGTCGCCGCGCTGGCTGAGCAAGCTGCGGGTAGAATCGGACGGGAACTCCCGGCGCTCCGAGCGGCTTTCGGCCACGTTGTAAAACAGGTTGGTGCCCGCGTTGGTATTCAGGCCCAGCTTGCCGCGCTTGCTGTTCACGGTGCTGCTGAGGAAGGCGCCGCGATTACCAGCCGCGCCGTTTACCGAGCCGTTGATGCCTTCCAAAGAGTTCTTTTTCAGGTTGATGTTCACCACGCCCGCCGTGCCTTCCGCATCGTATTTGGCCGAGGGCGAGGTAATCACCTCCACCGACTTGATCTGGTCGGCCGGAATCTGCCGCAGGGCATCGGCCAGATTGTTGGCCAGCATGGCCGAGGGCTTATTATTGATGAGCACCCGGATGTTGCCGGAGCCGCGCAGCTGCAGGTTGCCGTTCAGGTCCACGCTCAGCAGTGGCACTTTTTGTAGCACGTCGGAGGCGGTGCCGCCCGCATTGGTAATGTCCTTGTCAGCGTTGTACACGATGCGGTCGACCTTGTTTTCCACTAGCTCCCGCTCGCCCACCACCTGCACCTCCTTAAGCTGCTGCGCGGCCGGCGCAAGGGCGATGTTGCCCAGGTTCACCACCGCGTCGTTGCTAGCGAAAGTTACGTTTTCCACCACCTTGGCCTGAAAGCCCACGAAGCTGACGTTGAGCTTGTAAGTGCCCGCACCGATGTTGCCGAGAATAAACTGCCCTTTCTCGTCGCAGGCCCCGCCGTTAAGCACTTTGCCACTCGTATCGAGCAGGCCCACGTTGGCAAACTCCACGGGCTGACCGGTGGTGGCATTGACGATGGTGCCGGTAAGGCGGCCTGTGCCCTTGGCGGTGGCCGCCGTTGTTGCGTTCTGGGCAACAGCCGAGGTGCCGGCTGCGCCCACCAGCAACCACGAAACCAAGGCAGTGCGGAGGGTAGCAGTGTGTAGCATACGCGAAGTGGGCTTTTGTAGCGGAGGGAAGTGATTTTGCCCAAGGGACCTACCGCCGATCCTAGCCGTTGCATAGAAATACGAAAAATTTCGTATTTATTTTTCAGGCCTGCCCGGCGGCTCGTGACAGCGCTTGATTCAGACGAAAAGATGTGGGGGCGAGGCGGGCCGCTCGGCCTTTTTGGGCGCGTGGCGCCAGCACAGTCGCGGGAAACCGCTGATAGTTGCAATGCTAGCGCCTCGTAATCAATTCATCAAGTATCTTTTTCGCAACGATTGATATCGATAACATATGGACATCACGCGCCCCGAACTGGAATTGCGGTTGCTATGGTACTTCGTCACGGTAGCGCAGCACCTGCATTTCGGCCGCGCGGCCGAGCAACTGGGCATCGAGCAGCCGCCGCTGAGCCAGCAAATTCGCCGTTTGGAAAGCCTGCTCGGCTGCCGGCTGTTTGAGCGCACCAGCCGGCGGGTGCAGCTTACCGCCGCCGGGGCGGCGCTGCTGCCCGAGGCGCAACGGCTGTTGGCCCAAAGCCGGGCACTGTCGGAAACGGTGCGCACGGTGGGGCAGGGGCGCACGGGCCTGCTGACCGTAGGCTTTGCGGCCTCTACGCTCTTCACCACGGTGCGGCGCGTCATCCATACCTACCGCACACGCTACCCCAATGTGGAACTGCGGCTGCGCGAGCTGTCCACAGCGGCGCAGGTGGAAGAGCTGCGCACGGGTAGCATCAATCTGGGCTTTCTGCGCGAGCCGCCACATCTGCAGTGGCTGGCCACGGAAGAAGTAGTGCGCGAAGCTTTCGTGGCGGTGCTACCGGGCACGCACCCGCTCACCCAACGCCCCAGCATTGCCTTGCACGAGCTCAGCCAAGAGGCTTTCGTGCTGTTTCCGCCGCACGTGGCGCCGGCGCTGTACGGGCAAGTGCAACAGCTGTTTGCCGCGGCCGGCATGGCGCCGCGGGTAGTGCAGGAGGCCCTAGAGTGGACGACCATTGTGGCCCTGGTAGAAGCTGGAATGGGCGTTTCGGTGGTGCCTGCTTCGTTTGATATTCTGCGCTTGGGGGAGGTGGTGTACATGCCGCTCTCGGAACCCGTCGGGCACACGCGCATTGCGGCCTGCTACCAAACGGCCTCACTGACGCCGTTGGTACAAGGCTTCCTGGAGGTAGTACGTGAGCTAACCGCGAACCGGTAATGAGGCGAGTCGGGTGACTAAAGGTGGGGGTAAGCGCGAGATATGGTAGATGGACGGAATAGAGCTTGAAAAAACCGCGCCGCGCAGGTATTTTTTTATTGTTTGTTATCCGGCTGAGCCACCGATAAGGGTTACTTGCTTCTGTGCTGATGCACGGGAAATACTGCGAAAAAGCGTGTGGCTTAAGCGTACACACAGAGCACGAAAACTAGCTTTATGCTTCATTGGCGCCGTTTTTAGGTTTGCTTTTGCCTGACAACGCCCCTAGTTTTGGTCGACTTGGAAGTCCGGCCAGCCGCTGTTCTTATGCGGCTCTTGGCAGTTTCCCCACGCCTCCGGCAGGCCCCAAGCCATTCCCGCTCTTGCTGCTCTGCGTCGGCATCGTCGGCTCCTGAAGAGGGCCGTGGTTCTGGCGGCCTACCGGCTGTTTGCACCGCACCGGTAGTGGTTGCCTCCCTCACGAAGGAGGACAGCCGGCTTTTGCCTGCTCATTCCCCAACCACCACCAAAACCCTCATGAAAACACCCTTACTTCCCTGCTTGACTGGGCAATGGCTCCGAACGGGAGCCAAGCTAATGGCCATGGGTACGGGCCTGACCCTGCTAAGTCCTAATACCGCGCAGGCCCAGTGCAATCAGCTGGTCTGGCAAGACGAATTCAACACCCCCGGCGACCTAAGCAAGTGGCGCGTGTACGAGGGCGACGGCTGCGCCGAAAACCTCTGCAACTTCGGCAACGCCGAGCTGCAGGCCTACCGCGCCGCCAACGCCACCGTGAGCGGCGGCTACCTCACCATCGCCACCCGCTACGAGCCAACGACGGTGGGCGGGCGCAATTACAACTACACCTCGGCCAAGCTGATGAGCCGGACGCCCACCGGCGTGCTCCAAACCTTCAAGTACGGCCGCATAGAGGCCAGCATCAAGCTGCCCTCGGCGCAGGGCGTGTGGCCCGCCTTCTGGATGCTGCCCGACCCTGGCAACTGGCCCTCCACCGGCGAAATCGATATCATGGAGGCCAAGCACAAAAATCCGCGCTCGGTAGCCGGCACCATCCACTACGACGACAACGGCTGGCGCTTTACTGGCCGCGAATACAGTAGCACGCTGGATCTTTCCACCGGCTTTCATACCTACGCCGTGGAGTGGAGCCCGAACCAGATCAAGTGGTACATCGACAACACGCTCTTTCACACGGCTTCGCCCCAGACCACCTCGGGCGGCTCCTGGCCTTTCAATGACGGTAATTTCTACCTAATGCTGAATTCGGCCGTGGGCGGGCCCAACACCGGCTTTACCGGCATCGGACAGAACCCGAACCCGGCCGATTACCCCACCACCATGCAGGTGGATTTTGTGCGGGTGTACGGCGGCAAGTATAACTATGCCGTGCTCGGCGACGAGCAGGTATATCAAAACGACACCGGCAAAACCTACCGCATCGACGCGGTGAGCGGGGCCAGCTACACTTGGTCGGTGCCGGCCGGCGCGACCATCAGCAGCGGGCAAGGCACCAATGCCATTCAGGTAAACTGGGGCTCCTCGGCGGGCGGCACTGTGGCGGTGAGCGTAGCCGTGAGCGGCTGCCCCACTAACGTGTACGCGCTAAATGTGAGTACGCAGCCGGCGCTGCAGGTGGAGCGGGTATTTGAGGATTTCGAAGCCAACCGTTTCCTGACCTATGCCTCGGCCACCGGCGCACTTACCCAGGCCATTACCAATCCTTCGGCCAGCGGCGTCAACACTTCGGCCCGGGTGGGGCGCTACGTGCGCAACGCTGCCGAGCAATACGACGTGATTTCGCTGCGCAACCTCACCGTGAGCAACGCCAATGACTTCGTGGCCGGGCGCCGAAAACTGTACCTCGACGTGTATTCCACGGCGCCGGTGGGCAGCAAGGTGACGGTGCAGTTTGAGAACAGCGCGGTGACTACCAGCACCAATTTTCCCGCGGGCCGGCACAGTGCTTACCGCGCCTACACCACGCGCCAGAACGCCTGGGAAACCCTGGAATTTGACCTGGAACGCACCCTGGACGCGGGCACCAGCATCTACAGCATCAACAACGTCACGCTGCTGTTTCAGCCCGCTACCAACTCCGGTGCCACGTTTTACTTCGACAATGTGCTGGTGAAAAAGCAGGCCGATCAGCCCGTGGTAGCCACCGACATGCTGCTGAACTACGACGGGACGGCCCGCATCAGCCAGAACGCCACCAAAACCAACGGCACTTACACGGCCAACGTCGCCAATCCCTCGGCCACCGGCGTCAACACCTCGGCCCGCGTGGCTCGCTACGTGCGCAACTCGGCTGAGCAGTACGACGTGCTGTTCTTTGATGCGCCGCCCGCGGGCACCATCATCGAGGATGCGGCACTGTTCAAGAACCAAACCTGCCAGATTCAGGCCGACGTGTATACCGCCGCGCCGGTGGGCACGGCCGTGCTGCTGAACCTGCAAAACAAAGCTGCCGCGGCCGGCAACTACCCCGCCGGGCGCAACAGCACCTACGAGGCTCGCACCACCGCACAGAATCAGTGGCAGACGCTGACTTTCAACTACGTAAGCTCGCCCGACGCGGGCACGGCCAATGTGGCCATCGATGAGCTGGCCTTCCTGTTCGGCAACAACTCCCTGACCGGCGACACTTACTTCGTCGACAACATTCGCATCGTGAAGCGGGCAGCCGCCCCCACGTATACGGCCGGCACCACCTTCGAAGACTACGACGCGGTACGCAACCTGACTTTCCTGAGTGGCACCGGCTCTTACGCCGCGGCCGTCACCAACCCTGCCGCCACGGGCCTCAACACCTCGGCGCGAGTGGGGCGGTACACCCGCAATGCCACGGAACAATACGATGTGCTGAGCTTCCGCAATACCCTCACCAAGGACGGCGCGGCCTACAAGCGCGGCGACAAAGTGTTTGCCATGGACGTGTACACCTCGGCGCCGGTCGGTACGGTCGTTTCCTGGCAGCTGGAAAGCAGTGCTGCCTCCAGTCCGCAAAACTACCCCACCGGCCGCCACAGCATCTACCAAGGTGTGGTGAAGCAAACCAACACCTGGCACACGGTGGTCTTCAGCTTCGCCAGCGCCCCCGACCCCGGCACGCCCGACGCGGAAGTAGACAACACCGTGCTGCTTTTCGCGCCGAATTCGCTCACGGGGCACGTGTTTCACGTGGATAATCTGCGCAGCCTCAGCACGAACTCTACCGCTCCAAACTCGCCCCCAACGGTCAGCCTGACTTCGCCGGCCGGTGGCGCTTCGTTCACGGCGCCGGCCAGCATCACGGTAAGCGCCGCCGCCGCCGATGCCAACGGCTCGTTGACGCAGGTGCAGTTTTTTCACGGCACTACGCTTATCGGCACTGATGCGAGCAGTCCTTACAGCGTGAGCTGGACGGGCGTGGCAGCGGGCACTTATTCCATTACGGCCATAGCCACCGATAACGCTGGCGCTACCACTACCTCGGCCCCGGTCACGGTCACCGTCGGCAGCGCGCTGACCAGCACCAATCTGGCCCTGAATAAGCCTGTAACGGTATCCTCCACCGAAAACAGCGGTACACCCGGTCCGGCCGCCGTGGACGGCAACGCCACCAGCACCCGGTGGAGCAGTGCCTTCGCCGATCCGCAGTGGCTGCAAGTGGACTTAGGGGCCAGCTACAACGTCAACCGGGTGAAGCTGACCTGGGAGGCCGCCTATGGCCGCGACTTTCAGGTCCAGATATCGGCAAACGGCACCAGTTGGACCTCGCTTCGCACCGTGACTGGCAATACGGCCCTCATCAATGATTACACCGGGCTGAGCGGTACCGGGCGCTACGTGCGCATTTACGGCACGGCCCGCGGCACGGCTTACGGCTACTCCCTGTACGAGCTGGAAGTGTACGGCTCGGCCGCTGGCGGTGGCACCGGCAGCACCGCGTGCGGAGGCACCGTGGCCAGCGGCGACTACCGCTACGAGGTATCCACCACCAACGGCACCGTGAACTGGACCTTCGTGCCGCTGGCGCCTATTGCGGGCAGCACCATGGCCATCATTTACGTGCGGGCCGGGTCGGCCACGGGCTACGCCGGCTACCCCATGACGGTGGCGGGTAGCAACTTCACTTTCGCGCAGGCCCAGCCAGCCGGCACGGCGCTGTCGTTCTACTTCACTTACCGCGTAGGCACTACCACCTCCGAGCGCAACTCCAGCGCCACGCCACACAGCTATACCGCCGGTGCCACCTGCACGGGCGCCCGCTCGGCGCTCAGTAACAAAGCCGGGGCCGCCGAAACCGCCACGCTGGCCTTCCCCAACCCGGTAGGCGAGCAGTTGACAGTGGCCCTGCCCGACACCGAGGCTGCTTCCATCACCCTCACCGATGCGCTCGGGCGCGTGGTGCTGACCCAGGAAACCGCCGCGCACCAAAGCTCCGCTACGCTCCAGGTGCAGGCGCTACGCAAAGGCGTGTACCTGCTGACGCTTCGTAGCAAAGCCGGCATTCAGACGCAGAAAATCATCAAAGAGTAACCCAATTGAAGTGAGTGAATGCGACGGCAACAGGGCGGGGATTCTCCGCCCTGTTTCTCGCTTTTTACCCGCTGTTGCCCGCTTTTCTTATGAAGTTGCCCGTATCGTTGCCCGCCCGCCGCATGTCGGCTCTTATCTGGCTGAGTGCCTTGTTGCTGATGGCTGCGCTGGCCATGTTGGGAATGCCAGCCAGGGCCCAGCAGTTAAGCATGCTGCGGGCTAAGGGCACGCAGATTGTCGATGCGCAGGGCCAGGCAGTGGTGCTGCGCGGGGTGAATGTGGGTGGGTGGCTTTTGCAGGAAAGCTACATCCTCAAAACCGACACACTAGGTAGTCAGCGCCGCATTCAGCAGGGTTTGTTGCGAGTGATGCCGGAACGGGAGGTGGAAGATTTTTACCGCCAATTTCGGGCGGACTTCGTCACCAAGGCCGATATCGATTTCCTGGCCCAGCAGGGCTTTAACTGCGTGCGCCTCCCGTTTCACTATGATTTGTTTCTGACTCCGGAGCAGCGGCGCGCCCGTACCAAGGTGATTCAAAACCCTAAAAGTGAGGCCGCCCTCGACGCGTACGTTCAGTCGCTAAGCCGTTGGTACGATGCAAATCAGCTCTTCACCGATACCAAAAAGCTCGACGGCTTCCGCTACATCGACCAAGTGCTGAACTGGTGCGCCGCCAACAAGATGTACGTGGTGCTCGATCTGCACGCGGCACCCGGCGGGCAGGGCACCGATGAAAACATCAACGACAACTTTCGGCCTTTGGACCTGTGGAAGCGCCGCGACGCCCGCGGCCGCCTGATCTATCAGGACCTGACGGTACGCCTGTGGGAGCAGCTAGCCAAACGCTACAAAAACGACCCTCGCGTGGCCATGTACGACTTCATCAACGAGCCGCACAACGCCAACGCCGCCAACGGCCTCTCGGCCGACAACGCCGAGCTAAACGTGCTCTTTAGCCGCCTCATTGACGCGGTGCGTGCCCAGGGCGATGAGCACTTACTAATGATCGAAGGCAACGGCTACGGCAACGAGTACACCAACCTGACGCCCGATAAACTCCAAATCAAGGACAAGCGCAACCTCGTGTACAACGCTCACCGCTACTGGTGCCCCAACGAAGCGCAGGCCGCCGACCCCAATCCCAACCAAATCAACCTCGTGCATAACCTGGCGGCTTTCCGTGACCGGTGGCAGGTGCCGGTGTGGGTGGGGGAGACGGGCGAAAACTCCAACGAGTGGTTTGCGGCCGCCGTGCAGCAGCTCAACGCCCAGAACATCGGCTGGTGCCACTGGAACCTGAAGCGCGTGGACGCCGGCAGCAGCCTGCTCCGGGTGCAGCCCTACGGCAGCATCCTGACGACCGAAGGCCGCACGGCGCTGTTGCGCAATAGTAAGTTTAACAACTGCCTGATCAACAGGGACGCCCTGTTTGCCCTGACTCAGCCCGCCGATACCCGTCAGGCTTTTGCCGCGCACACGTTGCCCGGCACCATTTTCGCCGTCGATTACGACCTGGGTCGGGACGGCGTGGCCTATCACGATACCTACGCTGCCCGCACCGACTACCGCGAACTAAAGCCCCACAACGCCGGTGGTGCCTACCGCAACGACGGCGTGGATGTGCAGCCCATTCATGATGCCGGCTCCAATGGCTTCGCAGTTAGCCATACCGAGGCGGGGGAGTGGTTAAGCTACACCGTAACCGTGCCCAAGGCCGGCCATTATGCTGTGCATCTGCGCGCTACCAACGGCAGCTCCGCGCCGGCCCGACTCGCGCTGCAACTGAACCATGCCACCGTAGGCACCTTCACCGTAGCCCCGGCTGCATCGGAAGCTGCTGGCTGGCAGACGGTAAGCGGCGGTACCGTGGTGCTGCCTGCGGGCAGACACACGCTGCAGCTCTACGTGGAGCAGCCAGGCGCTGTGCTCCATTGGTTGCGGTTCGAAGAAAGCAAATCGGCTACGCTGGGTGGGCAATAACTGACCGATCGTACCCTCGGCCCAGATAGCCGCGGCACCGTGGCCACCGCGTAGTGAACGTCCGGTTTGGCGGCATTGTGGGCAGTTTCTCTAACTTGGTGACTACCATGCGCCCCGCCTTACCCATTCCCGCTAATACGCTTAATCACGTTGTCAGCACCCGCTTACGGATCTGGTTGACAGTGCTACTCTTTACGTTGGGGCTGTGGCTGCCGGCCACCGCCAGCCCGCTGGGACCGGAGCAGCCGTTGCGCGTCAGGTCCAGCCAGGAGGAAGTGCTTATCGAGCCACGCAACTACAGCGTGCTGGAAGACGCTAGCGGCAAGCTTACCCTGCAAGACGTACAGCGACCCGAGCACGCGGCCCGCTTCGTGCCGGGGTCCAGTATTTCTACCAACATGCAGCACCCCGGCGCGGCTTACTGGCTGCGCCTCACCGTGCGTTCCGACGGTCCGCAGCCGCAGCACTGGTACCTGGAGCTCTACGATTCGCACCTGAGCGACGTGGTGTTCTTTCCCGACGCATCCACTACTGCGGGGGCCACGCGTACCGGTGCCGATCAGGCCTTCTCCTCCCGGCCTTACAGCTACAAAAACTTTCTGCTGCGCCTCCCGCAGCGCTCCGACGAAACGCGCACGTACTACCTGCGCCTGCAGGCCAATTCCAAAACCAGCTTTCTGGCCCGCCTGCGCACCGAGCAAGGCTTGGTGGAATGCTTTCAGCAGGAGTACGGGCTGTTGGGCGCCTTTTATGGGGTGCTGCTCATCATGGTGGTGTACAACCTCTTTCTGTACTTCTTCACCCACGAGCAAACCTACCTGCGCTACGTGCTGTACGTGCTCAGTTGCAGCCTCGTGTTTTTATCGGAAGACGGGCTCGGTTTTCAGTACCTCTGGCCTTTGCATCCGTGGTTTAATCAGCTGGTTATCGTCAGCTCGGCGCCGCTGCTGCTGCTGACGTTTAGTTACTACGCCCGCCAGTTCCTGGACGCGCCGCAGCGCTTGCCCCACTACGACCCTTGGGTGCGTACCGTGGTGCTGCTAAGCGCCGGCGCGCTGCTGCTCGATGCGCTCTGGTGGCAGTCGGATCTGAGCTTCTGGCTGTATTTGCTGCCCTACGGAATGCTGTTCGTGGCCGCACTCAAAGTGTGGCAGCAAGGCTTCCGGCCGGCGCGTTTTTTCCTGCTTTCGCACACGCTGGTGGTCGTTAGTGTCGGGTTTCTGATCCTGCGCAAGCTGGGCATCGACACTTTCACCAACACCTTCACCGTGTACAGCATGAACGCGGCTTTCGTACTGGAAGTGGTGGTGCTTTCGTATGCGCTGGGGGAGAAAATAAAAGGCATTCAGGATGCTACGCTAAAGGCCCAGCAGCGCTTGGTAAAACAGCTGCGCAAAAAGCACGAGGTGCAGGAGCAGCTGGTGGAGCAGCTGCGCCAAAACGAGGAGCTGAAAGATCAGCTCAACACCGAGCTGGAAAACCTGGTGGCCCAGCGCACCGAGGAGCTGCGCCAGCAGGGCGAAACCATTGCCGCGCAGAACCGTGAGCTGCTGCAGGCCAACGGGTTGCTGGCCTTGCAGTCGGCGGCTATTGAAAAGCTCAACGGCGACCTACAGCGCGACTTACACAAAGCGCAGGCAGCCCGGGTACTGTCGCAGGAAGTTGATTTCGGCGAGTTCAGCCAGATCTACCCCGACAAGGACGCCTGCCTGCGCTACCTCGCCGACCTGAAGTGGGCCCAGGGCTACCACTGCCGTAAGTGTGGCCACGATAATTACTGCGAGGGCCGCGAGCCGCACTCCCGGCGGTGCACCCGTTGCCGCTACGTGGAATCGGCCACCGCCTACACACTGCTGCAGAAGTGCAAGTTCTCCATCGTGAAAGCTTTCTACGCGGTGTTTTTGCTGCACACCCACCGGGGGAGCTATTCAGCTCAGGAGCTTTCGCGGGTGCTTGATTTGCGCCGCGCCACCTGCTGGAGCTTTAGCCAGAAAGTGCTCGAAGCTATGCGTCGGCAGGGCACCGAGGCAGCCGAAGAGGTAGCTTGGACGCAACTGCTGCTGGATGATAGCGGGGCCGAACCAGAGGAAGTCGGCGAGGAAGAACTGAGTGGCCAGCCACCGCAAATACGAAAAGTGGAGGGCTGGGCTGGCAAAGCAAAAATTACTGAAAAAAAAGTGGGCTAAAGGCCCATTTTTTTATGTGTTTTTTACCCGTCAGCCCGTCAGTCACTGAATCCTGCAAACGATTGCAACAGCCCGCAAACCCGGCCGAAAAGTGGGTGATGTAAGCGTACAGAATAACGTGCGACCTAAGCGAAAATCTTTGTTTTTGAGCCGTATGGCCATTTTTGGTCCTTGATTTTTCGAATGCAAGGCCGATATATTTGACCATTCCCCCCGCTCAAATGACCATGCATTCTCCCAAGCACGCTGCCCAGTGCCCGGCCTCCCGGCCCACAGGCCCCGCCGCTACCCCTGCGCTATACCCGCGCCGCCGGGGTGCGCCCTTCAAGGAATGGGCCTTTAGCCGCTAGGCCGCGTAGCATCCCGCCTTGTTGCTTACGCTTCTGACTTCCGGCGCCGATTGCCGGAAGAAAGGGTGCCTCTTGCCGTTGCCCGCGGGGCCGGCTTATGCAGAAAGTTTCTCTCAACCACTCACCACACATTCCCACGTACATGAGCTACTACCTCTACCCGCATTCCGTCTTGCGGCGGGCCGTTCCGTTAGCAGCCTGCGGGTTGCTGACGCTGGCCGGGCCGGCGCTGGCGGCTCCCGCGTTACTTGGCCCCGTCGGGCGCCATTTTGTAGTCGATGTGCCCGTATCGGGGCGCGTGACCCAAAGCGACGGTACGCCGATGCCCGGCGTAACAGTAATTGTAAAAGGCACAACCCTGGGCACCAGTACCAACGCCGAGGGAGCCTTCTCGCTAAGTGTGCCCGAGGGCAGCACATTAATCATCAGTTCGGTAGGTTTTATCAAGCAGGAGGTAACCGTTTCGGGGGCTACCACCAGCCTGAATGTGCGGCTGCAGGAAGACATGCAAGCCTTAAGCGAAATAGTGGTAGTGGGCTACGGCACCCAGGAACGCGGCAGCGTTACGGGCGCGGTATCGTCGGTAGGAGCAGAGGCCGTGAAAGCCCAACCGCTGGCCGATGCAACGCAGGCCCTGCAGGGCCGCGTAGCCGGCGTGACGGTGACTTCCAACGGCGGTGACCCGGGCGGAGCGGCGGGCACTTCGGTGCGCATCCGCGGGCTTACTTCGGCCGGCAACAACGCGCCGCTGTACGTGGTGGATGGTTTCCCGCTGCCCTCGGGCGATGAAAACCAGCTGAACGCCATTAGCCCCAACGACATCGAAAGTATTGATGTGCTGAAGGATGCCTCGGCCACGGCCATCTACGGTCTGCGCGCCGCCAACGGCGTGGTTATCATTACTACCAAGCGCGGCAAAGCCGGCAAGACCAGCATCAACGTCGACGCGTACCGGGGCGTGCAGCAGGTGTGGCGCAAGCTGGACATGCTCAACGCGCAGGAATACGCCGTCATCAACAACGAAAACCGGATTGCGGCCGGGGAGCCCATCGTGGTGGACCAGCTGCGCGACCCGGCGGCGCTGGGCGAAGGCACCAACTGGCAAGACCTTATTTTCCGCCGCGCCGCCATTCAGAACTATTCCCTCTCGGCTACGGGTGGCAGCGACAAGGCTCGCTACGCACTGTCCGGTACTTATTTTCAGCAGGACGGCACCATTGTCGGTTCGCACTTCGAGCGGTTCACGCTGCGCGCCAACGGCGACCTGCAGATTGGACGCATGCTGAAAGTGGGTAATAACCTCTCGTTTACCCACCTGAACGACCGCCGCGTGGACGCCGGCGGCAGTGAGTACGGCGTCATCAGCTTTGCTTCGCAGATTCCGGCCACCATCCCGGCCTACCGTCCCGATGGCACCTGGTATGAGCCGCTGGGCAACGTGGACAACTTCGTGGAGGAAAACCCGCTGGCGGTGGCCCTGATCGATAACAAGAAGTTTACGCGCAACCGCGTCATCAGCACCTTCTTTGCCGAGTTGGAGCCGCTAAAAGGACTGCGGCTGCGCACCAACGTGGGCGCTGATCTGGCTTTCGACAACTACCGGGCCTTCCGGCCGCGGCTGGCCAACTCCCAGCGCTACACGCTGGCCGGGGCCACGTCGAACATGACTTATACCCCGAGCTACCTCATCGAAAACACGCTGACCTACGACCACCTCTTCGGCGACCGGCACCAGGTCACGTTGCTGGCAGGGCAATCGGCGCAGCAGTTTGACCGGACTTTCGTGGAAGCCATTCGTTCCGGCTACCTGCGCAACGATCTGCAAAACGTGAACAGCGGGCCGATTAATGAATTCCGCTCGGCCAACGGCTACCAGAACCCACCGGCGCGCCTGGCCAGCTACTTCGGCCGCGTCAACTACGAGTTCGGTGGCAAATACCTGTTCCAGGCCATTGCCCGCTACGACGGCACCTCGGCCTTCCAGATGGGCGAGAAGTTCGGCTTCTTCCCGGGCGTTTCGGCCGGCTGGCGCATTTCGGAGGAAGGCTTCCTGAAAGACCAGCGCCTGGTAAGCAACCTGAAGCTGCGCGCCGGCTACGGCAAAGTGGGCAACGCCCTGAACGCCGGCTTGTTCCAGTACCTGTACACCATCAACTCGGGTATTCAGTACCCCTTCGGGCCTGATGGGGCGGTGAACATCGGCGCGGCGCCCACGCGTCTGGCTAACACCGAGCTGCGCTGGGAAACCAACAACCAGCTGAACGTGGGCCTGGATATGGGGCTGCTCGATAACCGCATCGAAGCCACCATCGACGTGTACAGCCGCAAGTCGCCAAACCTGATTGCGCCGGTGCCGGTGTCGCTCGTGTCGGGCACTTACGAGCAGATCAACACCAACGCGGCCTCGGCTTCCAACAAAGGCATCGACCTGGCCCTGACCACCCACAACCTGCGCGGCGAAGGCGACGGCCTGACGTGGTCGACCACCCTGAACTTCTCGGCTTACAAGTCCAATCTGGAGTCATTAGGGGCTGGCTTGCCCTACGACGGCTACAGCTCGCGCAGCGGCGTGATAGTGCGCTACAACGTGAACCAGCCCTTCGGCGCCTTCTTTGGCCACCAGGCCGACGGCCTCTTCCAGACGCCCGAAGACGTGCGCAACCACGCCACCCAAACCGGCGCCGCGCCGGGCGACATCCGCTTCCGGGACGTAAACGGCGACGGCCTGATCAACGCCGACGACCGCACCTACATCGGCTCGCCGGTGCCCGACTTCACCTACGGCATTACCAATACGCTGAGCTGGAAGGGCTTTGACCTGAACGTGTTCATTCAAGGCTCGCAGGGCAACGACATCTACAACCTGAACCGCTTCTACACCGAAGGCGCGCTGTACGGCAACGGCAGCGGCATCTCGCGGGTGCTGAACCGCTGGACCGGCCCCGGCACCAGCAACGACGTGCCCCGCGCCATCGGTGGCGACCCGAACCAGAACCTGCGCGTGTCGAGCTACTTCGTGGAGGACGGCTCCTACGCCCGCCTGAAGCTGCTCACCTTGGGCTATACCCTGCCCAAAGCACTGATGCAGCGCGTGTCGGCCTCGCAGATCCGCGTGTACGTCTCGGCCCAAAACCTGGTGACGCTCACCAACTACTCCGGCTACGACCCGGAAGTGGGTGCCTCGGGCATAGACCGCGGCGTGTACCCGCAGCCGCGCGTGTTCCTGGCCGGCCTGAACCTGGGCTTCTAATTGGTTGCCAGTCCCCAAACACTAGACATTCCCACACTGATGATAACGGTAAAAAACACCCTTGGCACGCTGGCATTGCTGGGGCTGCTCACGGGCTGCGGCGAGAAGTTTCTCGACGTGAAGCCCAACGACTCGGTCACCGAGGAAAACTTCTACCAGACCGAAACCGACGCCATTCAGGCCACCAACGCCGCGTACAGCGAGCTGGGCAAGGGCGGGCAGTACAACTACGCCCTGTGGGGCATCGGCGACATCATGTCGGACAACTCCACCACTGGCGGCGGGGGCGGCGGCGACGGCATCGAGCATCAGCAACTCGACAACTTCAACATTCCGGTCACGAACCCGCTGACCTCCCGCCTCTGGGGCGGCTGCTACGTGGGCATCGGCCGCGCCAACATCGTGGTGCAGAAGGTGCCGGGCATTGTGAACATGGGCGAGGCCCTGCGCAAGCGCTGCGTGGCCGAGGCCAAGTTCCTGCGTGCCAAGTACTACTTTGATCTGGTGCGCGCCTACGGCGATGTGCCGCTGATAACGGTGCCGCCCACCAACCTGAGCCAGGTAAACATTCCGCGTACACCGGCCGCGCAGGTGTACGAGCAAATTGTACAGGACTTGGAGCAGGCGTTCATCGACCTGCCCGCTTCCTACAGCGGGGCCGATGTGGGCCGCGCCACCAAGTGGGCGGCGGCTGGCCTGCTGGCCAAGGTGCAAATCACCCGCGGCAACAAGCCCGAAGCTGCTCGCTGGGCCCGAGACGTGATTCAGAACAGCGGTAAAAGCCTGTGGGCCAACTACGGCGACAACTTCAAGATTGAAAACGAAAACGGCCGCGAGTCGCTGTTTGAAGTGCAGTTCGTGTCGGGCCTGAACGGCTATACTTTCGACGGGCTGGGCTTCGTGGGCAACGAGTTCTTCGGGCCGCGTGGCCAGGGCCTCACCCCGCAGGGCGGCTACGGCTTCAACATTCCGGAGGCCGAATTTGTGAATGGCTACGAGGCTGGCGACCAGCGCCGCGACGCAACCATCTGGAAGCCCGGCGACGCTTACCCGGCCGGCAGTACGTTGTCAGCGCAGCCCGCTTCGCTGCCCGGGTCGCCCAATGGCTACGGCGTGAAGAAGTGGTTTGTGGGTAAGACGAACACCAACATCTGGGACTCGGGCCTGAACATTCCGGTGCTGCGCCTAGCCGAGGTGTACCTCATTCTGGCCGAAGCCGTAGGCCCGACGCCGGAGGGGCTTCAAGCCATCAACAGAGTGCGGCGCCGCGCCTTCGGGCTCGATATCAACCAGCCCTCGGCCCGCGACCTGGGTGCCGGCACCGCCAACTTCGACGATGCCGTGTTGCGGGAGCGCCGCTACGAGCTGGCTTTCGAGAACGACCGGTGGTTTGACCTGAAGCGCACCGGCAAGCTGCTGACCCTGCCCGCCCTGCAGGCAAAAGGAGTGAAGCCCTTCAACCTCGTGCTACCCATTCCGCAGGCGGAGCGCGACGCCAATCCCAACCTGACTCAAAACCCCGGCTACTAAGCGCCGCTCGGTCCGGCGTCGCCAAGGCGTCGGGCCGCTAGCCGCTCCTTTCCACCGATTGATCTGACACTGCGCAACCCGCTTTGGGAGGCGCACCGGCTCGGTGTTGCCCGGATGTTTCCCCCCGACTTCAATCCCTTCGACTCATGACTGCCTTGTTTACAAATACATACCTGCGCACGGCGGCTTGGCTGCTACTGCTGAGCAGTGCCGCGACGCTCAGCGCCTGCGAGCAGGAAGAAGGCCAGCTGGAAGGCCCAGCCCCGACGGCCGGCTTCACAGTGCAGCTGAATACCACGCAGTTCCCGGTGGTGGCTACGTTCACCAATACCAGCCAAGATGGCTTCCTCTACCAGTGGGACTTCGGCGACGGGTCTTCACTGGCCTCGGCCTCCAGCGTCACGCATACCTATGTTCGGCCCGGCGACTACCAGGTGAAGCTGGCCGTGGCCGGCCGCGGCGGTACCGCTTTCGCGCCCCGCACGGTAACCATCCCATCGGCCTGTCCCAACGCGGCTTTTTCGGTAATAGCCGCGTGCACCGGCTCGGGCTCCACGTCCTGGACTTTCAGCAACCAGCCCGGCGCTATCAAGCGCCTGTCGGCCACCGGGGCGGTGCTTTCGTCGTCCGCGGCGCCGCTGCCCGCCTGCCAGGCCGACGACCAGTTCTCGTTTACCAACACGTTCGCCTACGTGTATGATGCGGCGGGCGGAACGTATGCCGGCAGTAACTGCGGCGCGGCCCGCAATACCAGCACCACGTTTGTGTTTCGGCCCAATGGTAACCTCGGCCAGATTGTGCTGCAGGGTCGCGGTGCCTTTATCGGTCTGCCCGATTCGGTGCGCAACAAAACCTACGACATCGTAGAGGCCTCGGCCACGCGCCTGCGCCTGCAGGGCACCCACCCCGACGGCACCATCACGGAAGTGACCTTGATGCCGCAGCTCTCGGCCATCGACCAGGCCAAGCAACTGCTCACCGGCGGCTCGTCGCGCACCTGGGTGCTTGACAATGCGCAGCAGGCCGTAATCGTGGTGGGCCCCGGCGACAGCGACCCTACCGGCTACTTCCCCGGTGGGGCGCCCAATACGCTGCCCGCCTGCCAGGCCGATGATGAATTCACGTTCACCGTGGCTAACCAGTACACTTACAACGCCGGCGCCGAAACCTTTGTGGCCGGTAGCCCAGGCGCCTGCGCGGCGCCGCGCTCCGGCAGCACAGCTTTTACCTTCGGGGCCGCCACGGGCGCGGGCATCGCGCAGTTTGAGCTGACGCAGCCGGGCTCCTTCATCGGCATCACCGATGGTGCCAACCGTACCTACCGCATCATCTCCATCGACAACCAACGCATGGTGCTGCGCGTGGGACCGCCCAGCGGCTCGGTGGTGCACACCATGAAGCTGCGCGTAAAGTAGCAGCTTGCTTTTCATCTTCTTTTATTGCCTGATGCGTCATTATTCTGATTTCCTGCGCCGCACGCTGCGGGCCAGTGCCAGCTTTGGGCTGGTGCTGAGCCTGGCGGGCTGCACGGAGGAGCCGCCCAAACCCATTCCGCAGCCTACCGCATCCGCGCCCAACGCCGCGCCGCGCGAGTTCGGCGACTACACCCAACTGGTGCCCGCCGCCAGCGACGAATTCAACGGCGGAGGCCTCGACGCGCAGAAATGGACCTACGAGGTGCAGGACGACTGGTACAACAACGAGAAGCAGGCCACCACCAACTCGCCCAACAACCTCTTCCTTGCCAATGGCGAGCTGCACATCGTGGCCCGGCGCGAGCAGCTGCGCAACAAGCAGTTTACCTCGGCCCGCATCGTCACCAAGAATAAGATGAACTACGGCTACGGCCGTCTGGATGTGCGCGCCAAGCTGCCGAAAGGGCAGGGCATCTGGCCGGCTATCTGGATGTTGGGCACCAACGACGCTCAGGTGGGTTGGCCGGCCTGCGGCGAAATTGACATTATGGAGCTGCGCGGCTCCCAGCCCGCGGTGAACGTGAGTACCGTGCACTACGGCTCCTCGCCGGCCACGCGTCAGTACAAAGGCACTACGTACCGCCTGCCCGCGGGCGACTTCTCCGACGACTTCCACACTTTTTCGCTGATCCGCAGCGAAAATCAGCTGCGCTGGTACGTGGATGGCGTGCAAACCTACACCATCACGCCGGCCGATACTTCCCCGTACCCCTTCAACAACCCGTTTTACCTGATTCTGAACGTGGCCGTGGGCGGCGACTTCGACGGTGACCCTGCGGCTTCGGAGCCCTTCCCGAAGGAAATGGTGGTGCAGTACGTGCGCTTTTACCAGTACCCGCAGTAAGAAATTAGGATGATTGGGACAGTTGCGCCAAATGCTTAAGCGCCCTGAGCACACCCCCAAACAATAACAAACCCTTTTGGGGCGGCCCGCGGCAAACGGGAGTGGAGTGACCGGTGTGGGACTGGTCACTCTGGGAACAGGGGAGTTTGCCGGGGCCGTACCCACCGGGGCATTTCGCCGCCGCTTGGCTACCATTCAAATGAAGCAGGCCAGAATTTTCTTCTGATCATTATGCAGTACCACATCTGGCACCCACGCTTTGTTGCCGCCATCGGCCTGCTACTCGTGCTTGGCAGCACCGCCGCTGCGCTCCGACCCGAGCCGGCGGCAACGCCGAAGCCCGCGCCGCGCTACAGCTTCAAGGAGCTGATCTGGCGCGACGAGTTCAACTACGCCGGCCTGCCCGATTCCACCAAATGGGGCTACGACGAGGGCGGCCACGGCTGGGGCAACAAGGAGCTGCAGTACTACACTAAGGCGCGCCGCGAAAACGCCCGGGTGGAGCAAGGGCACCTTGTTATCGAAGCGCGTAAGGAAGCCTTCAATGACAAAAATCCTTACACCTCCACGCGCCTGGTTTCCAAGGCGAAAGGAGGGGGCAGCCTGACCTACGGCCGCATAGAAGTGCGGGCGCAGCTACCGGCCGCTCGCGGCACCTGGCCGGCCATTTGGATGCTGCCCGACGACTGGAAGTACGGCGATAAAAGCTGGCCCGACAACGGCGAAATCGACATCATGGAGTACGTGGGCTACCGGCCGGGCATTGTGCAGGCCACTACGCACTGCCGCAAGTACTACTTCCGCACCAACACCCAAAAAACCGATTCCATAGCTGTACCTACCGCCACCTCGGTCTACCACGTGTACGCCGTGGAGTGGACGCCCGAAACCATCACGGCCTTCGTCGACAACAAGCCCTACTTCACCAGCCGCAACGAGCACTCCGGCTGGCAAGCCTGGCCCTGGGACCACCCGTTTCACCTGCTGCTGAACGTGGCCGTGGGCGGGGAGTGGGGCGGCCGCAAAGGCATCGACGAAGCTGCTTTTCCGCAGCGCATGCTGGTAGACTACGTGCGCTTCTACCGCCTCAAGCAAGAATAAAGTCCGGCCTTTCTTCCGACCTGATTAGCTGCGCTGCCTGGCGCAGCCTGCTTCTTCTCGCCCAATTCTTACTGTCCGTTTTATGGCTGTTCCCGCAATTTCTACCGTTCCGCCGCCCGCGGTTACGGCTCCGGCTGGCGCCCAGCCGCGCTACACCTCGGCCTTGTCGTCGCTGACGGTGCTGTTTTTCATGATGGGCTTTATCACCTGCCTGAACGACATCCTGATACCGTACCTCAAAGCCATCTTCAGCCTCAGCTATACCCAGGCTAACCTCATTAACCTCTGCTTTTTCGGGGCCTACTTCTTCATGGGCATCCCGGCCGGGCTGCTCGTGCAGCGCATCGGCTACAAGGGTGGCATGCTGCTGGGCTTCTTGGTAGCGGCGCTGGGCTGCTTTCTGTTTTATCCTGCCGCCGATAGCCGCTCATACCCGTTTTTCCTAGCGGCGTTGTTCGTGCTGGCCACGGGCGTGGTGCTACTCCAGGTAGCCGGCAACCCCTACGTGGCTGTGCTCGGACCGGCCAAATCGGCCCCGGCCCGTCTGACGCTTACGCAGGCCTTTAACTCGCTCGGTACCACCGTCGCCCCGCTGCTGGGATCAGCGCTGATCCTGTCGCACCTGCCCGACCTGGAAACTGCCCCCGCCGCGGCCATTGATGTACGAGCCGTGCAGATGCCGTACCTCGCCATCGGGGCCGTGCTCATCGTTATCAGCGTGCTGCTGGGGCTGCTGAAGCTGCCGCGCATTCAGCACGCTGCCGATCCCGCCGACCACGCCGGTCGGCAAGCCTGGCACTACCGCCACCTCGTGCTTGGGGCGGTGGGCATTTTCGCCTACGTGGGCGGGGAAGTGGCCATCGGCTCGCACATCGTCTCGTACCTGCATCTGCCCGACGTAGCGGGGCTGGCGCCGAAAGTAGCCGGCGACAAAGTCTCCTTCTACTGGGGCGGCGCAATGGTGGGCCGCTTCGTGGGTGCCTACCTGCTCAGCCGCTTTAATCCCGGCCGTTTGCTGGCTTTCAATGCCGTGGGCGCCGTCCTGCTGGTGCTCGTCTCGGCCCTGACGCGCGGCGAGGTGGCCATGTGGAGCCTGCTGGCCGTGGGGCTGATGAACTCCATCATGTTCGCCACCATTTTCACCCTGGCCGTGGCCGGGCTGGGCCGCCACACCGAACAGGCTTCGGGCCTGCTGAACGTGGCCATCGTGGGCGGGGCGGTGGTGCCCATGCTCTTCGGCCTGGTAGCCGATGCCAGCTCCCTGCGCTGGGCCTTTGTGCTGCCCGTACTCTGCTACCTCTACATCATGTGGTACGGCCTGAAGGGCCACCGCCCGGCCGCTGCTGCGGCCTAACGTGCGAGCCGCTGCGTGCC
Source organism: Hymenobacter sp. FMD4 (assembly GCF_058932745.1). Taxonomy (NCBI): domain Bacteria; kingdom Pseudomonadati; phylum Bacteroidota; class Cytophagia; order Cytophagales; family Hymenobacteraceae; genus Hymenobacter; species Hymenobacter sp. FMD4. The sequence goes on from NZ_JBZYWH010000012.1 coordinate 28,017, forward strand.
CAGTCGCGCTGGCCCCGGCTCATTTCTGACTATTCATTCTCCTGATTTTCCGGCGATGCATATCCAACGAATTGCCCTGCTCACGCTGCTCTCCGGCGCCCTCACCTTTGGCGCGCAGGCCCAGAAGCAGAAAGTAAAAGTCAAAACCAAAAGCGGCAGCGCCGCGGCCATGCCCACGGCTGCCAGCGTCGATCAGCGGGTGGAAGCCCTGCTGGCCCAGATGACGCTGGAGGAGAAAGTGGGGCAGATGGCCCAGATTACGCTGGATGTCATCGGTAAGGGCAATAACCGCTTCTCCAGCGACGAACCCTTTGCGGTGGACCCCGCCAAGCTGCGCGACGCCGTGGTGAAATACAAGGTGGGCTCCATTCTGAATGCGGCCAACAACCGCGCCCGCACCCCGCAGGTGTGGGAAAGCATCATCCAGCAGATTCAGGATATGGCCACCAAGGAAACCCGCCTGAAAATCCCGGTTATCTACGGCATCGATGCGGTGCACGGCGAGACCTATACGGCCGGCGCCACCATGTTCCCGCAGCAGATAGCCCAGGCCGCCACCCGCAACCGCCAGCTGGTGCGTCGCGCCGCCGAAATCACGGCCTACGAAACCCGGGCCTCGGCCATTCCGTGGGCTTTTTCGCCGGTGCTTGATCTGGGCTCAGACCCTCGCTCGCCGCGGCAGTGGGAAACCTACGGCGAAGACCCGTACCTCGCCACTGAACTAGGCGTGCAGGTAGTGAAAGGCTACGAAGGCGACCGAAACGACATCGGCAACCCCACGCACGTGGCCAGCAGCATCAAGCACTTCTTAGGCTACCAGGTGCCCCAAACGGGTAAAGACCGCACCAACGCCTATATCCCGCTGGAGTCGCTTTACGAGTACCACCTGCCGGCCTTCAAGGCGGCCATTGATGCCGGAGCGCACACCATCATGATCAACTCCGGCCTGATCAACGGCATTCCCATGCACGCCAACCACGAGTTGCTGACTAAGCTGCTCAAAGAACGCCTCGGCTTTCAGGGCCTGGTGGTATCGGACTGGGGCGACATCGACAACCTCTACAAGCGCGACCGGGTAGTGGCCAACGTGAAGGAGGCCATTGCACTGGCTGTGAATTCAGGCATCGACATGGGCATGCTCGCTTATCAGTACGAGGAGTTCTGCGACAACCTGGTGGCCAACGTGAAGGAAGGCAAAGTATCCCAGGCCCGCGTAGACGATGCCGTGCGCCGCATTCTGCGGGTGAAGGTAAAGCTGGGCTTGTTCGAGACGCCGGTAACGCGCTTCAAGGACTATCCTAAGTTTGGCGCACCGGAGCACGAACAGGCATCTTATCAAGCCGCCGCCGAAGCCATTACGCTGCTCAAAAACCAGGATGGGGTGCTGCCGCTGAAGAAGTCGAGTAAAGTGCTGGTGACCGGCCCCAACGCCAATTCCATGCGCACCCTCAACGGCGCCTGGACTTACTCCTGGCAGGGTGAAAAAGTGGAGGACTTCGCCGCCAAGTACAACACCATTCTGGAAGCCGTGCAGAAGGAAATTGGGGCGCCGAATGTGCGCTACGTGCCCGGCGTGAGCTACAACATGAAGCCCGACGGCAAGTATTACGACGAAGCGGCCGACCAGATGGACGCCGCCGTGGCCGCCGCCAAAGACGTGGACGCCGTCATCCTCTGCCTCGGCGAAAACTCCTACGTGGAGAAGCCCGGCGACCTGAACGACCTCACGCTTTCGCCCTTGCAGATTGAACTGGCGCAGCGCCTGGCCGCCACCGGCAAGCCCGTGGTGCTGGTGCTCAATGAAGGCCGCCCGCGCATCATCAGTGCTTTTGAGCAGCGCATCCCGGCCATCGTGCAGGCTTACCTGCCCGGCAACCACGGCGGCGACGCCCTGGCCGATATCCTCTTCGGCGACGTGAACCCCTCGGGCAAGCTGCCTTACACGTACCCGCGCTACCCCAACGCGCTGGTGAGCTACATCCACAAGTACTCCGATGAGCAGAAGCGCGGCGAAGGCGTCTACAACTACGAAGCCGACTACAACCCGCAGTGGGAGTTCGGCCACGGGCTGAGCTACACCACGTTCAAGTACGCCAATCTGGAGCTGGACAAAGCCACGCTCACCAAGGACGGACAGCTCACGGTGAAGGTGCAGGTAACCAACACCGGCGCCCGCGAAGGGCAGGAGGCCGTGCACCTCTACACCGGCGACCTGGTTGCCAGCAGCATCGCGCCCGACGTACGCCGCCTGCGCCGTTTCGACAAAATCAGCCTCAAGCCCGGCGAAACCAAAACCGTGACCTTCACTCTACCAGCCCAGGATCTAGCCTATACCGGCCGCGACGGCGAAAAAGTGCTGGAAGCCGGCGAGTTCGAAGTACGCATCGGTGACCAGGTTAAGAAGTTTGCAGTGGTCGAATCGGGCTCGGCCGCTGCTAACTGAGCACTCAGCTAGAAATAATTGATAAAAAAAGGCCGTCATGCTGAGCTTGTCGAAGCATCTCTACCGCTTCGTTGAGGTTAGTATCAGGCGAAGCAGTAGAGATGCTTCGACAGGCTCAGCATGACGGCCTTTATGGGATGCTCGAAGAAGGCACTATAGGAAGCCGAATAGCTGGCTTACCTAACTACCAAGCTTAACCAAAAAACCTTGGGCGGAGCCGGCTCCTCTTTGCCACTTCTGCCAGGCCAAAACCGGCTTGATGAAGTGGGAGAGGGGAGTCAGCGCCGCCCAAGGCTTTATGCAGTGGCTTGCTATGCCGCGTTAGTGGCCGGATTCAATACCTGAATCACCGCTTCCGAGAAACGCTCCATTTCCTCTAGCTGCGGGCTGGCCTGCAGCAGGAAGAAATCGACGCCGACCTGCTCAAACGCCCCGATGCGGTCCTGAATCTGGGCGGGCGTGCCGGTAAGGCCGGTGCGCAGGCCCCGGTTCGATACCGAGTAATCCTGCAAGGACACTTGCTGCTCCAACTGCGTGCCAGCCAGCCACTGCTGGTAGTTGCCGTAGCCCGCCGACGAAGCCTGCACGTTGGTGATGCGGTCCAGCTCCTTCTTTACTTCCTGCTCCGAGTCGCGCACGATGGTGTAACCGGCCACCCCGAACTTCATCGGCGGCAAGCCTTTCTGTTCGCGGCGGCGGCGCATATCGGCAATGCGCGTTCCGATCTGCTCCGGCGAGTCGCCGTGCATCACGTACCCGTCGCACTGCGTCGAAATCAGCTCCTTGGCCGCTTCCGACTCCCCACCCGCGTACAGGAATGGCTTCTTGGCGGGCTTGGGCTGCAGCACGTTGTCGGCTACCTGGTAGTACTTGCCGTCGTAGGAGAAATGGTCCTTGTCCCACACGCTGGTCAGCACGTCCAGCCACTCCTTGGTGCGGGCGTACCGGTCGTCGTGCTGGTCGAACTGCAGGCCGTACTTGGTGGCCTCGTCGCGCCACCACGACGACACCACATTCAGCGACAAGCGGCCGTTGCTGATCAAGTCGATGTTGGCGGCCTGCTTGGCCAGGATGGCGGGGTTGTGAAACGTGGGGCGCACGGCCACCATGATTTCCAGCTGCTCGGTCACAGCGGCCAGGGCCGCGGCCGTGCTCCAGGCCTCCAGCGACGGAGCTTCCTGACCCTTGATGTCATTCAAAAACAGCTCCGCGATGAGCGTGAGGTCGTAGCCGAGGGCTTCGCTGCGCTGGCCCAGGGTCTTGACGTAGTTCCAGTCGGCGCGCATGTTTTCGTCGTCCACGTTGCGCAACCACCCGCCAAAAACGGGCATCCAATAGCCAAATTTCATTATACCAGAGCGTTTTCGGTGGCCAAAGTCAGTTCGCGTTCCAGGTAATCCACGAAGCGGGCGTAGGGGTCGAAGCCCACTACGTTCACGGCATCGGCCACGAAGTTGGACAGCGCGTTGACGTCGTAGAACAGCACTTCGCCGGAGCGGTCGTCGATAAGGTATTCGATGCCGCCCACGTCGATTTTGGCGGCGGCTACGATGCGCTCCACGGCCTCAATTACTTCGGCTGGCGGCGTGAAAGCCTCCACCTGAATGCCTTTTTTGGGGGCTTCCGTCAAGCAGAACTCCGCTGACTGCTCCTCCGGAATCTGGCAGATTTCAGCCGGGCAGAGGTTGAAGCTTTCCCCGGTAGTGTACACCTTCATGGCATAGAGAAACTTGCCGTCAAGCATTTCCACGCGGTGAATGTTGCCGCCGCGGGGCGTCACGTACTCCTGCACCAGCGCCGTCTGGTCGATGCCCAGGTCGATTTGACCGGCTTCCACGGCTGCCTTCAGGCCTTCCAGAGTATCGAAGCGGATAATGCCTGCGCCGCTGCCGCCGATATTTACCTTCACCACGATGGGGAAGCGCAACTGCTGCGCCGCATCAATGGTGCGCGACGCGTGGTTTACCACAAACGACTTCGGAAAATTCAGCCCTAGTGAGGCAAATAGCGAGAGTTGCCGCGCCTTGTTGGTTTCGATGCTGGTGGCCACCGAACCGTTGATGACGCGCACGCCCACCCGCTCTAGGTGCGTGGTGTAGCCCGCCGTGTGAAAGATGCCCTGCCCGTGGCCGCGCAGGTAAGCCGATGAACTCATGCGGTTGACCACCAGCGCGTAGCGGCTTTCGGTTTCGGTTGGATCAAACAGGTGGTGAGCTGCGTCGATTCGCTCGTAAGGCAGCCCACGGCGGTCTAGCTCCGCAAACAGCGGTTTAAACCATTCGGGGTGCTCGTAATAGATACCTATGGGCTTGGGATACTGTGGCATGACAGCGAAAAGAAAGTGACGAGTGAAAAGCCTCAGGTACAGCCGAAATGGACGGCTGACATGATAGTAAAGGCTTGAAAAACAAGAATTAGGGTGTGGTCCGGCCATGCCGCCAACCGAAACGGGCTGACGCAGTGCTGCCGATGGGCAGCGGAGCCAGGAAAATGGGTAGGAGCCCGTCGATGACGAAACGACCATACCGTAGCGCAAAAGCGCTACGCCGCTTAGGCTGCGTGTAGAAAGCAGCGTTACGCGCCAGCGTCAGCTAGTGCGGGAGCAGTCGGGAAGGGAGCTAAAAAGACCAGCTCAACAACAACACGCCGCAACTACCATGGCCATACAGCAACACAGCGCACCGCACTGGTTGAAGGCATTGGAAGTAAACTGAAAAACGGCGGAGCGGTTGGTTGAAGCCACGGCTGTTTGTTTTTATATGGTCAGGACTTGGCACCGTTCCCGGGATGACTCCCGCTGGTGGTTGCCGGCGTTTCGCAGAGCCTGTCTCTCCACGCCTCTGTATAAAAACAATCCTTTGGTCGGAAAGAATTGGTGGTGCAAAGGTAAAGCAGCCTTTGCGACATAGCCAAACTGTACCGTAAAAGTACGGCGGTAACGTTTTGGAAACCGGGCATAAAAAAGCCGCGGACCAACCGAATATTTCGGTATGGTCCGCGGCAGAAACGGAGCAGCTTATCGGAGCAAGCCGATAGTAAAAATTTTGAAAGGGTTCTGAAAATCAACTCATCAACCCAGAACGTCATGTCGAGCGCAGTCGAGACATCTCGCTCGATAGCAATCCTCTCGTTGAACAATGAGGCTACTACCAGCCGTCAGCACGCGAGATGTCTCGACTGCGCTCGACATGACGGGCTAATGGTGCTGCTATGACACGCAGCTTAGTTAGCCGGGAACTCCGTGAACGAGGAGAAATCCACCAGCTTGCCTTTCTGAATAAGCTTCAGCTCTTCCTTCAGGTTCTTTTCGTTGCTGCGCGTGGTGTACTCCGCATCAAGCTTGGTCAGATCGGGCTTACCGGCATTCACCCAGGCGGTGTACCAGAAGTTAGCCGTGGCCTGGGCCGCGTTGCGCATCTGCCGCTCAATCATGTTGTTGAGCGACTTGTGGTAGGCGCTGGCGTAAGGCAGCGTGTGGTATTTCTGGTTGAAGACGTTGCGCTTCTCTTTGCCATCGGCGCTCAGCTCAATTTTGCTGCCCTGAAGTTCGCCAGCCAGCTTCTTCTCGATGGTGAGCATGCTGTCGGCGGCGGCGTGACTGCGCGCGATGATGGCCCAGGTTTCGGCAGCCGGGTCCTGAATCAGCTTCGGCTCGGCAAGCTTGAAGTTGTAGTTCTTGCCAAATTGCTCGGGCAGCTGTGACTCGTAAAACGAGTGAATGCCTTTCTGGCCGGTTAGCTGACCGTCGTGGTTGGCGGAGGTGTGCAGCGGTTGGTGCGCATCGCCGATGTAGTGGCCTAGGTCGGCGGCGAGGAACAGGATTTCGTCCTTGCGCTGGTTCTTCATGGCCTGCGTAAGCTTGCCGAGCATGTCCTGGATGTACCAAGGCAGGCGGCCGCTCTTGTCAAGCTGGGCTGCATCGTACTTGGCGTAAGCTTCGGTGGGCGTTTGGGGTAGCTCACTGATGGGGCCGGTGCCGTAGTGCTCCAGGTCGATAAAGTGCCGCGGGAATTCAGCCTTGTCGTTGATAGCGTACTTGCGCGAATCCGGAATCACCGACTCCGTTACCACGTAATCGACGTGGTTGTAGAAGAAGGTGCGCATGGAGGCAGGCAGGGCCAGCACGGCGGCGCGGTTGATGCGCTGGTGGCCCCAGTTACCCCAGGCAAACAGCAGGGAAGGAGCAGCAAGCAGCAAAGCCGAGGCCAGCAGCCAGCGGCCGGCACGACGGTAAAAATGAAGCATAATGGGTGTGGGCGTGAGAAAGGAAAAGGCAAAAGTCGCCTCTTTTGCGCGGTGTGCCAAACGCCGGTTTGCTGACTCACGGCCAGAAGAAGCCAGCCTGCCAGCTGTGGCCACAATCGGGGTAGCTAGCGCCTAAGAAAACTCTTCAACGCCGGCTGAGCGCTGGCTCACTGGTCAGCTCCTCTTTTCGAACCAGCGACGAAGCCCGGATCAGCACATCGGGCGGAAGTACGATGCGGCGGGGCAGGAAGTCCTTGGTTTTCTGCTGCATGATATCAAGCAGCAGCTTCACTGCTTCTTGCCCCATTTGCTCGCAACGCTGGTCTACGGAGGTAAGCATGGGCTCGGTGAAGAAGGTGATGGGCTCGTTGCTGAAGCCCGCGAGCAGCATGTCGTCGGGGATGCGCAGGCCACGCTCCTTGAGCACGTGCATAGCCCCAAGGGCGCCCATGTCGCTGGAGGAAAAAACGGCGTCGGGCGGCTGGGGCAGGGCCAGCAGCTTTTCCATGCCTGCTATTCCGTCTTCGTACGTCAGGTCGCAGTCATGCACCAGTTGTTCATCCAGTTCCAGGCCGTTGGCCAGCAGGGCATCCTGGTAGCCGCGGTAGCGGTTGTTGTAGATGTTCAGGTGGCGCGGACCTCCAAAATGCGCAATGCGGCGGGCACCCTGGTCGATGAGGTGCTGCACCAACTGGAAGGCGCCAAGGTAGTCGTCGATGACCACGGAACTGACATTGACGTGTTCCAGGGTACGATCGAAAAGCACCAGGGGAATCTCGCGTCGGCGGATTTTCTCAAAGTGGCGAAAGTCACGGGTAGTGCGAGCCAACGACACGAGGATGCCTTCCACCTGCGCACTCATCATCGCCTCGATGTTCTGCTTTTCGCTGTTGACGTCTTCGTTTGATTGGCAGATCATCACGTTGAATCCTGCCTTGCGCGCTACCGTCTCGATGCCGTGCACCACGGAGGCGAAGAAGTGCCCTTCGATGTGCGGCACCATCACGCCGATGAGGTTGCTGCGGCCCTTGCGCAGCGCGGCGGCAATGTGGTTGGGCTGGTAATGAAGCTGTTCGGCCATTTCCCAGACCCTTTTCTTCATCGCCTCGCTGATGCTGTGATGGTCGCTCAAGGCGCGGGAAACCGTCGACGCCGACACGTTTAGTGCCTGCGCCATATCTGCGATGGATGCCCGTTTTTGTGCCAAGGTAGTAGTGTAATTTGGGGGAAGCTATCGGGAAAGGAGCGGGAGCCCATGCCACGCATCTAAGGTATGGGTTGCGGGGTATACGTGGGACCTTGGCAACGCGGCCCTTGTGGCGTCCAGATCAACTTATCGATGCACATCTGGCGCGCTTTCATGCCCGCGTCCCAAGCGTGGTACACCAGGTATTCGGTCTTGCCATCGGGAGCCATGATGTGGGAGTGATGGCCAGGCCCGCGCACTTTGCCGGGTACGTAGTGGAGCACGCGGGCTCCTTTTTCGGCGCCGGCGTCGGAGTAAGGGCCCAAAATGGAGTCGGCCACCAGGTAGTCGACGCCGTAATTGTTGGTCAGGAAGTTGGAGCCGCTGTAGAAGCAGTAGTACTTGCCAGCCTGCTTGCGCACAAAAGGCCCCTCCAGCGTGTGCCACTGCGCAAAGGTGCGGTTGTCGTACAGCGGCATGGTACGGTTGGCTTCGAAAAGCGTCCAGGGGTGGCGGGCGCGCATCACCGTGCGGCTCTCGCCAGCCAGCCGGGTCATGTCGATCAGCCGATCGACGGCCAGCCCGGTGCCGGGATAGAAGCCGTTGTCGGAATCGATAAAGTCGCGGGCGTAGAAAAGGTACCACGTGCCATCGGTGTCCTGATAGGGATGCGCATCGATGGTAAAGCGGCTCTCCGGTACCGCCAGCGTAGCCACGTCTTCGTAAGGGCCTTCCGGCTTCTTGCTGGTGGCCACATAAAGTTGATGACCTACCGTGGCCCCAATGGCGCCACCGCCCCGCGAGTAGTAGAGGTAGAAAGTACCGTTGACGTGTACTACTTCCGGTGCCCAGTACTCCATGTTTTCGGCTCCCTTGGGAGGGATCAGCGCGCCACCCACTTCCTTCCAGCCCACTAGATTGGTAGAGGTCAGGACATTGAAAAACCGGCCGCTGCGCGTGTCGCGGTTGGTGGTACCAAAGGCGTAGTACTTGCCCTTGTGGCGCAGCACAAAAGGGTCGGGCATGGCGCCGGGGTAGACGGGGTTGGTATAGGTACGCGGGGCCGCCAGGAGTTCGGGCATAAAGGGGAGGGCACCCAGGCCCAAGGCCGTTTGCTTCAGGAAGTGACGACGGGTGGAAAACGACATAGTGCAGCGAGTTAGCAGTATTCAAATAACACTAGGGCCGACGAGGGGCCCAGTGCTGGTCCAGTAGCTTGATGAAGTAGCCGCCTACCACGGAGCGGGCCCGAAAGCCCACGGCTCGGCCGTTGGTGGTTTCGTGCCAGTCGCTGAGCGGTATGCGGTCGGGCGACTCGTGTACGTAGCGGTACAGCGGCGCTACGAAGCGCTGAAAGTCCTGCGGCGATTCCGCCAGCGTGGCCGTCCACATGATCCAATCGGACTTGGTGTAGGTGCGGCGGCTGTCCAGCGGCAGGCCGTAGGGCTGCTGCCGGGTGAGATAATAGCGCACCTCGGTAGCAGCCACTTCAGGCGGAAATACCTGCAAGCGTAGCAGCTTGTCCCACACTAGATTGTACTTCTGGCTCCAGGTGCCGCCCGTGTCGAAGGTAAGGCGGTAATGGTCGCCGTCGCGGGCTTTCTGCATCCACTGGCGGGCCATGTCGCGGGCGAGTTGCTGGTAGGCGCTGGCCGTGGCTTGGTCGCCGAGCATGCCAGCGAGGCGGCCATAACTAGCCAGGCCCAGAATGGCTTTTACCGAGAGGTTGGCGTTGTGGGCGAGGTGACCGGCAAAGTCGTCGGTGCAGAGCTGGTTATCGGGGTTAAAGCCTTCTTCCTTTAGGTAACCGGCCCACTGCGTAAGAGCTGGCCAGTGGAGTTTAGCGTAGTTGGCATTGCCTTCGGCTGCGGCAATGGCCGCGGTAAGAATAAGCATGTTGCCGCTTTCTTCTACCGGCATGTCTTCGCCATAGGTCTGGCCGTTGGCAATGGGATAGGTGCCCACATCATGCGCCGCAAACTCCTTTGTCCACCGTCCGCTTTCGGTGTAATAAAAGATGGGGTCCAGCATACCCTTAAGCAGCGTGGGATTGTAACGCAGAAACAGCGGCGCCGAGGGGTACGTGACGTCCACAGTGCCAATGGAACCGTTGCTGAAATTTTCCTTCGAGAAAAACAGCGGGGTGCCGCCGGGGCCGGCCACGGTCTTGTGGGCCGCAATGGCTTGACGATAGGCCAGCGCACAAAGCTCGGCGTACTGCTCGCCGCCAGCCGCTGTGGCCTCGCGTAGCAGCTCGGCATCGAACTGATTACAGGCCTGCACAAGACGCTCGTAATCCTGCTCAGCAGCTTCCAGCATTTGTTCCGCGGAAGCCCCGTTGCGGCGCCACCACGGCTGCAGCCGTTGCCCGAAATACTCCACCGAATACAGGTCGTCGTAGCCGAGCAGTACATGGCGGCTGGCGCCGGTGTTGTCTACTTTACCTAGGTTCCACACCGCGGCTAGCTCAACGGGCTGCTGATTGGCCGGGCGGGGCCTGCGTGTATCGTCCTGCTTGGGCAAGGTGCCTCGGCGCTTGAAGGTGCTGCGCGTAGCAGCGTGGTCGGCAATGCGCGTGCTGGCGGTGTTGTCAGCGGCCAGGTAGAGGTAGCCCCAGTCGATGCGCACATTGTCGCCCTTGGTGCCGAGAATGTGCTGCTGCTCGGTGCCGGTGCGAAGCAGCGTGAGTGGGCCAGCGGTACTGCGCTGCCACGTAACGGCCTGATCGGGATAATTCACGGCCAACTGCGGCGAAGCGCCAAAATACAGCTGCACCGCGTGTGGGCGGCCATCTGAAGCCTGAGCACGGAAAGTAAGGTACGACACCGGCCGGCTCATCACCTCCAGCTGATCGAGGAGCAGGGGAGTGGTGAACGTGACATCGAGCAGCACCGGGCCGCAGGCAAACCGATAGGTTGTTTGGGTAGCGGTGGCGCGTACGCTGCGCTGCGTGGCCGTGTTGGCAGTGGCGGGGTTAGGCTCTTCCAGCAGGCCCACATCGAGGGTGCCGGGGCCACCGGTGTTTTTGCAGTGCACCGCCAGCGTATTGCGGCCCTTGCGCAAAGCAGCGGCGGCGGCAGGTGCTACTTCAAATTCCAGATAATCCGGTGTAAAGCAGGGCGCGCAGGCAAAGGCGGGCACGCCGTTTAGGTACACTTCCACATCATCGTCGTGGCGCATGTAGAGCTTCAGCTTCTGGCGGGGTACTTCCTGTAGCTCGATGGTACGGCGCAGCCACACATCGGAGCCATTCCACGCGGTCGTGGCGTTGCGCTCCTCTTTTTCGGTGGCCAGCAGGCCTGCGCCAGATTCCCAGGTCCGGTCGTCGAAAGCAGGCTGCATCCAGTCGGCAGCCGGAGCTTTGGTGGTAAAGCGGTAAGGCTGGGGCTTGGTTTCGGAAGCGGCAGCCAGCACTTTTTGCGCGTCTTCAGGACTGCCAAGGAAGGTGTAAGTGCGGCCATCTACGCGCGCCATGCCCAACAAGCAATGATTGCGGCCCGTCCAGTGCTTAGTGGGCTGCTCGTACAACCGGTCCGCAAACGACCAGACGCTCAGGTAGGGGTCGAGCGTGACAAGCGGGTAAGCCGGCGGGCGCAACTCTTGGCCGTGGACCCGCAGCACCAAGGCGAGCAGCCATAAGCAAGGAAGTAGAAGCTTGACGCGCATAGAGGACGGGTTGGGAACGGACCAAAACCAGTATTTGCGGGCTGAAATCGACGCGAGGCCTAAGCTGCGGAACCGGAACGCAAACGTTAGCGTAAAAGGCCAAATCGTGCTAAAGTTGCGTTTGGGGGCTTGCAAGGGCCTTTTTATGCAAGGGGCATTAGCTTCTGCTGATTGCACTGCACTTTAAAGGTATTGATTTTGGCTATTTATGGATTGTCGAGTTTCAAAATCTTCTGCACAAAAGCGTGAAGTCAGCTTTTAATGAATAGAAACGCCTGTTTCTGAGAATGTAAAAGTCATTGTTCGCAAACGATTGTTTTGACGCAAACCCAGTGCCTAGTAAACTAGTTGTACAGCGGGAGGGGGCGCCAATGAGTTTTGATTCTTGCATTATTGAAGTCTTAATTTGTTGAAAATGAAAGTAAAATTATACTTGACATTGGTTAAAATCATTGTTATCCTTACCCGCCATTCCATCGGTAGGTTTTCTTTGATAGGGCTAAGTATCCGTCGTATGACGAACCTGACTTCCCTTGATCGTAGTGCCGCATGCCCTTAAGGGCTTTTTTGATTCGGATTTGCGCAAACGATTGCGCTTCTCGGGCTAGCGTTTGCCTTTTCAAGTTCCTCACCAACCCCAATCCCAGCTATGAACAAATCTGTACTAAGCATGTATGGGCTGGCCGTACCGACGTTGTTGTGCCTTTTGCCGGGTCACCCATTCGTCGCGCCAGCGCATGCTGCCGATGCCGCCGAACTGCGGCGTGCTCTTCAGCCCGACATTACGGTCCGTGGTCGGGTGCTCGATGAAAAGGGACAGGGGTTGCCCGGCGTCACGGTGTTGCAGCGCGGCACCAGCAACGGTACCTCCACCGACACTGAGGGCCGCTTCACCCTCACCGTGCCCGACAATGCAACCCTGGTGCTGTCTTATGTAGGGTACTCCACGCAGGAAGTGGGCGTGGGCGGCCGTACCACGCTCGATGTGACCATGGCCCCCGACACCAAGGCACTACAAGAGCTGGTGGTGGTGGGCTACCTCACCCAGGAGCGGCAAGTAGTAACCGGCTCCGTGGCCTCGGTAGGGGGCGATGAAGTGCGCCGGGCACCGGTAGCCACGGTGAACGAAGCCATTCAGGGCCGTTTGCCAGGCGTGCAAGTGGTCAACTCGGGTGCACCGGGGCAGGCACCCATTGTGAACATCCGCGGCATCGGTACACTCACCAGCGGCAGCGGCCCGCTCTACGTGGTGGATGGGTTGTGGGTGGAAAACATTCGCGACTTCAACCCGCAGGACGTAGAATCGGTGCAGGTACTAAAGGATGCGGCTTCGTTGGCGCCGTACGGCTCGCGTGGCGCCAACGGCGTGATTATCATCACGACGCGGCGGGGCAAGGAAGGCGCTACGGCCATCAACCTGAACGCATATGCCGGGGTGCAGAGCATCACTAAAACCTACGACCTGATGAACGCCCAGCAGTGGGCGGCCGTGAACCGACAGGCCTTCGAAAACGCCGGCCGGGCGCCGCAGCCCTTTGCTGCCAACCCGCCCGCCGGCGTGGATACCGACTGGCAGGATGAGCTGATTCAGCAGGGCTCGGTGCAGGATTACAACGTAGGCTTTTCCGGCGGCGGGCCTAGCTCGACGTTTGCCGTGTCGGGCGGATACTTCAACCAGAAAGGCACCATCGTGGGGCCGCGCTTCGACCGCTACAGCCTGCGCGTCAACACGGGCTTTAAGCGTGGCCGCTTTCGCTTCGGCGAAAATGCTTTGCTGACGCGCTCCAATCAGACGCGCGTCAACGGGCTCCCGTTCATCGATGTGGTACGCATGCTGCCCGTGCTGCCCCTCAACGACCCGGGTAACCCCGGAGGCTACGGCTTCGGCAATACCAACGCCAGCACGTTCGGTACCAATCCCATTGCGCTGCAGCGGCTGCTGAACAACACCAGCGTAAACAACCGTTTGCAAGGCAACGTCTTCGGTGAGGTAGACCTGTTCAACTTCCTGCGCTACCGCCTAAACCTGGGCGCCGACTTCATCGCCTACCACGACCGCGAAAAGCGGCAGTACGGTCAGTGGCGCCAAAACGACCCGTTGAACCCCTCGTACTACGCCGAAAACCAAGGCAGCGAGTTGTTTACACTGATCGAAAACACGGTAACTTTTGATAAGAATTTCGGCGACCATGCCCTTACGGCCGTGGCCGGCTACACCGAGCAGCGCCAGAACAATGTGTTTACTCGCGGCCGTAACAACGGCTACGGCACCGGCCCCACGTACTACTGGTCGCTGAGTGCCGGGAACACCAACCCGACGGTGGAAGGCAATGAGTATACCTGGACCAAACGCTCCTACCTCGGCCAGCTCACCTACGACTACAAGCAGCGCTACCTCCTCACCGGCGCCGTGCGCCGCGACGGCTCCTCGCGCTTCAGCCCCGATAACCGCTGGGGTACATTCTGGGCGGCCTCGGCCGGCTGGCGCATCTCAGAGGAAGATTTCTTTGACGGCGTCACGGCAGTAAACAACCTGAAGCTGCGGGCCAGCTACGGCTCCCTCGGCAACGAGTCGCTCTCCGGACCATTTGGGGGCTCTTACCTCTGGCAGGGTGCCATAAATCCCAACGTAAACTACCCCTTCGGCGGCGACAACGTGCAGAACGGCAGCATCCAGACGCAGCTCGTGAGCAATAACATCGCCTGGGAAGAGCGCCGCACCACCAACGTGGGTTTTGACGCGGGCATTCTGGACGACCGGTTCACCTTCTCGGCCGATTACTACGTCTCGGAAACGCGCAATGCGCTGGTGCGGCCCCAGACGCCCATCATCCTCGGCAACGCCGGCGAGGAGCCCTACCGCCGTGTGGGCCGAATTCAGAACAGCGGCTTTGAATTTCAGCTGGGCTACAACGAAAACCGCAACCCCTTCAAGTACGGTGTATCAGCTAACCTGACCACCATCAAAAACGAAGTAAAGCGCCTGAGCGACGATGGCAGCTCCAGCTTCTTCACGGCCGGACCGGAAGGCGGGGTGACGCGCACGGAGGTAGGTTATGAGGTTGGCTCTTTCTTCCTCTACCAATTTGATGGCATCTTTCAGCAGGGCGATAACATCGCCGGTAGCGCCCAACCAGATGCCCGCCCTGGCGACGTGCGCTACCGCGACGTAAACGGCGACGGCCGTATCGACCAAAACGACCGTGCGCACGTAGGCCGCGTGTTTCCCAAGATTCAGTATGGCCTGAACCTGACGGCCAGCTACCTCGGCTTCGATCTATCGGCCTTCTTTCAGGGCGTGCAGGGCAACGATATCCTGAACACGACCCGTTGGTGGCTGGATCGTACCGACGACAACAGCAACTACCGCCAGGATTTCAGCCCCTGGACGCCTACCAACCCCTCCACCACCACGCCGCGGGCGCTCATCTCGGGCGGCGGCGGGCAGGCGGGCCTCGCAGCCGGTGTCAACTCGCGCCTGCAGTCCACGCGCTGGCTGGAAAGCGGCTCGTACATGCGCCTTAAGAACATTCAGATCGGATATTCCTTGCCCAAGACGCTGCTGGAGCGGTGGCAGGGCATCGGGAGCGTACGCTTTTACGTGACCGGGCAGAACGTCTTCACCATCACCGACTACACCGGCTACGACCCCGAAGTGGTGAACGTGGACCCCGTGACGCGCTTCCCCAATCCGCTGGTGCGCGGCGTGGACGAGGGCAGCTACCCGAACGTGCGCACCTTCGCCGGTGGCGTGCAGATAGGCTTCTAAGGCCCGGGTCATTTACTTATTCATCCCACGACGACTTCCCATGAAAGCACATATGCTCAAATTTTGGGTGCTGGCGGGTGGCCTGCTGCTCACCACCGGTTGCGATAAGGACCTGCTAGAACAGGTAAACCCCAACCAGCCCACCACCGAAACCTTCTGGCGCAACGGCGACGATGCCGTGAAGGGCGTGAATGCCGTGTACAGCGGCTTGCAGCAGCTGGGCACGTACCGCCGCTGGCTGAACTTTGCCTTCGATCTGCGCTCCGATGACAGTTTTAGCTCCAGCCCCTGGGGCGAGCTGGCCGACTTCACGCGCTTCACGCAGGCCAACTACAACTTTGAAGTATCGCGCGACTTGTGGCGCGACCATTACCGCGCCATCTGGCGGGCCAATCAGGTACTGGCCAACGTGCCCGCCATTCAGATGGACGAGGCAGTGAAGCGCCGCGTGCTGGCCGAAGCGCGCTTCCTGCGGGCCTTGTACTACTTCAATCTGGTGTCGCTATACGGCAACGTGCCGCTGGCGCTGCAGCCCTCCGACCCGACAAACCTTCCCCAGCAGGCCACCGAAGCCCAGGTGTGGGCGCAGGTAGTGGCTGATCTGCAGGCTGCCAAAGCCGACTTACCGGTGTCGTACAGCGGTACCAACGACGTGGGCCGTGCAACCCGCGGCGCTGCTACCACGCTGCTGGGCCGCGCCTACATGCAGCAGCGGCAGTGGGCGCAGGCTTCGGGGCAATTTCAGGAGGTCATCAGCTCCAATCAGTACAACCTGATGCCTAACTACACTGATAATTTCCGGCACACCACCGAAAACAACGCCGAGTCCATTTTTGAGGTGCAGTTCTCCGACCTGCGCATCGGTGGCAATGACCAGGACGACGCTACCTCCTCCGAGGGCGGGCAACGCTCCCAGTTTTGGGGCGTACCCGGCGCGGGCTTCGTCGATGGCGAACTGCGCCCCTGGGTGGTGAATGAATTCCTGCAGGAAGGCACCACCACCGGCGCGCGCGACCCGCGCCTGGCTGCTACGGCTTTCTACAACCGCCGCCAGTTCCAGACGGCGCTGCCCGTAGACGCCGATACGCTGGTGTACGGCCAAGGATTTTTGCGGCGCTTCGGCACCGACGCCCGCAACCGTACCCGCATCTACTGGCGCAAGTACCAGACGGACTACTTCCGCACGTTCGAAAACTTCGACTCGCCCATTAACCACCGCGTGCTGCGCTACGCCGATGTACTGCTGCTGCAGGCTGAGGCTCTGAACGAGCAGAACCAGACGGCCACCGCTATTCCGCTCATCAACCGGGTAAGGCAGCGCGCCGGCCTGGCCCCGCTGGTAGCGGCCAACTTCACGCAGGCCACACTACGCATGCAGATCATGCACGAACGCGTGACCGAGCTTACCGGGGAAGGTTGGCGCTGGTTTGACCTGCAGCGCTGGGGCTTGCTGGAAAGCCCGGCTGGCCTGACTCAGCTGCGGGCCCGCGACCCTGATTTTACCAACTTCGAGGTCAACAAATCGCGCCTGCTGCCCATTCCGCAATCGGAGATTGACTTGGCTCGTCTCACGCAGAATCCTGGTTGGCAATAAGTATTGCTGCTGACTGCCAAAACAGCCGCTCCGCAAGCGCCGGAGCGGCTGTTTGCACGGCTCGCAGTAGCGAGCCGAAAGAATTTCAGTGTAAGTTGTCGTCTGCTCAGTACCCTTGTCTATGCTCGTGTTTCGGTTAAGTTGGCTGTTGGTGGCTACGTTGGTGCTCGGAGCGCCGGCCTGCAAGAAGCCCGACCCAGTCCTGACGCCGCCCACGTCGCCGCTCAACGATGCGACCACCTTTACCAATCCGCTGCTGACCTCTGGCCCCGACCCCTGGGTGTACCAGAAAGATGGCGTGTACTATTACATGCACACCACCGGCAACAACTTGCGCCTGTGGAAGACCACGAAGATGTCGGAGCTGGGCTCGGCCCCGAGCACCGTCATCTGGACGCCGCCGGCCGGGGGCAGCGCCTCCCGAGACGTATGGGCGCCCGAAATTCACTTCCTCGACGGCAAGTGGTACGTATATTTTACGGCTGGCCCCGGCAGCTGCTGCGCCGGGCAGCGGACGTGGGTGCTCGAAAACAGCGCCGCCGACCCCACGACCGGCACCTGGGTAGAGAAGGGGCGTATTCACAATCCGGCGCAGGATTTCTGGGCCATTGATGGGACGGTGCTCGAGCAAAACGGCCGGCGCTATTTCCTGTGGTCGGGCCAGAGCGGCTCCACCGGCCCCGACCGCGACGAACAGCGCTTGTACATTTCCGAAATGAGTAACCCATGGACTCTCACCGGGCCTCGCGTGGAGCTTTCCCGGCCGCAGTACAGCTGGGAAATCAGCGGCACGCCCGATGTAAACGAGGGTCCGCAGGTGCTCAAACACGGCGGGCGCACGTTTATCGTGTACTCGGCCAGCCACTGCAGCACCGATGATTACGGCCTGGGCTTACTCAGCGCCTCCGCCACTGCCGATCCGCTCGACCCCAACTCCTGGACCAAGTCGCCCGCGCCGGTGTTTATGAAAAGCGCCGCCAACAACGCTTATGGTCCCGGCCACAACAGCTTCTTCGTCTCGCGCGACGGCACCGAAAACTGGATTCTCTACCACGCCAATCCCGAGCCCAATCAGGGTTGTGGCGACCGGCGCACCCCGCGCATGCAGAAGTTTACCTGGAATGCCGATGGTACGCCCAATTTCGGCATACCTGCTCCGCTGAATACTCCTTTGCCCGAGCCGGCCGGCGAATAGCTGGCGTCGGCCGCGGCCATTGTTGTACCCTAATTCGAAGCCCCGCGTGTTCTCCGCCTTTCTCCCAAACACCCGCTCCGCCGCTTACTTTCTGGGTCTGGGCTTGCTCATGGCCGCTTGCCAGTCGAGCAACGCCCCCAGCGCCGAAAAACAGGCTGCGCCACCCGCTACCGCCGAGGCGCCCATCACCAACCCGGTGCTACCCGGCGACTTCCCCGATCCGTCTGTAGACAAGCTCGGCGACAATTACTGGGCTACGGCAACTACCTCCAACTGGGGGCCCATTTTTCCCCTGCTCAAGTCTAAAAACCTGACGGAGTGGGAGCTGGTGGGGCATGTGTTTCCCGATAAGATGCCCGCCTGGGCCGATTATTACTTCTGGGCCCCCGAAATCAGCTTCGAGAAGGGCCGCACGTACATCTACTACACTGCCCACAAGCGCGGCGGCAACCTGTGCGTGGCCGTGGCCAGCGCTGATAAGCCCGAAGGCCCTTATACCGACCACGGCCCGCTGGTGGGGCAGGAGGTAGGCTCTATCGACGGCTTTCCGATGCGCGACGAAAACGGGCAGCTGTACCTTATCTGGAAGGAAGACGGAAACAGCCGCAACCTGCCCACGCCCATCTGGGCGCAGCGGATGAACGAGGAGCGGACCCAACTTGTGGGCGAGCCAGTGGAGCTGTTTCGCAACGATAAACCCTGGGAAGGCAACCTAGTGGAAGGCGTGGCTATGACGCGCCGCGGCGACTACTACTATGCTTTCTACGCTGGCAATGGCTGCTGCGGCAATGGCTGTACTTACGGCACCGGCGTGGCGCGGGCCCGCAAGCTCACCGGGCCCTGGGAGAAGTATCAGAAGAACCCGGTGATTGTCAGCAACGAAACCTGGAAGTGCCCCGGCCATGGTACTGTAGTGGAGCGCAATGGGCAGTGGTTTCTGTTGCACCACGCCTACAATGCCCGCGGCCACGAGTTTGTGGGCCGGCAAGGTGTGCTTACGCAGTTTACCTGGAATGCTGAGGGCTGGCCCGAAATCATAAATCAGAGTACGCCCGGTACGCCCGGTGTACCCACCGCCCTGAGCCGCGAACCGGTGAAGGATGACTTCCGCGGGCAGGCGTTGCGGCCGGCCTGGCAGTGGCCGGTAGAGGAGAAGCCCACCTTTGCGGTGCGCGACGGGAAGCTGCTGCTCACCGCTAGCCCCAAGCCTAGCGGTGCCACATTGGGCCACCAGATCTACACACCTGACTTTACCGCCACCACTACGCTGCTGGAGCCCAATAAGCTGCCCGCCGGCACTTCCGCTGGCATTGCTGCCCTCGGCGACCCCGAAAACACGCTGGCCCTCACCGCCGGCGACGGAAAGTTGCGCCTGTGGCAGCTGGAAAAAGGCAAGCGGAAAGTGCTGGGCGAAGCAGCCCTGCCGGCAGGCCAGTCGCTCACGCTGCGTATGGAAGCGCAGGAAGGCAAGCGTTACCGCTTCATGTGGAGCACCGATGGCGGCAAGGCGTGGCAGTACTTAGCCAACGACAGTGCGCCCATTAATGGTACCTACCTGCCGCCCTGGGACCGGGGCGTGCGCGCTGGATTGGTGGCTATAGGGCCAGTTGCCGCTACGGCGTCGTTCGATGATTTTGTGCTGGAAAGCAAGCAGTAATCAATCCAGAGTACTGCGCGCAGCTGCTCAGCAAGTGTGGCCAGCGCCGCCTTTCGGCTGGCGGCAGCAGGCTTCTGATTGTGAAAGCCCCATTCCTGAAACGAGCAGCGAAAGAGAATCTATTGGTGCTGATTTTTCTTTCTCTCGCCGCAAGTCCGGGAATTGTGCTTTTTTATCGTCCCGTTACTCTTCCGTCGATTCCAATCCATGACCAAACCCTACCGTTCCGTGCTGGTAGCCGCCAGCCTGGTGGCCCTTGTGGCCGCCTGCGACCAACAGCGCAGCGACGCCCGAAAAACTGACGTGTCAGCCGACGCCAGTTCCGATACCACCCAAGCCACCGGCACCATGCCCACCTCCACTGCCTTCGGCAAAACCCGCGACGGGCAGCCGGTGCAGCTCTACACGCTCACCAACGCCAACGGCCTGAAGGTGAACATCACCAACTACGGCGGCATTGTGACCAGCCTGCACACTCCGGATAAAAACGGGCAGCTCGGCGACATTGTGCTGGGCTTCGACAACGTGGCCGACTACCAGCGCGACAAGCCGTACGACTCGCCGTATTTCGGCGCACTGATTGGGCGCTACGGCAACCGTATTGCCAAAGGCCGCTTCACGCTCGATGGGCAGCAATACCAACTGGCCACCAACAACGGCCCCAACCACCTGCACGGCGGCTTGCGCGGCTTTGATAAAGTGGTGTGGCAGGCCCAGCCTGGCACCAGCACCGACGGCCAGTCGCTCGCTCTTAGCTACCTGAGCAAGGACGGCGAAGAAGGCTACCCTGGCAACCTAAACGTGAAAGTGGTGTACACGCTCACCCGCGACAACGCGCTGCGCATTGCCTATACCGCCACCACCGACAAAGCCACGCCCGTCAACCTAACGCACCACAGCTACTTCAACCTGAACCACGGCCAGGCCCAGAATGCTCTGGACCACGTGCTGACGCTGAATGCTGACCGCTACACCGTGGTAAATGCGCAGCTCATTCCCACCGGCGAGCTACGTCCGGTGCAGGGCACACCCATGGATTTCCGGCAGCCGCACGCCATCGGGGAGCGGATTGCTAAAGTAGGCGGCGCGGCCCCCGGCGGCTACGACCACAACTGGGTGCTCACAGCCAACGATGCCAGCGGCCTGCGCCGCGCCGCCTCGGTGTACGAGCCCACTACGGGCCGCACCATGGACGTATTCACGGATCAGCCGGGCATACAGTTCTATTCCGGCAACTTCCTCGACGGCAAGCTCAAAGGCAAAGGCGGTACCGCGTACCCGCAGCACTACGGCTTCTGCCTCGAAACCCAGCACTTTCCTGATTCGCCCAACCAGCCTGATTTTCCCAGCACCATCCTGCGGCCGGGCGAGACGCTGAACACCGTCACCGAGTACCGTTTCGGCGTGCGCAAGTAGTATTCGTTTCCTTCTTCCACCTCTCCATGCGCAACGATCTTGCCCTGATTGACCTGCTGGTCTTCCTGTTTTACATCGTGGGCGTGTCGGCCTACGGCTGGTACATCTACCAGCGCAAAAAGAAGGTCCAAACCGACTCCAAGGACTTCTTCCTGGCCGAAGGCTCCCTCACGTGGTGGGCCATCGGGGCTTCCATGATTGCCTCCAATATCTCGGCCGAGCAGTTCATCGGCATGTCGGGCGGCGGCTTCGTGCAGGGCATTGCCATTGCAGCCTATGAGTGGGTAGCGGCGCTGGTTCTCATCTTCGTGGCCGTGTTCTTCATGCCGATTTACCTGCGGGAGAAGATCTACACCATGCCGCAGTTTCTGGAGCAGCGCTACAATGCCACGCTGAGTTTGATCATGAGCGTGTTCTGGCTGTTCCTGTACGTGCTCGTCAACCTCACCGCAATTCTGTACCTCGGGGCCTTGGCTATCAACAACATCGTGGGCGGGGGCGGTTTTCACCTCATCCTACTGGCGCTGGCGCTGTTTGCGCTGCTGCTCACCTTGGGCGGCATGAAGGTGGTGGGCTACACCGACGTGGTGCAGGTGACGGTGCTGCTCGTTGGCGGACTGGCCACCACGTACATTGCCCTCACGCTAGTGAGTGAGCAGTTTGGCTTGGGAAGCGACGTAATTGCCGGCTTTCAGGCCATGATGAAGGATGCCGACGACCACTTCCACATGATTTTCAACAAGCCTGGGCCTGGTGCTTCCACCGCCGAAGTAAGTCGGTACCTGGCTCTGCCCGGCCTGGCCATGTACGCCGGCGGACAGTGGGTGGCCAACCTGAACTACTGGGGCTGCAACCAGTACATCACGCAGCGCGCCCTCGGTGCCGACTTGAACACGGCCCGCACCGGCATCCTGTTTGCGGGCTTTCTGAAGCTGATCATGCCTTTGATTGTGATGCTACCGGGCATTGCGGCCTACGTGCTGCACAAGAACGGCGGACTGCAGGCCGAAATGGCCTCCACGGGCGCTTTCAACCCCGACAATGCCTATTCCGCTATCCTGACCTTCCTGCCCAACGGCCTGAAAGGCTTGGCTATGGCGGCCCTCACGGCGGCCATTGTGGCGTCGCTGGCCGGCAAGGCCAACTCCATTTCCACCATCTTCACCCTGGATATCTACAAGCGCTACCTCAACAAGGGCGCTGACGAAAAGCAGCTGGTGTGGACGGGGCGCCTGACCATCGTGGCAGCCATGCTGGTGGCTGTGTTCCTCACCTGGAAAGACGTGTTGGGCATCAGCGGCGAAGGCGGATTCACTTTCATTCAGAAGTACACCGGCTTTATCTCACCTGGTATCGTGGCGGTATTTGTGCTGGGCATGTTCTGGAAGCGCACCACGGCCACGGCCGCCGTAGCCGGTATTCTGGCCGGTTTCCTGCTCTCGATTCTGTTCAATAACTACGCTCCCCAGTGGTTCGGCCCCGAAACGCCGCTCTACTCGGCCTTTCTCAATGCGCAGGGCTTCTACGAAATTCCCTTCCTGGTCAGCATGGGCTGGTCCTTCTTCTTCACAGTAACGCTAATGGTGATTCTCAGCCTGCTAGGCCCAAAAGTTAACCCCAAGGGCTTGGACCTGAACACCGCCATGTTCCGCGTCAGCCCGCAGAATACGTTCATGATTGTGCTGATCCTGCTGATGATATCGGCACTGTACGTTAAATTCTGGTAGCCTGGTCTAAGACTTTTTTGGGAGCATAAAAACCTAAACAAAAAACCGGTTGCGACCCGCAACCGGCTTTTTGTTTAAGGCAGCTATTAGGTTTCGCAGGCGCCGCTGTCGAGGCCGGCGCCTGCATAGTCTTTACGCTGATGACACGCCGGGCTAGAGGCGAGTGGGTGGAGGAGGAAGCTGCGCGTTGCTAACTTGCCGCCTCATCTACGAGCCCCTGGCATGAGTAAGAACATCGAACGTTGGAAAACGCTGAGCTCGGAGCTAGTGGTGGAACACCGCTGGTACAAGCTCCGCCGTGACCATGTGGAACTGCCCACCGGCCAGCAGCTCGACGACTATTTCGTGAGTGTACGCCCCAACGTGGTGCTGGTGTTTCCCGTGACGGAGGACAACCAAGTGGTGATGGTGCGCCAGTACAAGCACGCCGCCGCTGATATTTTCATTGAGCTGCCCGGTGGCGTGGTAGATGAGGACGAAACCGCGCCCCTAGAAGCGGCCAAACGCGAGTTGCTGGAAGAAACCGGCTACACCTCCGACGACGTGGAGCTGCTGCTCGAGGTGACCGACAACCCCACCAAGGATACCAACCGCATCTATTTCTACCTGGCCCGCAACGTGCGCCACGTAGCGGCCCAGGACCTCGACGAAACCGAGAACATCGAAGTGCTAACCGTGCCGCTTGCCGAAGTGGAGCAAATGATTTTTTCGGGTCAGATTCGCGTGGCCGGTTCCGTAGCGCTTATCCTGTTGGCGCTGCGCAAGTTGCAGGCCAGCCGCTAGCCAGGGGCATTGTGGAGCAGCTGCCGGGCTACCCGCTGGCCGGAAACCAACGCCGCTTCCACCGTGCCGGTAGCGGGACCCTCGTAGAGGCCTTCGCCGGCAAAGTACAGCGTGTCGGCGATGGGCTGTGCCAGCTGCTTGCGCGCTTCCGCCGAAGCTACCGTGGTGTAAGCATAAGCGCCCAGCGCAAATGGGTCGGCGCCCCAGTTTAGCACGCGGGAAGCTCGCAAACGATTACGCAGGTAGGTTTCGGAAGTGCCAAAGAGGTAAGCCAGGGAGGCCAAGGCTTCCTGAAGTAGCTCGTGGTCGGAGGCAGTGCGCCGATGGTCGGCGGCGGGGCCGCCAAGCCAGCCCGTGAGCAGGGGGCGTTCTTGCGGCAGCTGCGTCCACCAGGTAGGAATGGGCGCGTCGGAGAAAAGGAAGCCCATATCCGGCATCGGCAAGGCCACCTGGTCCGACGCCTGCTGCCAGAAGGGCTCGTCGAATTCAAGCAAAAATTTAATCACCGGCCCGAAGCCCAATTCCAAGGCCGCGTGGCGCAACGCGGGTAGCTCGGGCTCAAACTGCACGTGGCCCGGGCTGCCTTCCAGAGCCTGCAATATGCCCAGCGGTAGCGTGAGCACGGCCTTACGGGCTTGGTATTGCTGGCCATCGGTAGTGCTGATGGTCACCTGCCCCGGCTGCCACTGCACCTGCTGCACCACCGCGGCCAAGTGGAAAGAGGCACCGGCGGCGCGGGCTTGTTCGGCGAGGCAATTCAGCAATGGGCCGTAGCCGCCTTCGGGCCGCGGCGAATCTTCGGCGCCGCCGGCTTCCCACTCAGCGCGCAGGGCCAGGGTGCTGGCGCGGTCGGCATCGGCGGCGTCGTAGCCCTCGGCAAAGCGTATGACCTGCTCGCGCAGCAGGCGATGCTGCTCGTGGCCGAATTCGCGCTGCAGAAACTGCGTCAGCGGTAGATCCTGCTCCAATTGCTGCAGCTTCTCCAGCAGCAGTGGCATGTCGGCAATAAACTCCTCCGACTCGCGCACCACGCCGCGCTCCACTTCGTAAGCGCGGCCGCCGGTGTCGTGCCACGGGGTGTCGGTTTCTGCCAAGAGGGCCTGCGTGAGGGCCACGTCGCCGTGCATGAACTCGGCGCCGCCTTCCACCGGCCCGCTGAAGCCCTCGCCCTCGAAAGTGTACACCCGCCCGCCCAGCCGGTGGCGCGCTTCCAGTAGGGTTACCCGTTTGCCGGCCTGGGCCAGCTCGCGGGCAGCCATCAGCCCGGCTGCCCCCGCCCCAATAATCAGAATATCCGCTTTGCTCATGCAGTAAGAGTCAACAATCAGCCCCGGCCACATACCGGACATGGCTGCACAATGTCAGGCGTGTACGTTTGTTTGGCATCGGCTGATTGAGCAAATTTCCGCCTGGGCTGGCTCAGAAGTACATAAAATCAGGGCTGAGGGTTTGTCCGCCGCCGCTGTTGCTTCCGCGTAGGAAGTGGCCTGATTTACTGCCTTATATTTTGACTCCTACGCATGAAACACCTCATTCCTATTCTGCTAACGGCTGGCCTCGCTTGCGCTTGCGCCACAGCATCTCATCAGCCCACAACCAAAGCTAGCACGCGGGGCTCCGTGCCTGGGCCCAACAATGTGGTTTCGGCGACCAGCAAAAACGTGCAAGCAGGTGGCGGCGGAGGAAACCAACTGGTTTTTGAGGGTTCCAACAACCTGATCGACGTAATCCGGCAGAACGCGGCTTACTTCGATCAAAGCCACGACGTGGTCATCATCAAGGGCGACAACAACCTGATTCGCATCTGCAATGCCAACCTGCTAACCCTGGGCGGCAAGGGAACGGACACGCTGGTGCTCGTCGGCAACAACGCCAAGTACGTGGTGGATATGAGCAATTCGCTCGTGCTGAAAAAGGCCGGCCACCGAATCGATACCGTGCGAATCAGCTCGCCGCGTTTCGAGCCTAGCCGCGTGGAAGCCGATGTCCGGCCCGGCGCGCGGGTGGATGTGACTGAGCTCGGCGGCATGGTGGATGCGACGGAGGCCATTCGCTACTATGGGCAGCAGATCAAGCTGGGCCAGGCCGGCGCGTACGTGCAGCTGGCCAAGCTCTATCACTTCGGTCAGGGCGTTGAGATGTCGACCAAAAAGGCGGTGGAGCTCTATGAGTTTGCGGCCGTGCGAAACGATGTGACGGCCATTCGTCAGCTGGGCAACATTCACCAGAATGGCTCTTTCGACTACCCCAAAGACCACGTAAAAGCCCGCTATTACTACAGCCTCGGCAAGCAGCTAGGCGATGCTTACTGCGCCGACGCGCTAACCCCGAAGCCATGATTTTTGCCGACCGCACCCTGGCCCAGCAGCTCGAACGCGCCGAAGGCCGCAGCAATGCCAGCTTTGTAGAAGCCCGCGCCCGCCTTCAGCCCGACAGCGGTGCTTGCTGGACCACCATAGCCGGTGCCTACGCCATGTTCGATGGGCCCGAGTCTCCGCTGACGCAAACCTTCGGGCTGGGCGTTTTCGACGCCGTGGGCCCAGCCGAGCTGGATGCACTGGAACGCTTTTTTCAGGAGCGGCAGGCACCGGTGTGTCACGAAATCAGCCCCATGGCCGATCCGGCTCTTTTCTCTCTGCTAAACCAGCGCGGCTACCAGCCCTTTGAGTTTACCAGCGTGCTGTACCAACCGCTAGACGGTACCCGCCAGCCGCTGGCCGCCCCAAATCCGCAACTCCACACGCGCCGCATCAGCCCCGCCGAGGCCGAGCTGTGGGCCCGTACTTCCGCGCTAGGCTGGAGCACTGAGGCTGAGGGCCTGGAAGCCTTCATGCTGGAGTATGGTCAGCTCACGGCTCATAGCGCCGGGGCAGTGCCTTTTCTGGCTGAACTGGCGGGTCAGCCTATTGCTGCTGGGGTGCTGCACTTGCACGAAGGCGTGGCCGTGCTGGCCGGCGCCAGTACGGCGCCGGCCGGTCGTCGGCAGGGGGCGCAGCTGGCCCTGCTGGATGCCCGCCTGCGCTACGCAGCCGAGCATGGCGCCCGGATAGCCATGATGGGCGCGCTGCCCGGCAGCCAGTCGCAGCGCAACGCCGAGAAAAACGGTTTTCGCATTGCCTACACGCGCATCAAGTGGCAACTGATGAAGTAAAAGCGACTGGGCCTTTTGAGCAGTCCGTCTAACATGGTGACAAGCCCATAGCACGTCAGCCAGAACGGCGTCGAAGCGTCACTACTGCTTCGCCTGTGTGTCAGCAACGAAGCGAGTTGCCTCGCCGTCGCTCAACAAGCCGGTTTGGAATCATACATCCAGACACGGATTTGTAAAAGCCATTGTGCCCGCAAGCTCACGACCTGAGCCTTGTGCTACGATTGAGGCCGTTCCAGTACTTCGTCGATGAGGCCGTATTCCTTGGCTTCGTCGGCGCGCAGCCAGTAGTCACGGTCGGAGTCGTCGTGAATCTGCTGGTAGGTTTTGCCGGTGTTGCGGGCGTAAATGTCGTACAGCTCTTTGCGCAGTTTCAGAATCTCGCGGGCCGTAATTTCGATATCCGCCGAGGGGCCCTGCACGCCACCGGAGGGCTGGTGAATCATGACGCGGGCGTGGGGCAGTGCCGAGCGTTTGTCCTTGGCGCCACTCGACAGCAGAAAAGCACCCATGGAAGCCGCCAGCCCGGTGCAAATAGTGGCGACGTCGGGGCCGATGTACTGCATGGTGTCGTAGATGCCCAGGCCGGCGTACACCGAGCCGCCCGGCGAGTTGATGTACAGCAGGATATCCTTTTTAGCATCGACGGATTCGAGGAAGAGCAATTGGGCGTTGATGATGTTCGCCACGTTGTCGTCGACGGCAGTACCGAGGAAAACAATGCGGTCCATGATCAGGCGCGAAAACACGTCAATCTCGGCGAAGCGCGTGGGGCGCTCCTCGATTACCGAGCGCGTCATGCCCGTAACAAAATGGCTGCTCTGGGCCATGACGTGGTGCAGGTACTGATCGAGGCCCAGGCCGCTCAGGCCTTGGCCCTTAACGGCGAATTTGCGGAATTCGTGATGGTTCAGCATTGATTAAAAGCAGTTGGGAAAGTGGGTATAATCGGCGGCTACACACGGGCATAGCCCAAGCTGGCAGTGGCGGGCAGCCACGCTGAAAAGGCCTAGAAGAAGAGGAGCTACCGGCGCGGCGGGCGGCGGTGCGGCTTGTGGCGCAACAGGCTGCGCAAGCCATTAGTAGCGGCTTGTAGCCAGTGGCCTACGCCGCCGTAGAGGTGCTGGTGAATCACATGCAGCTCGGCGCGCAACTGGCGCTGGCCGGCTAGGTGCAAGCCTTGGTACAACTGCTGCTGCAGCTCAGCATCGGCGGCCAGGTCAGGGTCGAGCAGCATGGCCAGTTGCCAATCGGCTGCCACTTCCGGCTGGGCCCGCAGGTGCTGTTCGATGCGGTGGAGGCGTTCGAGTTCTGGGCGCATAGCCGTGGGCGTTAGAGGGCGTGCAGGAGGCGGTCGAGGGCGGGGCGCACGGCTTTGCGCAGGCGCTCCAGGCACTTGAATTTCTGAACCGTAGCCGAGCGGATACTGCCGTACTGGTGCGTGCGGGCGATATGCTCCAGCGGCTGCTGGAAGTAGTAGAACGAGAGCAGAATGCTTTTGCACTTCTCGCCCAGCTGCTCCACGTATTCGAGTACCGCCAGGGCTGGCGCTGCGGCGGGTTCGGAGGGCTCGGGCAAGTCGGCATGCTCCGCGCCGAGGGCGGTCTGTAGGTGCCGGTTGCGACGGGCCAGCTCGCGCTGCCACAGGTTGCGGCTGATGCTCACGAGGTAAGTGCTGGGCGCAGCCGTAAGTACCAGGGTGCCGCCCACAGCCTTTTCGTAAAGTATCACTAGGGCATCTTGAAACACATCCTGCGCATCGGGGGCGCTGCCGCCGTGGCGCAGCACATGCTGGCGCACCGTAGGGAAGGTGCGCTGATACAAATGGGTGAGCGTACCGGTGCGGTCGGTGAGCAGCGCGGCGCGTAGCTCTTCGGCCGATGCAGGTGAGGCAGCATGAAGTGGTTTCATAGGGGCAGGCTTTCTACTGATTAATCACGCACCCAGGCAAGTATCACCCTCAGTAACACAAAAAAAGACCGGCGCAGCTGCGTGCTAGTTGCCTCAGAATGGCTTCATCACAGCCGCCATTCGGCTGCCATAAATCACCCCAATAGTAAACCCAAGCCTCGGCAGTCCGTTAGTTCTGGTAGTGGCTAGCCAGGCACCGCCGGTTTGGCCAAGGATTTCACTATCACCTCACATCCCATGCAATACTCCGTTGACAACATCAAAATGGACCTTCAAACCGTTGGTTTTCAGGAAACGCCGGAAATCGTGACGCAGGTAGAAAACGAGCTGCGCCGCGTGATGCGCTTCCGCCAGGATATAGTGGCCGCCGATGTGTACCTACGCGAAGAGGGCTCCAACCCCGAGAACAATAAAACGGCCCGCGTACGTCTCGGTATTCCAGGCAAGGATTTGTTTGCCGAAGGCACGGCTGGCTCCTGGGCCGCCAGCCTGCGCGACGCGAGCGAAAAACTCAAACGGCAATTCATCGACTAAACAAAAAAGCACCCGTTGCGGGTGCTTTTTTGTTGTGAGGTTTCTCAGCATGACGGTTTTAGTCGTTTGCTGCCGACTCCCTGCTCTGGCTTGGTGTCAACCGGCTGCCTGAATGCGTGCTTGATGTAGTCGGCAGACGGTCGATCAAAGCTCTAGCCGAAAAACGGCGCCTTCGCCCACTTCTGACCGCACACTGATGCTGCCGCGGTGCACGTGCATGATTTGCTTGGCCAGGCTCAGCCCGATGCCAGTGCCGTTTTTGCGAGTGGAAAAGAAGGGAATGAAGATGCTGCTCAGCAGTTCAGGAGGAATGCCATGACCGTTGTCAGCCACCTCGATGATGATACGGCCTGCCTCTGTCTGGCGGGCCAGCAGGTGAATGCGCGGCTGCGCGTGCTCGTGCACGGCATGCGTGGCATTGAGCACCAGGTTGATCAGCACCTGTTCCATCAAGTGCTCATCCACACGCACCTCCAAATTGGGGGGCGCTACTTCGCAGTGCAACTCGATGCGAGCCGCGGCCAGCTGCGGTGCCAGCAGCCGGCGAGTATTGCTGAAAAGCTGCTGCACTGGTACCGTGGCCAGCAGCGGAGTGGTGATTTTGCTTAGGTCGCGGTACACCTCCGCAAAGCGCAGCAGGCCCTCGCTGCGGTGCTGAATTATGCTGATGCCTTCGGCAAGATCATCCAACAGGACCCGGTCGGCCGGCAGTGCGGCGGGTACCTGCTCCAGTTCGCGGTGCAGGTGGCGACTTAGCGAATCGGCCAATGAGGCAATAGGAGCCACCGAGTTCATGATTTCGTGGGTCATCACGCGCAGTAGCTTCTGCCAGGCTTCAGTTTCGGTTTCGTCGAGGGTGTGGCTCACGTTCTTGAATGCCACCAACGTAAATTCTCGGTCCTGCAGCCGAAACCCAGTAGCCGACAGCAGCAGCTGCAGGGTTTGGTGGCTCACAGCGAGCCGCACCACCATCGGGACGCCGGGCTGCAGCTGCCGGATAGCCTCATACAGCACCGGCAGGCGCTTTTGCAGCGTCTGAATGCTCTTCAGATAGGGCAGCTCCAGCGTATGTTTAAAGGATTCATTGACCCATTCCACTGCGCCCGTAGCATCGTAAGATATAATGCCCGTATCGATGAGCTGCAGCAGCGTTTGCAGGTAGGTATGCTGAGATTCACGCTCAGCGCTGAGCTGCCGAAAAGATGCATTGAGCTGGTTGAAAGCCGCATGCAAATGGCGCACCGACGGATCGGCGTGGGCCTCGTTGTAGTGCTGCGCGAAGTCGCGGTACTTCACTGCCAGCAGAAAATCGGCCAGGGTTCGGTTGCTGCGCGTCACGTAGCGGCCTAGCTCCCACACGGCTAAGCCCAGCGCGAGCACCACGAATATCAGCAGGGTGTAGCGGGCGTGCTGCAGCGTGTACAGCCCGGCGCCAAGCAGCGCAAGCAAGCCCAGCAGCCGCAGTCCCACCCCGAATTCCAGGCGCTTAAAGATCATGCTTGTCGAGGCGGCGGTAGAGCGCGGTGCGGGTGAGGCCCAACTCCTTGGCTGCTTTGGTAATGTTGCCGTTGTGGCGTTCGATTACGCGCAGAATCGTGTGCTTTTCCACCTCCTGCAGTTGCAGCGGGCCGTCGGGCAGGAGCAGGGCCGGGTGGGGTGCGGCCGGCGCTTCGAGGGCGGAAAAGTGAAAGTCCTGCGGGCGCAGCACGTCGCCTTCCGCTAGGATGACGGCGCGCTCCACGGCGTGCTGCAGTTCGCGCACGTTGCCGGGCCACTGATGTTGTCGGAGCTTCTGCAACGTAGCTGGTTCAAAGTCGGGCGCGGACTTACGGTTGCGGGCGGCGTACAAGGTGGCGAAGTGGCGGGCCAGCAGCAGCACATCGTCGGCGCGGTCGCGCAGCGGCGGCAGCGTGATTTCCACCGTGTTGAGGCGGTAAATCAAGTCCTTGCGAAACTCGTTGCGGGCGGCCATCTCGTAGAGGGGCGCGTTAGTAGCCGAAATCAGTCGAATATCCACAGGCACTGGCACGTTGCTGCCCAGGGGAATCACTTGGCGGTTCTGTAGGGCCGTGAGCAATTTGGCTTGCTGGGGCAGCGAGATGTTGCCGATTTCGTCCAGAAACAACGTGCCACCCGTAGCGGCCTCAAAGCGGCCCACGCGGTCTTCGCGGGCATCGGTGAAAGAGCCGCGCTTGTGGCCGAACAACTCGCTTTCAAAGATGCCTTCGCTCATGGCGGCCAAGTCGGCCGTGATGAAGGGTTTAGCTGCCCGGAAAGAGCGTTCGTGCAGGGCTTTGGCCACCAGTTCTTTGCCGGTGCCGTTTTCGCCCAGCAACAGAATGTTGGCCTCGGTGGGCGCTACCTTTTCAATCTTATAGAACACCTCCTGCATGGCCTCTGACTGACCCAGCAGCCCAAAATCGGTGAAGGGTGCGGCGCGGCGCGGCGCCGGCGTGGGAGAGTGGCTCTGGACCAAATGGGCCCGCTGCTGCAAGGCCGCTTCCAGGGTTTCCAGCAGTTGCTCGTTGCGCCAAGGCTTCACAATGAAATCGGTGGCGCCGGCTTTCAAGGAGCGCACCGCCGTGCTCACCTCGCCGTGGGCCGTAATCATGATGACAGTGGCCGCGGGGTCTTTTTCCCGAATGCGCCCTAGCCAGTACAGGCCTTCGTTGCCGGAGCCCACGGTGCTTTTGTAGTTCATGTCCAGAAAAATCACGTCGAAGCGCTGCTTGCCCAGTAGGGAGAGCAACAGTTCGGGGTTTTTCTCGGTGACTACTTCCTGCACCTCGGTTTTGAGCAGCATGCGCATGGCGAACAGCACATCTGTGTCGTCGTCGACTACCAAAACGCGGGCTTTTTTGAGAATCATGGAATCTGCTGTCGTAATCGGGGTGGGGCGCTGGCGCCGCTTCGGGATGCAAGCACTGAAATCCCCCTCATAAACTATACTAATTCCCAAAAAGCTGCTCCCGGGCCTCTGGCGGCCGCTTGCGAAGTGCGCGGTACGTTTAGGTGTATCAGAAGCGGACGGTAAAGTGTATCGAAACCGAACATTTTGAGGGCTTGATAAGTGTTACTTATATTTAAAGCATTGATTTATAGATTATTATAATATAGGCATAGTTCTTCGTGTGTGGTTAGTGGCCGCCTTTTGCTGAGGCGAACCGAAAGTAGCCAAGCACATGGACGTTGCGATAAAAAAGAAAACCTGGACCACGAGCAAGCTAGTGCTGCTGGCAGTGGGCTTGGTAGTGGTGGCACTGGTGGCGCGCAGCCTGCTCTCAACGGCGGGCCCGGCCAAGCTGAACGTGGACCCGGAGCGGCTGACCATCAGCGCCGTGACGCGTGGCCCGTTTCAGGAGTTTGTGCCGGTGGATGGCGCCGTGATGCCCATCAAAACCATCTTTCTGGATGCACCCGAGGGCGGCACCGTGCAGCAGATTCTGGTGGAAGACGGCGCCAGCGTGCAAGCCGGTCAGCCCATTATTCGGCTCGCAAATACCGACCTGCAACTGGAAATGGTAAACCGCGAGACGGCTGTGTTTGACCTAATGAACAACCTGCACAACACGCGCAATCTGCTCCAGCAAAACCGCATTCAGCAGCTCAACCAACTGGCCGAAATCGACCACCAACTGCAGGAAGCCCAGCGCCTGCACACACTAAACCAGAGCCTCTACGAACAGAAGGTGATTTCGCAGCAGGAATACCTGCAGACGCGCAACAACTACGAATATCAGCGCCGGCGCCGGCAGCTCACCCGGCAGTCGCTGCGCCAGGATTCGCTTACCATGCGGCAACAGATCGACCAGATGCAGCAGTCGGTGGGGCGTATGCAAAGCAACTTGGCCCTGATGCGCCGCAAGCTCGACGACCTGACCATCAAAGCCCCCACCGCCGGCCACGTTACCTCGCTCAACGCCGAAATCGGGGAGCTCAAAACCCGCGGGCAGCGCATCGGGCAGCTGGATATGCTTAGCGGCCTGAAAGTGCGCGCCACCATCGACCAGTACTACATTTCACGCGTGTTTCCGGGGCAGCAGGCCGAGGCCAACGTGAACGGGCAACGTTACCTGCTCAGCGTGAAGAAAATATTCCCGCAGGTGACACAGGGCCTGCAGGTAGACCTGGAGTTTGTGGGCGCCGCGCCCCCAGACATTCGCCGCGGTCAGACCTTGCCCGTACGCCTGGCCCTGAGCGACCAAACCCAAGCCGTGCGCGTGCCCCGCGGTGGCTTCAATCAGAAAACCGGCGGCAACTGGATTTTTAAAGTCAGCGCCGACGGGAGCAAGGCCTACCGTACCGATATCCGGCTGGGCCGTCAAAACCCCGATTTCTATGAAGTACTGGAAGGCCTGCAGCCCGGCGACCGGGTAGTGACTTCCAGCTACGAAGGCTACGAAACCATGGGCGAGCTGGTGCTGCAAGCCAAGCAGCCATAGCGCCTGATCATGAATGAAATAAGCAAAATAAGAACGTCCTGCTGAGCCTGTCGAAGCATCTCTACTGATAGTAATCAGATGCTATAGTGAGTGAATGGAACCTGACAAAGCGGTAGAGATGCTTCGACAGGCTCAGCAGGACGTCCTACTTAACAAAAACTTTGCTCTCGAACCTCCCAACCCGTAACTGCCCTGCACCATGATTACCATCGAGAACCTTGAGAAGATTTACCGCACGGAGGAAGTACAGACCAAAGCACTGAACAACGTGTCGCTTACCGTAGGCGAAGGCGAGTTCGTGGCCATCATGGGGCCTTCGGGCTGCGGCAAATCCACTTTGCTCAACATCATCGGTTTGCTCGACGAGCCCGACGGCGGCCGGTTCAGCTTTGCCGGCACCGATGTAAGCCACGTGGCCGAGCGGCGCCGCGCCGAGCTGCGCAAAAAGCACATCGGCTTCGTGTTTCAGAGCTTCAACCTGATTGAGGAGCTGACGGTAGCTGAAAACGTGGAGTTGCCGCTGATTTACCTGGGCGTGGGGGCCACTGAACGCAAGCAAAAAGTGGAACGGGTGCTAGAGAAGATGCAGATCATGCACCGCCGCAACCACTTCCCGCAGCAGCTGTCGGGGGGGCAGCAGCAGCGCGTGGCCGTGGCCCGGGCCGTGATAAACAGCCCCCGCCTGATTCTGGCCGACGAACCCACCGGCAACCTCGATTCCTCGAACGGCAACGAGGTGATGGAGCTGCTCACTGAGCTGAACGAGGCCGGCACCACCATCGTGATGGTGACGCACTCCGAACACGATGCGCGCTACGCGCACCGCGTCATCCGCCTGCTCGACGGGCAGGTGGTGCTGGAAAACGTGCAGCAGCCTTTCACAGTCTGAGCCCTAACGCCGGCACCTTTTTTCCTGCGCTTCTCCCTCTCGATGCCATGTTCAAGAACTACCTGCTCGTTGCCTACCGCAACCTGCTCCGCCACAAGGGCTTTTCCTTCATCAACATCGCCGGCTTGGCTTTGGGCCTGACCGCCTGCCTGCTTATCGGCCTCTTCGTGTACGACGAGCTGCAGTTCGATAAGGACGTGCCGAACGGCGAGCGGATTTACCGCCTCTACGCCGAGCACGTGCGAAGCGAAACTCAGGAAACCGCTGCGCCCGTGCCCCCCATGTACGCCACCGCCCTGAAGCAAGACTTCCCGGAGGTCGAGCAAACGATGCGTATCCTGATGCAGTCGGCCACCAACCTGCTGGAGGTCGGCGACAAGAAAATCTACGTCGAGCACAGCGTCATTGCCGATTCTACCTTCTTCGGGATTTTCGAGTTGCCCTTTAAGTACGGTTCCGCCAGCCACGCACTGGACGCGCCCACGTCCATTGTGCTGGCCGAAGACGTGGCAACCAACTTTTTTGGCAACGAAAACCCGGTTGGCAAGGAAATCAAGGTGAACAAACAGAACTTCATGGTGAAGGGCGTTCTGCGCAACGACTTATCGAAGTTTCACCTGAAAATCAATTATATCCTGCCCTTGTCGTCGACAGGCTTGCCCAAGACGCGCATGCTGAAATGGGGTTGGCATCAGTTCTATACCTACATCAAGCTGCGCCCCGGCACCGATGCACAGCAAACCCAGGCCAAGCTGCAGAACTACGTCAAGCAGCAGGTAAACCCCACCTTGCCGCCCGACGACCAGATTACGGAAGTGACGTTTTTGCAGCCCCTGCACCAGGTGCACCTGTATTCGGCCAACTTCAAGTTCGACTCGTCCATCAAGGGCAACATCACCTACGTGAAAGCCCTGAGCTTCATTGCCGCGTTCATCCTGCTCATTGCCGGTTTCAATTTCGTGAACCTGGCCACGGCCAAGTCCATGCAGCGCGCCAAGGAAGTGGGCATCCGCAAAACCATTGGGGCCAGCCGCGAGCAGCTGATGCTGCAGTTTCTGAGCGAGACGGTGCTGCTTGCGCTGGTAAGTGTGGCATTGGCTGCCCTGCTCACGAGCCTGCTATTGCCTTCGCTGAATGCCTTCACGGGCAAAACCATGACGTTTGATTTGGTTGCCAACCCCGCGCTGTTGGGCCTGCTGGTGGTGCTGGGGGTAGCGGTGGGCCTGCTGGCCGGCTTCTATCCGGCGCTGGTGCTGTCCAGCTTCCAGCCGGTGAAGGTGCTCAAGAGCGCTGTGGTCACCGACGGGGTCTTTGGCCGGGTGCAGTGGCTGCGCCACGGGCTGATCGTGGTGCAATTTGCCTTGTCGGTATTCCTGATTGTGTGCGCGCTGGTGGTGTACCGGCAAGTGTCGTACCTGCACAACAAAGATCTGGGCTTTAACCGCGAGCAAATCATGTTTTTCCCCATGCGCGGTGAAAACATGAATGAGCACTACGACGCCTTCAAGCACGAGCTGCTGCAAGTGCCCGGCGTGGTATCGGCCAGCATCGGCTACGGCTTCCCCGGCGACCAGGTGGCCGGCGACGGCATCATCGTGCCTACCAACGGCGAGAAGAAGGAGCAATCGGTGACGCACCTGATGGTCGATTATGACTACCTCAAAACCCTAGGCTTACAGCTGACTGCCGGCCGCGACTTCTCTAAGGAGCAGAGCACCGATAAGGACCACGCCTTTATCATCAACGAAATGGCCGTGAAGACGCTCGGCTTCGGTACGGGGCAGAAGGCCTTGGGCAAAACCCTGCATTGGAAGGTGTGGAGCGACACAAACCCCGATTCGCTGAAAATCGGCAAGGTTATCGGCGTGGTGAAGGACTTTCACTACAAGAGCCTCTACGACAAGCTGGAGCCAGCCGTAATTCAGATCTTCCCCGACGCCTATTGGAAAGTAGCCGTCAAGCTAAAGCCCGACAACATCGGCAGCTCGGTGGAAGGCGTGAAGCAGGTATGGGCCAAGTTCAGCCCCGATAGCCCCATCGAATACAAGTTTCTGGACGACAACTTCGAGCAGATGTACAAGGCCGAAGACAAGCTGCAAACCTTGCTCTTCACCTTCACCGGCATTGCCATCTTCGTGGGCTGCCTGGGCCTGTTTGGCCTGGCGACTTACGCGGCTGAGCGTCGCAAAAAGGAAATCGGCATTCGGAAGGTGCTTGGGGCCAGTGTGACTACCATCGTGGGCCTGCTTTCCAAGGAGTTTCTGGTACTGGTGGCCGTAGCAGCCCTCATTGCCTTCCCGGCCGCCTGGTTTGCCATGCACCGCTGGTTGCAGGATTTTGCCTACCGTATTGAGGTTCCGTGGTGGGCTTTTGCAGCGGCCGGGCTACTGGCCGCCGCCGTGGCCTTCCTCACGGTGGGGTACCAGGCGGTAAAAGCTGCCACCGCCAACCCCATCAGCAATTTGCGCACGGAGTAACCCCCAATGGGGGCCCCGCCAAGAGAGGCGGTCTTCTGCTGGCGGTACTTCTAAAGATGGTTGTTACTCCGTTGGAGCGCAGTACTTTCAAGCCCGGTTCCAGGCTGCCCCGTCGGCCCGGAACCGGGCTTAGCGCGCGTATGGCAGACGGCGCAAAAGTTCTGCTGAGCAGCAGCGGGCAGCAGCCAGACTGTGCCCCAAGCCCGTAGTACGTTATCTTTACGAAGACTCGCTTTTCAAACGAAGCAGGGGAGTCCTTTACGCTCACGCTCTATGCCGCTTGCTTCTTCTGCGCTGCTTTCGTTGGTTGAGGCGCTGCCTAATCCCTGCCTGCTTTTGTCTTCGGAACTGACCATTGAGGCTGCCAACGCCGCGTACTTAGAAGTAACAGGTAGCCAGCGCGAAGCAGTAATAAATCACCAGCTCTTCGATGCGCTGTCGGCGTTTTGGCCTTCCGACATGACAACGGAGCGGCATCAGC
Organism: Hymenobacter sp. FMD4; assembly: GCF_058932745.1. Lineage (NCBI taxonomy): Bacteria > Pseudomonadati > Bacteroidota > Cytophagia > Cytophagales > Hymenobacteraceae > Hymenobacter > Hymenobacter sp. FMD4. The sequence continues at coordinate 65,580 of NZ_JBZYWH010000012.1, forward strand.
TGGAGGCTTCTCTGCAGCAGGCGCTGACCACGGGCCAGCCCCACGACATGGCCCAGCGCCGGTTTGAACTGCCCGATCCGCAACGCCCGGGAGCTTTGCTGGAACGGCACTGGCAGATTCGGCACATTCCAATGCCGGACGAGCTGGGTCAAGTAAGTCACGTGCTGCACGTCATCACCGACCTCACAGCCCAAGTGGAAAACGAAGCCCTGCTGCGTGCCCAGCAACATAGGCAGGCGCAGAATGAGGCGCTGGTGCAGAAGCAGGCCCTGGAACTGGAGCAGGCGCAGAAAGAAACTGAGCAGCAGCGGACATACCTCGCAGAGCTCTTCCAAAAGGTGCCGGCCGCCATCTGCATCGTACAGGGCCCCGATATGAGGTATGTACTGGCCAATCCCAATTACCGGAAGATGTTTACGGGCGAACGGGAGCTGCTAGGCAAGACCATCCGGGAGGCGCTGCCGGAGTTAGTCGGCCACGAAGCTTATCGGACCCTGCACGAGGTGTACAACACGGGCATCTCGCACGAAGAGCAGGGCATCAAGGTGGACATCCCTCGTGCGGAGGACGGAGTGCTGGAAGAACGGTACTTCAACTACATTCAGCAGGCGCTTTTTGATAAGCACGGCAACATCAGTGGGGTACTGGTATTTGCATTCGATCTGACCCGCGAAGTGCAGGCACAGCTGGCCAGTGAAGCCATTGCCCGACAGCTCCGGCTTATTACCGATGCACTGCCTGTGCTCATTGGGTACTTAGACCGGGAAGAGAAATACCAGTTTGCCAACTATGCCTACCAGGCCTGGTTCAACCAAGATCCGGCTGCCTTGCTGGGCCGGGCCGTGCGCGAAATAGTAGGTGAGCAGGCTTATGAAGGCGTAAAGCAGTACATCGACCGGGCACTGGCCGGTGAGCGGCTGGACTTCGAGGCCCGCATGCCCTACCGCGACAACTTTGTTAAACACATCCGGACCAGCTACGTGCCGGATGTGCAAAACGAGGAAGTAGTCGGCTTTTTCACCTTGGTCACCGACATCACCGACCAGGTGCAGGCCCGCGAACAGGTGCAGGCCGCCAACGAGGAGCTGGCCGAAGCCAACCGGCGGCTTACCCGAACCAACCTGGACCTCGACAACTTCGTGTACGCGGCCTCGCACGACCTTAAGCAACCCGTCAACAACCTGACCGGGCTCTTCCACGAGATGCACCGCGCCGCTACGTTCGCCGACGCGGATGAAGAGCAGCTGCTTGTACGCCTGATCAAGGAGTCGTTGCACCACCTCAGCGTGACCATTGATGAGCTGGCGGCCCTGGGCCAAGCCCAGCAAACCAGCACCATGCCAGCCGAAATGGTTTCGTTGGACGATATGACCGAGGAAATCGTCAATACCCTGGAGCCCCAGGTCCGCGCCGCCCGGGCACGCATCACCACCGATTTTACGGCCCGTCCCGCTATTTCATTTCCCCGCGCCAACCTGCGCATCGTGCTGCACAACCTGCTCGGCAATTCGCTGAAGTACGCCGACCCCAACCGCCCGGCCCGCATCCACCTCTCCACCTGGGTTGATAACGACCAGCCAGTACTGGTGGTGGAAGACAACGGCCTGGGCTTTGACGCGGCCCGGTACGGTACCGAGCTGTTTCAGCTGTTTCGCCGGTTGCATCACCACACGGCTGGCTCGGGCGTCGGTTTGTACTTGGTCAACCGCATCGTGCAGGCCAATGGCGGCAGCATCGAGGTCGACAGTCAGGAAGGGGAGGGCGCCACGTTCCGGATTCGAGTGGGCCGCGCCTAAGCGCCAAGTCACGCTCAGAAAAGGTCCACATGATAAGTTCATCAGCTCTGCGGGCTCCCCGGGTGAGCGTTCTAAGTTGCTTCCAATTTCGATTTAGGGTGTTCGATGCTGTTTTTGTTTTAATGAAGACAATAGCAGCACAAACCAGCTGAAGAGAAATTAATTTTCTTTCATGAAATAGTAATGCTTTTATAAAAAGCGGGTTGGGTGTATGTTTGAGGTAATTCCTCACTCAAACCTTAGCTTATGAACTGGTTTAAGAAAAGCTTGTTGCTGGTCCTGCTCCTTTGTGCCACCGTTTCGCTGGCCTTGGCCAACAATCCCGATGCAGTGGTAGGGGTATGGAAAAACGGTGAAGGCACCGGTATGGTCCAGATCGTGAAGCGGGGCGACAAGTATTACGGCCGCGTGGTGTGGCTGAAAGTGCCGAACAACCCCGACGGTACGCCCCGCACCGACATCAACAACCCCGACGAAAAGCTGCGTAGCCGGCCCCTGAAGGGCTTGGAAAACCTGCGGGACTTCACCTACGCCGGCAGCAACAAATGGGAGGCCGGGCGCATTTACGACCCTAAAACCGGCAACGATTACTCCTGCGAGATGACCCTCGTGGATGCCAACACGCTGGAAGTACGCGGCTATATCGGCGTATCGGTTTTCGGCCGGACGGACGTGTGGAAGCGGCAGGTAAAGAAAGCCTAACTGCTTTATGACTGCACTACTACGCAAGAGCATCGGGCTGGCCGTGGGGCTGGGCCTGGCCGGCACTGCCTGGGCCCAAACGGCCCCGGTGCCGACCGGTGTGCCTGCTCCGACAGCACCCGCCGACTCGACGAACTTCGAAGACTTTGATAGCTTCGGCAGCGCCGACGACAAAAAAGTACGGGCATACGCCACCCAGAAAGTACTGTACCTCAGCCCCACCAAGCTCATTTCGGTAGGCTACGAAGCCCAAATGCCGTTTGATCTGACCGCTACCGGGCCTCACCAGGCCAATTCGGCGGCTAGCACGGCTGTGACGCAGAAGGTAAACCGCTTTGGCGGGCTGCGACTAGGGCTGAACACGCCCGTAATTTCGCGCTCCAGCTTTATCCTGAACCTGGGCCTGACTTACTGGAACACCGGCGTGGGCATCGACAATGCCGAGCAGTCGCCGCTGCTTAGGTCGCTGCGCCGCGGGCTGCGCTCCACGGGCCTGAACGCCACGGCGTTTAAGCCGCTCGACGACCGGCACTTCGTCATCGTACAAGCCAACGCCGACCTGAACGGCAACTACCGCAACTTCGACGACCTCAGCGGTAAGGCCATGACGTACAGTGGCACCGCCATTTACGGCTGGAAGCCCACCGATTCCTTTATGTGGGGCTTGGGCGTGACGCGCACGTACCGCGCCGGGCAGCTGCTGCACATTCCGGTGGTGTTTTACAACCGCACGTTCAGCCCGCAGTGGGGCGTGGAAGTCATTTTCCCGGCTCGTGCCAATGTGCGGCGTAGCTTCGGCACCAACGCGCTGCTGATGTTCGGCTACGAAATCGAGGGTAATGCTTACTACCTCGGGCCTGTGAACGGGCAGGACTTGTACCTGCGTCGCGGCGAGCTAAAGCCTCGCATCACGTACGAGCGGCAGCTCGCGGGTTTCGTATGGCTGTCGGCGCAGGTAGGCTACCGCCACAACTGGCGCTTCGACGCATACAGCACTCAAAATCCCAGCGGCGACAACAACCCGGTGTTTGAAAATACCCTGGGTAACCCGCTGTATTTCAACCTGAGCCTGAACCTGGTCAGTCCCTAAGCTGACCGGCGGCACTTGCCAGCAAACCAACAGCCCCTCGACCCTGCTATTACAGCGCATGGCCGAGGGGCTGTCTTATTGAAATGATTTTGCCGACCGCTAAGCCTCGCCGAAAACTTTATATTTAAGCACAAGGCTGACTGGCCGCTTCGCAAGCTTTTTACCAAAACTCCTACATATATGGATCTGACGGATACTTTGCTGGCCCCGATCAAGGGTGCCCAGCGCCGCGAAGTGGGCGGCGTACAGGTGGATGTGGTGCCTACCGGCGCTGCCCGGGTAAAACGCATCGTGTACCCGCCGGGCTTCCGCTGGTCTACTCACCTGAAGGAAGTGGTGGGCACCGAGCTGTGCCAACACGCGCACGTGGGCTTTCTGGCGCACGGCCGCATCGGAATAGAGTACGCCGATGGAGAAGTAGAAGAGTTTGCGGCGCCGCAAGCCGTAGCCATTGCGCCCGGTCACGACGGCTGGGTAATCGGGGAGGAGCCCGCTGTGCTTATCGAGTTTGATTTCGAAGCCGAAACGGTGCAGCGGCTAGGGCTGGCAGAGCGCCAGCGGACCTAGGACGCAAGGTAAAACCCGAGTGTACGGCAGTGGGAGCGGCAAGGCTAGGGCTTTGCCGCTTCCGCTTTTTTTAAGGCAAGTTGAGCCAGCCAATGCTGTTGGGTAAACTGGCGGGGGCAGCTTCCACAACGGGCGTGCTGGCGGTTACCGAGCCATTGACGTCGTGGTAATGCACGCAGTATTCCAAGGCTGCTTCTGTGGGTTGGGCACCGCGGTCAAAGTAAGGACTGCAGGCGTTGTACGCTACACACTGCCATTCCTCATGCGGACTGCGGCGGTAGACGTAAGCGTAGCTGCCGGGCTTAGTCGCAAAGTCAAGGCGACAACCCGCAGGTACCAAGTGCAGCTGAATTGGAGCCGTGGCAACTGAAGTAGAAAGCGTATGCATAGGCATAATGGGAGCTGACAAGAGAAGCAGTTAAGTGCTGCTGACTGGGGCTTTAACGGCCCATGCCGCTTATTTAGCTCCTGGGTTTGTACGGGTTTTATAGTCGGGAAATCCTTAAATCCGACGAGCTATACTACGTAGCCCCGCGCTGAATGAGCTTCTCCATCGGGATAAAGCCCTAGCTGACGAGTAGAACACGGGCTAGGAAGAGGGGTGTGTCGGCCCGTGTTTGTCTCCTGCTTGCTGCCGTCCTCCACTAAGCAATCTGTCATGTTCTTGCGTCCGACGCGGTGGCTCGGGGGCGATGCACCACCGAAGGACCATTGTGCCTGTGGCAGTTTATGCCTCAATAATGAGCCAAAACCGGGGTGTCCAATGCCTGCAACTGAAGCTCGACCAAAACAAGCCGGCCGAATCCCCGTTGCCCAACTTGCAGCGTCTGTCCAATGGACCGCTGATAATGCAAACACCCCTTCGCAATGACTTCTTCCCCTCAACAACTAGATCAGGCCGCGTTTGAAAATTCCTTCGTGGATGAACTGCGCGGCGAAGCCACCGGCGACAACCGCCCGCGTCAGGTGCCCGGCTTTCATTATTCACGGGTGGCTCCCACGCCTGTCCGTGACCCGCGTCTACTCGCTTGGTCCGATGATCTGGCCGCGCAGCTGGGCCTCACACGGCCGCCCGAGCGCGGCCCGGCCGTGAATGCTCTGGCCGGCAACCTCGTCACCGACAGCATGAAGCCCTTCGCGGCGCGCTACGGCGGGCACCAGTTCGGCTCTTGGGCCGGGCAGCTCGGCGACGGCCGCGCCATTTCTCTGGGCGAGCTGCGTGCCACCGATGGCAGCCCCTGGGAAGTTCAGCTCAAAGGCGCCGGCCCCACGCCTTACTCGCGCCGTGCCGATGGCCGGGCCGTACTGCGCTCCTCGGTGCGCGAATTCTTGTGCAGCGAGGCCATGCACTACCTCGGCGTGCCCACTACCCGGGCGCTTAGCCTCGTGGCTACGGGCGACACCGTAGTGCGCGACATGTTCTACAACGGCAATCCGCAGGACGAGCCCGGCGCCATCGTGGCGCGGGTAGCACCTACGTTCGTACGCTTCGGCAACTTCCAGATTTTCGCTGCTTCGGGCGAGATGGACAACCTGCGTGCCCTCGCCGATTACGTTATCCGGCGCTACTATCCCGAGCTGGGCGAGCCTTCGTCGGCCGTGTACCTGCGTTGGCTGGAGGAAGTGGGCCGGCGCACAGCCGTCATGATTGCCCATTGGATGTGCGTCGGTTTCGTGCACGGCGTCATGAATACCGATAACATGTCCATTCTGGGGTTGACCATCGACTACGGCCCGTACGGCTGGCTGGAGCCTTTCGACCCCACCTGGACGCCCAATACCACCGACTTTTCCACCCACCGCTACGCTTTCGGGCAGCAGCCCAATGTGGGAATGTGGAACCTGTTGCAGCTGGCACGAGCCCTCGTGCCGCTGGTGGAAGACCCCGAAACGTTACGTCCGGCCCTGGACCTGTACGGCGACACCTTCCTGGCTACGCACCTTGCTATGATGCAACGGAAGCTTGGCCTCACGGCCTCAGCCGACGCCGCTGATGATGCCAAGCTGATTCAGGAAGAATTGCCGCCGGCTATGGAAGCCGCCGAAGTAGACATGACGCTGTTTTTCCGACACCTATCGCGTACCGCGCCCGCCTTGCTCAGCGGAACCAATGACGAGGAAACCGTGCTGCGTGAGCTGATTGAAAGCACGGCCTACTCAGCCCCGGGCAGCGAAGGGCACGGGCAGTTGCTGCAGTGGCTGCAGCGCTACATGCAGCGCCTGCAGCAGGAGTCCGCCAGCCCCGCGGCCATCGAGGAAATGATGCTCAGCGCCAACCCCAAATACGTGTTGCGGAACTACCTGGCGCAGCAGGCCATTGAGGCGGCGGAAAAAGACGACCTCTCGGTGCTAAACCGGCTGATGCAGGTGCTCAAAACACCTTTTGCCGAGCAACCCGAGCACGACGAGCTGGCTGCCAAGCGGCCTGACTGGGCCAGCCACAAGCCTGGCTGCGCCACGCTCTCGTGTAGTTCCTAAAGGCAGCGCGCACGGCTTCAGGTGGCGTGCAGTGCTTCTTCACGCCACCTGAGGCCAGCCTTGGGCAATCAGTTAGTCAGGCAAGTAACCGCTATATCCTCTGTAGCAGGGAACGGCTCTGAACGAAATGTGCTTCGTAAAGAAGAGCAACCTAACAGCAACAGTATGAAAACAGCAGAGCTAACGGACAATGCGGTGCGCCCCGCCTTCGACATTGCGCAGGTCATGGGCGGCCTTTACGGTGATGGCATTATTGGGCTGAAAGGCGCCTTCAGTCGGGAATGGACGCAGCAGCTCGGCGAAGACCTGGCCGTGCTCTACGAGGAAGCCCTGAAGCGGCCCGGCGGGGCCGTAGGCCGCGGACCCAAGCGCCATTACGTGGAAATTCACCCCGAAGGCATCCGCGGCTTTGTGGAGCTGGCCACGCACCCGTGGGTGACGGCCGTGTGCGAAGCCGTGCTCGGGTCCGATTATAAAATTGTGGAAATCGGCTTTGATGTGCCCAACCCCGGCGCTGTAAATCAGCCCTGGCACCGTGACTTTCCGGCCCCTGATGACACCACTACGGGCCGCCGCCTGAACTCCCTGGCCTTCAACCTGACTACCGTAGACGTGACCGAAGACATGGGGCCCTTCGAAATTGCGCCCGGCACGCAGTGGGACCTGCCCGAAGGCTTTGAGCACGGTATGTTTCCGCCCAAAAGCAATTATGCCCGTTACGAGGCGCGGGCCCAGCGTAAGCTGCCGCAAATGGGCGACATCTCGGCCCGTTCGGCCCTTACCATTCACCGCGGCACCGCCAACCACTCCAATATTCCCCGCCCGGCGCTGGTACTCGGCGTGGACGCGCCCAGCGCTAACAATGCCGAGCGCCACGACTTGCAATTTACCCGTGCTTATTACGAGGCCTTGCCCGCCACGCTGAAGGAGCACCTTACCTGCCGCGTGGTCGATAAGCTGGAGCCCATCGTGCAGGCGCACACCATCGAAGGCCTGATGATGGGCGAAGCGTAAAAGCGGTAACGCAGTACTCGGCGCTGCGGCGACCCTGTGGCCGATGCCCAACTACTCCTGCGTTTTGCAAAGCAAGTTGCTGGCTAGTAGTCGCCTCTGCCCTGGCAAGCCCGGACTACCATTTGGGGCAGGGGCGACGGGGCACTGGTCTGGCTTTATTTCCGTCCTAACCCATGCACATTCCCGAAGACCACATCTACCAAGAGGCGCAGCTAGCGCCCATGACGGTGGACGAAATCAACGAAATGACCCGCCGGGCTCGTGCGCTACCGCCCAGCGGTAACCAAGCGCATGTGCTGGTGACCGATGGCGAAGACCCGTGGGTTATTGCGCACGAAGGGCAGCTGTATTACTGCACGGTAGATCGGCTGAAACAGAAGATTCTAATCGGTCGGTTTGAGCGGCTGCAGGATATGGCGCAGGCTCCGCTGGTGGAAGTCTGGCCCGGCACGAACGGCCCGACGCCGGACTACCGCGAGATATGGGCCCCCGAGCTGCAGCGCGTCAATGGGAAGTGGTACCTCTACTTTGCCCTGTACAATGCCCGCAACGGCGAAGAGCGCATGTACGCCTTGGAAGGCACGTCCGAAGATCCGCTGGGCGGCTACGAATTCAGGGGCCGCCTGGACATTGCCACTGACCGTTGGGCTATCGATGGGACCGTGCTGGCAACTGACGACGGGCAGCTGTATTTCCTGTGGTCGGGTTGGGAAGGCCATACCAACGTGAGCCAGAACATCTACATTGCCCGCATGAGCAACCCCTGGACCATCGACTCGGACCGGGTGTGTCTGTCGCGACCCGAATACGCGTGGGAAAAGCAGGGCTACCCGCACGTAAACGAAGGCCCCCAGGTGCTGCAGCGCCACGGCCGCCTGTTCATCATTTATTCAGCCAGCGGCAGCTGGACCGACGACTACTGCCTGGGCCAACTAACCTACCTCGGTGGCGACCCGCTCGACCCCGCCTCGTGGCGAAAGGAACCAGAACCAGTATTTTCCAAAACCGACACCATTTTCGGCCCTGGTCATGCTTCGTTCGTGACGCTCGGGGAGCAGGATTACATCGTTTACCACGCCGCCCGCAGCAGCGGTGCCGGCTGGGCCCGCCAGATTCGGTACAAGCCGTTTAGCTGGCGCCCCGACGGCTCGCCCGACTTCGGTAGGCCAGAGTAGTTTCCAATGCCTTGTGGCTGTTTAGGGCTAAAAGCTCCTCGTCAGCATCTAGCTGTTCTGCTAAAGAGTACGAATGAATGGGAACTGGAAGGATTCTGTTTCCGCTAGTGAAACGGTCCTGCTGAGCGTACTGGGTTCAGACTCTGGACTAGCGCGCGTTACTATCAATCCATTGAACCTAGATGTGATGAAGCTGCCCGGCCTCAAGCTCCGACCCCAAAGGCATGACACTCCACCCGACAACTACCGCAAATTGGGCTGGTACCTGATGGCATTAATGGCCGTAGCATGGGCCATTTACAGCCTCTTTTTCGAGTAGCAGTTACGCTTCCCCCGTTTACTGCTGCGACCTAAAAACGGGAGCCCGCGACGCATTTATGCGCCGCGGGCTCCCGTTTGGTCGTGGAAAAGAGTACTAATCAGGGATGAAAGGTGAGTACTGGCGCCGAGGCATGTACCGCCACGCTCTCGGCAATGCTGCCCTGCAGGAAATGCCGCAGACCGGTACGGCCGTGGGTGAGCATTACTACCAAGTCGGCGTGGGCCAGTTCGGCATAGCGCGGAATGCCGGTGCTTACCTTGGGCGAGTCGTACACATCGGGCTCGTATGTCGTGATGCCGTGGCGCTGCGCAAAGGAGTGAATGCGCTCCAGCGCAGCGGGGTGGTCAGCGGCGCCGGGCACCACGTCGAGCAGGTGGAGCGTGGCTTCGGGGAAGGCGTTGGAAACCTGGTGCAGGCTGGGCACAGCGCTATCGGCTTCGGCTGAAAAATCGGAAGCAAATACGATGTGCTGCACGTCGAAATGCGGCGTGGGATGCTTCACGGTGAGCACCGCACATGGAGCAAGACGTACCAAGCGTTCGGCATGAGAATCGGATGCGAACAAATGCGAGCCGGGCGCCTGCTCGTGGGCTCCTACTACGATAAGGTCGATGCCGTATTCGCGCACCGTTTCGAGCACGGCATCATCCACGTCACCGATTTTGATGAGGTCGCGCACCTGCACCTCGCCTACGTTGCGGGCAGCAGCAGCTTCCAGCATCAGCTCGTGCATGCGGCGCTTGGTTACCTGCAATAGTTGCAACATAAATACGCCGTTCATGCCGGGGTCGTTGGTGAGGCCACCCGACGACGAGACGCCGCCGGAAGTGGGCGCATCTACCACGTGCAGCAGAGTAACGTGGCCGCCGGTGCGGTGGGCCAGTTGCAGCGCCAGTTCAAACGCATTGTGCGCTTCAGCCGAAAAATCGGTCGGAACAAGAATGTTTTGCATGGCCGGACAAGTGATAGGTGGGGTTTCCAACTCGCCCGTCAGCTAGAATGACTTCGGTGCTTAATTGGTCGATTAATATAATAAAATATTATTTAAGTTCACTGTATGGGTATAAGTCACGCTGGCTTGGTGTTCATAGCTAGTAAGTAATTGTGGGCGGTAAAGGGTGCAAGCCTCATGCAGATCAGCTACTAAATGCTACGACTGCACATGGCCTTGAAGCAAAATTCCCGGCGGAGCTGCCTGCACAGCTTCTCAGGCTCTTGCAGGCAGCTCCGCCGGGAACTGGCATGGGTGAGGACGATAATTAGCTCTGCACCTGATACCCGATGGGCTTAAACGAGTAGTTGTTCGACATTTCAGCCGAGCACGCTGTCATGCCTATAATCAGATCCATCTTGGCCTCCAGCACCAAGTAGTCGCCGGCGCGGCTTTTGGGGGGCAGCACGCCCACTTTACCGGTCTCGCCATCCACGGTCACGTGCATGAAAATGTTGAAACAGATGGGGATGGCGTCCGGACTGATGCCGTAGGGCGCTAACGCCTCGCTCAGATTGCCGAAACAGCCGCGGTGCGGGTGCTCGTGACCATAGATGATGCGGAAAGTATCGGCTGAGCAGGGCGTGAGCAGAAAGTCGTGCCGGCCCACCGTGTCTTCCACAATCTGAAACATCACGTTGGAGCGATTGGAGTAAAACGGGTGCCCAGTGGTCAGGAAGATGGTTTCGGCGTAGTCGATGGTGCGGCCCGAGGAGAGGTATTCGGCCAGGTCGTGGCGGTTGTAACACACAAAGTCCGACACCTGCTCGCCCTGAATATCCACCACGCGCAGGCGCTGGCCCTTGCGCAGTTCGAACGCGGTGCCGCTACGCGGCGGTATGATGGTCAGCTCGTCCATGTTGGCTTAAGAAAGGGCATTTCCAGGATTCGTCGACCAAGCGGCCGGTGTATTGGTAAGCTTCGGAAGCTTGGCCGAAGTCGCGGAGCATAGGGTTGATGGAGCCGGAGAAGGCTTCGTCGCGCTTGCGGATGGTTTTCTGCAAGTACTCGTAACGGTCCGTAGTACGCAACTGCTCAAACTGAGCGTGGGCATTGAACACGATGGTAGGATACCGGAACTGGCGGGCTGGCCGGCTACTGCCCGGGTGCAAGCCAATCACGAAAAAGGCTTCTTCCTTTAAGCTGAAGCTGAAGTCGGGCGAGTTTGGGTCGGATACCACGCGTGGGTCGTAGCCGTATTGGCGGGCGTCGAGGTTGGACAGAGCCTGCAGGCGCTGCCAAAACAATTCCTCAAACATGTTTTCATCGGGTGCCTCGGGGCCTTTAAAAATGACGGCGGCACTATGGAAGAGCTTGTCCGATTGGCGGTAAGCATCCACGAATTGGTACACAAACTGCAGAATGGCAGCGTCATCTTTGGGACAGGCCAAGTGGTCGACGACCAAGCACTGGAGTTGATTCCAGGTAAGCGCGGTTTTAGCAGCCACGCAAGGGAAGTCCTTGTTGTTGATAAACGCTAAATACTCCCCTGATATGGCGTTAGCTTCTTCATGAGACATCGGGAACGGGATTTGTTGAACAAAATGCGGCTTTTTGTTAAACGCATGTTCGACTTTACGCCCGGACGGGGTTATTGTTTTTAGGAGAAATTATTAAATAATAACGATGGGCTTCGGCTTTTCGGTGAAAGGCTGTAACCTGGGGGTAAAGGCCTTATTAGGCCGGATTAACTCGGCAGGTAGCTGCTTGAATCACGTTGGATTTTCTGCAGAACTAACCCGCAACCCAGACTTGCCGAACAGTCGAGCAGCCAACTGGTAGGTACTCCGGCGCCGGGGCGCGACCTTTGCCCGATGCATACGCTTGAACAGCTCCGGACCGGGCAGCTAGCCGGGGCCACCCGGCTCGACTTATCCTGCGGCCTCACTGAGTTTCCGCGCGAAATCTTTGCATTAGCCGATTCGCTGGAAATCCTCAACCTTACCGGTAATGCACTGTCGTCCTTGCCCGACGACTTGGGCCGCCTGCACAAGCTGCGCATCCTGTTTTGCTCCGACAACCGCTTCACCACGGTACCCGAGGTACTGGGTCAGTGCGCCGAGCTGAGCATGGTGGGTTTCAAGGCCAACCAAATACGAACGCTGCCCGCGGCCGCGTTGCCCGCCAAGCTGCGCTGGCTGATTCTTACCGACAACGAATTGGAAGCCCTTCCCATCGAAATCGGAAACTGTGCGCAGCTGCAAAAGCTCATGCTGGCCGGCAACCGGCTGGAGCACTTGCCCCTGACCATGGCGGCCTGTACTCGGCTGGAGCTGCTGCGCATTGCCGGCAACCGCCTGTCGTCGCTTCCCTCATGGCTGCTGACCCTGCCGCGGCTGTCGTGGCTGGCCTATTCGGGCAACCCCTTTGCCGACGAACTGGAAGCTGCCGCCGTGGCTCAGCAGCCAATTGCCGATATTGAGTGGGGAAGCCTGGCGGTGCAGCAGCAGCTAGGCGAAGGTGCCTCCGGCGTTATTTACCAAGCCCGCTGGGAGCAGAGCGGTACCACCTCGCCGACCGACGTAGCGGTGAAACTGTTCAAAGGTGCCGTGACCAGCGACGGGCTGCCGCGCAGCGAAATGGCTGCCTGCATAAGTGCGGGCAGTCACCCCAACCTGATTGCCGTAGCCGGCCGGGTTGCGCTGCATCCCGCAGCGGCCGAAGGTTTGGTGTTAGAACTAATTGAGCCACAATTCCGCAACCTGGCGGAGCCACCTAGCTTTGCCACCTGCACCCGGGATGTATACGCGGCCGGCACTTATTTTACCCTGGCTGCGCTGCTGCGTCTGGCGGGCGGCATCGCATCGGCGGCGCGGCACCTGCACGGCCGCGGCATCCTGCACGGCGACTTATATGCGCACAACATCCTAGCCACTACCGCCGGCGACTGCCTGCTGGGTGACTTTGGAGCCGCCAGCTTTTACGACCCCGTTTCCACCGGCGCGGCGCTGGCGCTGCAGAGGTTGGAAGTCAGGGCCTATGGCTGCCTGCTGGAGGAACTGCTGGAGCGCTGCACTGTCCCCGACGACGCCCCTGATGCACTAGCAACTCTGCAGCAGCTACAGCGACGCTGCACCCTGCCCAATGTGATGGATCGGCCCCTGTTTGCCGAGATTGATGAAGTGCTTGCCGCAGTGCAGCAGCTAATGAACTGACTAACGCTGCAGGCAATTGGCAGCTAGGTAAAGCCGCGAGCTTGCGCCTGATTGACTGGTTCTTAACGCCGGAATGGGCGCCAAACTATTAGCTAAATGCTAGGGCCGGGAACAAGGCTTGGCATGCAGCAGAAAAACGCTGGCAGACGAGGCTAGCTAATGTCTGGTTGCCAACCTTTTGATTCAGCGTACGTTAGCTCAACTACACACCAATTCCCTACGACCATGGACCTGAATAACAATAGCTTCAACGACTCTTCCGAACTGCGTGCCCGTGGTGGCTGGAACGAAGTAAAGGGCAAGGCCAAGCAGCAGTGGGGCCACCTCACCGACGACGACCTGGACTACCAAGAAGGTAAGCAGGACGAGTGGTTTGGCCGCTTGCAACAGAAAACCGGCCAGTCAATCGACGAACTAAAAGCTTGGTTTCAGCGCAACTTCTAAGCACCGGGACCAAGCAAAAAAGCCGGCCCGCTTCCTGTATCATAGGAAGCGGGCCGGCTTTTTTGTGGTATTGCTAGTGGCTAATTATCAGCTGTTCATAATCCTGAATCCGTTGGCATGCTCAGTACCTTAACGCCGGTCCAAGCCCGCGCCTCTTCCAAGCTAGTGAAGCGGCGCACTTCAAGCGGAATTACTTCTGTTACCTGCTCGACCCTGTTGCTGATCAGAAACTGATTGAGCGGGTCTTCTGACTGAATGAGAGCAAAACGGGTAATGCCGGATTCCACAAAGCGCGGCAGGATCTGGGTGGTTACCCATTCCAGATCGGCTGGGCGAACCGGCCCTAGGCGACGGTCGTCAGCTATCCAAGCGGTGGCTTGGTGCTGTTGGGCCAAGGCGAGGGCTTCGGTAATGGCTTGGCGCAAAAAGGAACTGCTGACGTAGCCGCGCCATTCGGCTTCAATCACCCGCGAAGCGCCTTCGTGCAGGTAGAGATTCAGAAACGAAAACGAAGCGAGCAGAATCATCGGGCCGGATTAAGGGGCGTCTGAAACAGGTTGTAAAGCAAGTCGATGGCAACAAAATTACGCAACGAGCTTAAGACCTGTTGAAAATTTAGCTCCGGCAGTGCTTCCGTAACCCCGACAGAAACTCAAGTCCTGCCGGGGCTACAACGAGGTGACCACATTAGCCCAAACAGTCAACTGTCTGAGACGTCTGTTTTAATGCACTACCAGTAGGCGCTGCACCGACACAGCCTGGCCTGACTGAAGCCGAACAAAGTACGTGCCGTTGGTCAAGGTGCTTACGTCGAGCGTGTGGCGGGTGCCGCTAAACTTCTCGGTGCGGAGCAAGCGGCCCTGCAGGTCATATACCTGTATCTGAGTAGCGGCGCTTACCGTGCCGGACACCTCCAGGCGGACCTGCTGGGCAGCCGGATTGGGATAGAGTTGTGGCGCAAAAGCAACCTGCGCGCCCGTGGTGGCGGTGGGCTGCGTGGGCGTCAGGCGGAGCATCAGGGTCTGGTTGCCGGGCAGCGAAGCCACCGTCGGCGTCCAGTTGCTAAAGGCACCCTGCGCATCGATGATAACTGTGCCAGCGGTCTGGCCCGAAAGCAGTTCCGTAACTTGGTAGGTGCCGGCAGCCAAAGTAGAAAGCGTAGTGCTCAGGCTGAAACCCGAGGCGGCCGTGCTGCTCAGGTTGGATACCATTACTACGGCTTCCTGCTGGTAAATGCGGGCGTAGCTCAGCAAGGAGCTGGCCGTAGCCGTTACGGGCAGCAAGTACCCTTTGCGCAGGGCGCTGTGGTCGTTGCGCAGGTGAATGAGCTTCTTGTAATGGTTCAGCAACGAAGCCGGATCGGCCTGTTGGGTCGCCACGTTGAACTGGGCAAAGTTGCTGTTGATGCTGCGCCAGGGCGTGCCCGTGGTAAAGCCCGCCTGCGTGCCGGCGGTCCATTGCATGGGCTTGCGCTTGTCTTCATCGGGGCCGCTGCCCAGCAGACCTACTTCTTCGCCGTAGTACAGGAAGGGCACGCCGGGCATAGTGAGGTACAGTGCGGCGGCCTGTTTCATGCGCGCTTGGTCGCCGCTAAAGGCGCCCATTACGCGGTCCTGATCGTGGTTGGTGAGGAAGGTAGCGTACTGCAGGCGCGGGTAGGAGCGGTCCACCAGCGTCAGTTGATTACGCAGGTTGGTGGCGTTGCCGGAGTTCACACCGTTGATAATGGCCGAAGCCAGATCAAACTCGAAGCATACGTCCAGCCGGTCGTTGAGCACGTAGGGCACTACGGCGGCGGTATTGGACCAAGCTTCACCCACGGTAAAGGCATTGGGGTTGGCGGCACGCACCGTGTCGTGAAATTCTTCCAGCAGGCGGAAGGTCTCGGGGGTATTTTCGAGGGTGTTACCGGTCTCGTCAAGGTACTTTACCGCGTCAAGTCGGTAGCCATCCACGCCTTTCTGAAGCCAAAAGCGGGTGGCGTCCCACATAGCGGCTTTGAGCTGCGGATTGCGCCAGTTCAGATCGGGCATGCCGCCCCAGAAGATGCCATAGTAAAAGGCGCCGTTGCGCTGGTGCCACACCTGCTGACCCCAGGGACCGAGGTAGCCCGGGTTGGTAGCCGACCACCGGAACCAGTCGCGGTACTGATTGGTAGCGCTGCTGGCCGACTGCGTAAACCACGGGTGCTGGCTGGAAGAGTGATTTAGCACCAGGTCGATAATCACCTTGATGCCGCGGTTGTGCGCGGCCGTCAGGAAGGCTTCAAACTCGGCCATCGTGCCGTAGTCGGGCTCGGTAGCTTTGTAGTTGGTCACGTCGTAGCCGTGGTAGCTCGGCGACTCCATCATGGGCATCAGCCAAATGCCGGTGATACCCAGATCGGAAGTAGTGGCCGGGTTGCCGTCGTTCAAGTAATCGAGCTTCTGCGTGAGGCCGGCAAAGTCGCCTTGTCCGTCACCGTTGCTGTCGTAGAAGCTGCGAACAAAGATTTCGTAGAACACGGCGTCGTTCCACCAGTAGGTGGGGTAGGCCGAGAGCGAGGGGCCGCAAGCTTGGCAGCTGGCAAAGCACGAAGTGGGTGTGGTGTTGGTAGCGGCCGTGGCATCGAACACGCGGTTGAGGGTGCCGGCGCCATCGTCTACGCCGCAGGCGGCGGGTACGGTCTCGGCATTGGCCAAGGTCGTGCCGTTGACGAAGCGGTACTGAAAGCGCATGGGGGCGGGCAGGGAGAGCCGCACCTCGTAGATACCGTCGCCGTTGTCGTCGCTAAGCGGAATGGCCGCGGCGTTCCAGTTGGGGCCGTAGCCAGCCAGCGCCTGAAAGTTACCCATTACGTGTACGCCCGCCGGCGACACCGTTTGGCCAGTCATGTTCACGGCGAAGCGCACTTGGGTATTGCAACCCCCAAAGGTCACGCTGGGCAGGCGCACGGCCGAGCCGCCTACTATCACCTGCCGGTTGACGTTGTTGGCGCCATCGGCCACGCCGCAATCGACGGGAGGCAGTTCCGCGCCATTCCAGCTGTTGCCGTTCACAAACTTATATAGGTAAGTGCCCGCGGGCACGTTTACCGTCACCTCGTAAATGCGGTCGTTGTCGGGGTCAGTGAGTCGGGTAGTGCCGGGGTTCCAGTCGGCTGGAAAGCCGGCGGCGGCCTGGAAGTTGCCGGCCACGTGCACGCCGCCCGGCGCCACAGTCTGCTGGCTCATATCCACGCGGAAAGTAAGCTGCACGGCTTGCGCAGCGAAGGCGTGGAAGGCCAGCACGAAAAGTAGGAGGTGTTTCATCAGCAGGTTTTAAGGCTGTTCAGATGCGGAAAAGATTGGGTAAAGTTACTGCTGATGGCTGCTTTTAACAGGATTTATTTGTGCTGTTTATATAAGAGTATTCTAGGTGGGATATTGAAAGGCAGTGTGATACATAAAGTGTGGTTTGATGATAGTGGTTCATGTTCAAATCCGATAAACCAGTGACTGTAAAGTTGGTTTCGACCGGTCCGGCAGGCAGGACTCGTCTGCATTCGTAAAAGGTCGCACCGGCTGTGAGTCGCGCCGTAACTCGTCGCCGTTGCGTACACGCACCATGTTGCGCTGGATCGACGTTCTAAAATTCGCCACGTATAGCAACCCCGAGCCGCCGCACCGGGTGCAGAAATCAGAAGCGGACTGGCAAGCTCAACTCACGCCGGCGCAGTACGGCATCATGCGGGAGAAAGAAACCGAGCCGCCGTACCGCAATGCGTATTGCCGCTCCTACGAAACGGGCTTGTATGCCTGCGTCGGCTGCGGCAGTCTGTTATTTGGCTCGGCTCAGAAGTACCACGCCATATCCGGCTGGCCTAGTTTCACGCAGCCCATCCGCAAAAATGCCATTTGTTATGCGTTCGACAACAGCCACCATATGCAGCGAATGGAGGCCCTTTGCAACGTGTGCGACAGCCACCTCGGCCATGTATTTCCCGACGGTCCAGAGCCGGCTGGCCTGCGCTACTGCATCAATTCCGAATGCCTGATTCGGCTGGATAAGCAGGAGAAGTAAATGCGCGGTGAACTAGCGACGAAGCTTCGGATTCGGTTTAATGCACCGGCTCCGCGAGCTGCATTTCCAGGCCTTCCGGCTGCGGCTGAATCTTGCGGCGTCCGACGAGCAAGATGCCCAAGGCCAGCACCGAAGTAGCCGTCATCACAGCTACCATGGGCACGGCGGTGTGGTTGTTGAACACGCTCACGGCCGCCGATGCCACTGCGCCCAAGCCCATCCGAATAGCGCCCATCAGAGCCGATGCACTGCCCGCTTTTCGGGAAAACGGAGCTAATGACAAAGCCGCCGTATTAGGGCTGCTGAAGCCCAGGCAGCACAGAAAAACGAACAGCATGGCAATGGTGCCATACAACCCCAGCCAGCCGCTATACATAAGGGCCAGAAACACGAGGCTGGTAGCTACCTGGCAAATCAGCGCCACGAATACCAATTGCTCGTTGCGGTAGTAGCGCAGCAGTACACTATTGACTTGGCTGGCCCCGATCAGGCCCACCGACAAGCCCGCGAAAATCCAACCGTACATTTTGGCATCGACGCGGTAGATGTCCATGAACACCAGCGGCGAGTCGGCGACGTAGGCGAAGAGGCCGCAAAACGACATGGCGCCCGTGAAAGTGTAGGTATAAAACTGCGGCTCGCGCAGCACCTCCCAGAAGCCCGTCAGGATGGGGCGGGGCTTAAGCGAAAGCGTGGTGTCGGGCACGTAGGTATTGGGCAGCCAGAGCCAGCAGGCCAGCAGCAGTACCGCCCCCATTAGGCCTAAAGTCACGAATACGCCCTGCCAGCCGAAGGCCGCGGTGACGTAGCCGCCCGCCGTGGGCGCAATCATGGGCGAAAGACCTACCACCAGCATCAGCAGGGCAAACACTTTGGCGCTGTCCTTCACTGGGAACAGGTCGCGCACCATGGCCATGGACGCCACCGCCGCCGCGCAGCTTCCAACGGCCTGAAAGAAGCGCAGGGCGATAAGCCCATCCACTGTGCGCACGGCGGCGCAGGCCACCGAAGCCGCGATGTACAGCAACAAGCCAATATAAAGCGGTTTTTTGCGCCCAAAGCGGTCTAGTAGCGGTCCGTAAAGCAGTTGCCCGGCCGAAATACCCACGAAGTAGCTGGAAAGCGACAGCGCCACGCGGGCCGCCGTGGTGCCGAGGTCCTGCGCAATGGCCGGGAAGCCTGGCAGGTACATGTCGATGGAAAAGGGGCCCAGGGCCGTGAGGCTACCTAGAATAAGGATCAAGAATAAATATTGCTGCTTCGACATGATGGCATCGACAAACTGGAAGGGCTAGGGTTGCTGCGGCACCCCAATTGGCACCGCATCAGCATCAAGCCCTTGCCCCAGACGCGTAAAACACAAAGAGAACTACACAGGCATCGGCAGGTGACGCTAGTGTCTTGGAACCTCGCAGGCCAAGAGGGGTTTCGCATCGATACACATTCCCTCCTGCACATGCGCGGCACAAAGTAACGGCACAAACGAAGGATGCATACGCAAAGCCGGTCCGCCCGATCAGCTATTGGGATGGTGAGACGAGAGTGTTGAGGCCGGCTAAGCAAGTTCCCATCCTCAGATGAGGAGGGGTTAGGGGTGGTTGATAATCGTTGTCTATTTAGTTCGTCCTGTCGAGTCTGCTGCGCCAGAAGTAACTGACCAAGATCTATCACGCGCTCCTCCTGAACGTCATGTCGAGCTTGTCGAGACATCTCGCTGGATAGTAATCCATCCAGTAGGACTACTCAAAGCCATCAGCACGCGAGATGTCCCGACTGCGCTCGACATGACAAACGCCGTGAGCGAGTTCCAGGCTTCAGCTACCCTCAACCCCTTGCCCGCCAGACTACTGCCTGCCGGGGTTGGATGCTGCCGCGCCGCTTGCGTATGAGGGTTCCAAACCAATGGTTATTTCGCAGCGGCACCGACAACTCAGCTATGGCATCAAAGGCTCACTCTTCGGCAGCGGCCGACTTCACTGGTTTCGTGCGCGTACGTGGCGCCCGGGAGCACAACCTTAAGAACGTCGACCTGGACATCCCGCGCGATGCGTTGGTGGTGTTCACCGGCGTATCGGGCTCCGGCAAATCGTCCTTGGCCTTTGGTACCCTATATGCTGAGGCACAGCGCCGCTACCTGGAATCGGTGTCGCCGTATGCGCGGCGGCTCTTTCACCAGATGGCCGTGCCTGAGGTAGATACCATCGAGGGGCTGCCGCCGGCCGTGGCCCTGCAGCAGCAGCGCGGCACGCCCACCACGCGCTCCTCGGTGGGCTCCGTCACTACGCTCTCGAACCTGCTGCGCATGCTCTACTCCCGCGCCGGCGACTACCCCGCCGGGCAGGGCATCATCTACGCCGAAGCCTTTTCGCCGAACACGCCCGAAGGTGCCTGCCCCACCTGCCACGGCCTGGGCCGCATCTACGAAGTGACGGAGCAGAGCATGGTGCCCGACCCCACGCTTACCATCCGGGAACGGGCCATTCAGGCCTGGCCCCTAGCCTGGGGAGGCCAAAACCAGCGCGACATCCTCGTGACGCTCGGCTACGACGTGGACCGGCCCTGGCAAGAACTGCCGCAGGAGCAGCGCGACTGGATCCTGTTTACCGACGAGCAGCCGGTGGTGCCGGTGTACCCTGGTTATACGCCCCAGGAAACGCAGCGCGCCCTTAAGCACAAGGAGCAGCCCAACTATATGGGCACCTTCAGCAGCGCCCGGCGCCACGTGCTGCACACTTTCGCCAATACCCAAAGCCCCCTGATGAAGAAGCGGGCCCTGCAGTACATGCTCAGCACCGCCTGCTCGCTGTGCCAGGGCAAGCGCCTGCGGCCCGAGTCGCTGTCGGTTACTTTTGCCGGGTTGGATATTGCCGAGATGGCCGCGCTGCCTCTGAAGCGGGTAGCCGGACTCCTGCGTCCGTACGCTGAAGGAACGGCTAAACGCCAGGACCACGACGCGGAGCATCCTGAGCAGGCCATTGTGGCGCAACGCATTGCGCAGGATCTGGTAGCGCGCCTCGCGGTGCTGCTCGATCTGGGCCTGGGCTATTTGTCGCTGGAACGCAGCACGCCCACCTTGTCGCCGGGCGAGCTGCAGCGCCTACGGCTGGCCACGCAGCTGTATTCCAACTTGTTCGGCGTGGTTTACGTGCTGGATGAGCCTTCTGCTGGCCTGCACCCCTCGGATACCGAAGCCCTACTCAAAGCTTTGCACAGCCTCAAAAGCGCCGGCAATTCGCTCTTCGTGGTGGAGCATAATCTGGACGTAGTACGTCAGGCTGATTGGCTGGTGGACGTGGGCCCGGCCGCCGGTGAGCGGGGCGGGGAGGTGCTCTACAGCGGCGCGCCCGCAGGTTTGGCCGATGTCGCCGCTTCCCAAACGCGCCGCTACCTGTTTCATGCCGATAAAGAAGCCGCTGAGTGGCGGGAGCCGCGCACGCCCCGCGGCTGGCTGCGGCTTGCCGGCATCACGCGCAACAACCTTGAGGGGCTCGACGTGGCGTTTCCGCTGGGTGTGCTCACCACCGTTACGGGCGTGTCGGGCTCCGGAAAGTCCAGCTTGGTCAGCCAGGTGTTGGTGGAGCTGGTAGCCGAGCACTTGGGGCAGGAAATCGAGGCTGAAGAAGAAGCCGAAGCCGACCCGCTGGAGCGTGCTGCCCCCGCCGCTACCGGCGGGCACATCGTGAGCGGGCTGGAGCAGATTAAGCGTTTGGTGCGCGTCGATCAGAAACCCATCGGGCGCACGCCGCGCTCCAACATGGCCACCTACACCGGCCTGTTCGACCACGTGCGCAAGCTGTTCGCGGCCACGCCCGCCGCCCGCAAGCGCCGCTACGATGCCGGCCGCTTCTCTTTCAACGTGGCCAAGGGTCGCTGCGAAAACTGCTTGGGCGAAGGCTTCGTGATGGTGGAGCTGCTGTTTCTGCCGAGCGTGTACGCGCCCTGTCCTGTATGCCACGGCGCCCGCTACAACGCCAAAACCCTCGAAATAACCTACCGCGACAAGAACATAGCGGAGGTGCTGAGCCTGACCGTAGACGACGCCTGGCAGTTCTTCGACGAGGAGCCTGCTGTGCACCGCGCCCTCACGGTGCTGCGCGAAGTGGGCCTGGGCTACTTGCGCCTCGGCCAGCCTGCTACCGAGCTGTCGGGCGGGGAGGCGCAGCGCATCAAGCTGGCCACGGAGCTGCAGCGCCAAGGCCGCGGCAATTCGCTTTACGTGCTCGACGAGCCCACCACCGGCCTGCACCCTGCCGATGTGGAGAAACTCATGACGCAGCTGCAGGGCCTGGTAGATGCCGGCAACACCGTCATCGTGGTGGAGCACGACATGCGCGTGGTGGCTGGTAGCGACTGGGTTATCGACATGGGGCCCGGCGCCGGCGACGAAGGCGGCCACGTAGTAGCTCAGGGTCCGCCAGCCGACGTGGCCAAAGCCAAGCAAAGCCGCACGGCGCCGTACTTGGCGCGTTTTCGAAGCCAGTCGTAAGGCGCAACTCTTGGTTTGAGGTAGAAGCTCCGACTAGCAGGCATGACGCCAGTCGGGGACTGGGCTACCTGCCGGTAGCCTCGCCCTGCTCGTTCGGCTTCTGTTCGTAAGCGTTGTAGTCGCTGAGCAGAAAGTTGGCCAAGGCGATACCGAAAAACGGTATGAAAAAGCGCCGGGCATTGCGTTGCTTCAGGGCGCCGATTAGCCACGGCAGCACCAGTAGAGCGGGCACGAAGGGGATTTCCACGAGGCCGTGCACTCGTAGCGGCACCCAGCGCTTTAGGCCTAGCGGGTGGTCGGTAGTGGCATTGAGCAGCCCTTGGGCGCCGGCGAAAGTGTAGCACAGCATACGGGCCGGCCCCTGCAGGCCCAAGAGGGTAGGAGCCAGAGCTTGCAAGGTCACAAAGCCATAATCAATGGCGCCGTGGGCCTTCGGGCGGATGGGTTTACTGCGCATAGCGTCGGGCTTGGGTTACAGATCCTCAACGAACGAGAACCTAGTGAGTTATGGCCCAGCTTGAGCCCAATTGTGCATGATTTAGAGGCAAGTGAAGGATGTTGGTGTTGCTAACTTGATCAAGCACTTCCTCAAGCAGCACCGCCGCCTCTGGATTGCCGAGGGCGTTGATGGCTGCACAACACGCTCTTCTGATCAAAAAGCCTATTCCAGGACCGCCTTCATACGGCGTAGCAGCGTACAAGAAGCCGCTCCTAAAACCGCAGCTTTTTCTTTATGGCTTCTTTTCTCGAAGAGTTCATCCGAAACCCCGCCACCGTCGGATCCATGGTGCCCAGCTCTGCAGAGCTTACCGAGCAGGTTATGGCCCCCATCGACTTTGCTACGGCCAAGTGCATTGTGGAATACGGCCCCGGCACCGGCGTTTTTACCGAAGCCCTGCTGCGCCGTCGGCGCCCCGAAACGGCCTTGGTGCTGGTGGAGGTAAACCGGCGCTTTAGCGAGTTGCTGCGTGAGCGGTACGCCTCGCACGCCAACGTGCACATCATCCACGGCTCGGCCGATAAAACGGCGGAGTACCTGCGGCCGCTGGGCTTCAGCCAAGCCGATTATGTAGTATGCGGGCTGCCTTTTTCTTCCCTGCCGCGGCGTCTGGGCTGGCGCATCATGGAGCATACCCGGCAGCTGCTAGGGTCAGCCGGCAAGCTCGTTTTATTTCAATATTCGCTTCGCAATACCCGGTTGTTCGAACGCTTTTTCCGACCCATCAGCCGCCAGCACGTGCTGCTGAATCTTCCGCCGGCCCACGTGCTGGTATACGCGCCTGCTGAACCTGCGCCCGGGCATTGATCGGGATGAATTTGTAGTACTTTTAAGCGGAAAGGCCCAGCCTAAGAAGTAGGCGCGTTCTTGGGCCACAGCCGGCTCCGGCCGTAAGTGGGTGACTGTCGATTTGCTGAGGTCATGAAAACAACGCTTACTAATGCTTTCGGCAAAGTGTACTTGACCATCGAGTACGATGAGCAATACCGCTTTGTATACAATAACTGGATCGGCTATCAGACCTACGCTGGTATCGTAGCCGGTGCCAATGCTTGCTTGGAGGCGTTGAACACGCACCAGTGTCCTCTTTTGCTTAACGATAACAGCTTGGTGGTGGGCCCTTGGGACCACGCTGTGGAATGGATTGCTACTGACTGGACACCTAGGGCTATAGCCGGTGGGCTTACGCATTTTGCCCATGTGGTCAGCCCCGAGTCCTTTGCCGCTCTTTCTGCAGAGGCCATGCACCAAAGCATCGGGCAGCATTTTCAGATGCGCACTTTCAGCAACAAGCAGGAGGCTCACCGCTGGCTGCAGGAGGCGCGGCAGCTGGTGTCGTAAACGTCGGGCGGCAGTGACAGCCGGGCTCAAGCGTAGGCTATTCGAAAGTAATGGCTAGGCTAAATCCTCCCAGCCGCGACGCATTTAAGACCGCTTCGGCTGCGAAAAGTATAGCCTACCTTGCAGGCATGCGGCCGGGCCGCCACGGGCGGCGGCCTGCCGCTCCCAACCATAATCGAAGCAAGCAATGGACATTCTGAAGCGCAACAACGTCACGGTAACTGGCAATGGCGAGCAGGCCATCGTATTCGTTCACGGCTTTGGCTGCGACCAGCGCATGTGGCGGCTGGTGGCCCCGGCGTTTGAAGACCGTTACCAAGTGGTGCTGCTGGATCTAATAGGCGCCGGCAAATCGGACCTGAAAGCTTACGACCCCGCTCATTACGATTCGCTGGCAGCCCACGCCAACGATGTGCTAGCGGTGCTGCACGCCCTGAACCTGGACCGGGTCATCTTCGTGGGGCATTCGGTAAGTGCCATGATTGGGGTGCTAGCCGTGAACCAAGAACCCGAACGTTTTGAGCAGCTGATCCTGGTAGGGCCTTCGCCCCGCTACATTAATGACGCCGAGGCGGGCTATACCGGCGGGTTTGAGCAGGCCGACATCCAAGAGCTGATCGAGGCTATGGATAATAATTACCTGGGCTGGTCGGCGGCTATTACGCCCGTTATCATGGGTCATCCCGAGCGGCCAGAGCTGGCCACCGAGCTCAACAATAGCTTTTGTAGCACCGAGCCCTCCATTGCCCGCCACTTTGCGCGGGTCACGTTTCTGTCCGATAATCGGGCTGACCTCGCCAAGGTGACTGTGCCCACCTTAGTGCTTCAGTGTGTGCAGGATGTCATTGCGCCCATGGCCGTGGGCGAGTACATGAACCGGCAGATTCCCGACAGCCGCTTGGTGGTGCTGGATACCTCCGGCCACTGCCCGCACCTTAGCGTACCGCACGAGACTATCGCCGCCATCAACCAATTTTTGGATTCCGTGCGTATTGCTACCGTATGAGCGATGCCAACGATGAGCTGTTGCCGGAGCTGGACCTGCGCCTGACCGAAGAAAATGTAGACGACCTCTACGAATATGCTCCCTGTGGCTACTGCTCATGCCTGCCCGATGGCACGTTGGTAAAGCTCAATCGTACCTTGCTCGGCTGGCTGGGTTACACCCGCTACGAATTGGTGGCCCGTATGTGTTTGCAACAACTGCTCACCATAGGTGGCCGCATGCACTACGAAACCCACTGCGCGCCCTTGCTCTTGCTGCAGGGTCAGGTGCGCGAGCTGAGCTACTCGCTGCGACGCAAAGACGGCACTACCTTGCCCGTGCTCATCAATGCCGTACTGCTGCGCGATTCCAACGACCAGCCGCTGGTGGTGCGCGTCACGCTGTTCGACATCACCGACCGCCGCAAATATGAGCAGGAACTGCTGCGGGCCAAGGCCTATGCCGAAGAGCAGAGTAAGCAGTTGGTGCAGGCCAACGAGCAGCTGGTCAGCAAAAACGAGCAGCTCACCCGCATCAATGCCGACCTCGACAGCTTCGTGTACACGGCCTCGCACGACCTGAAGCAGCCCATCGATAACATGGCCGGGCTCTTTGCCGAACTGAAGCGCAGCGCCACGTTCAACGACCCCGACGCTGCCAGCATGATGAGCATGTTTGAGGATGCGCTGCAGCAGATTCTGGGCACCATCAAGGGGCTTACTGAGGTGGTGCAGCTGCAGCGGCAATTGGAGAAAGTACCGGTGGAGGAAGTAGAGCTGCGGCCATTCGCCGACGAGATTATTCGCAGCCTGCAGCAGCGCAGTCATGCTGCTGATGCCGTGTTTGAGCTGGATTTTGCGGCCTTACCCACCTTGCGGATGGCGCGGGCCGGTCTGCACAGCATGCTTTACAATTTGCTCAGTAATGCCCTCAAATACGCCCAGCCCGGCCGCCGCCCCCACGTGCGCGTATGCACAGCGCTGGAGCAGGGCTTGGCCGTACTCATCGTGCAAGACAACGGCCGCGGCATCGATTTGCAGCGCCATGGGCAGG
Source organism: Hymenobacter sp. FMD4 (assembly GCF_058932745.1). NCBI lineage: Bacteria > Pseudomonadati > Bacteroidota > Cytophagia > Cytophagales > Hymenobacteraceae > Hymenobacter > Hymenobacter sp. FMD4. The sequence continues at coordinate 91,719 of NZ_JBZYWH010000012.1, forward strand.
AGTTGTTTCAGTTGTTTCGCCGCTTTCATCCTGAAGTATTAGGCTCGGGCATGGGCTTGTACCTCGTCAACCGTTTGGTGCATCAGGCTGGAGGGCACGTGGAAGTAAGCAGTGAAGTAGGAGAGGGCACCACGTTTCGCATCTTTCTACCCAGTTAGTGCAATGCATTGATTTTCAATATTAATATTCAATAATATTATTTATAATATATTTGAGAAAGGTTAAGGCTTGCCTTGGGTTGTAAATACCGAGCATTCTCAATTTTGAAAACCTCTGACCAAGAACATGTTCGGAAAGCAGGTCAAGTTAAAAGTGCGCCCCTGCGTGGCCTTAATGACTTCGGTTTGACTGTACTTAGCAGAACCGTCCGGATTCTTCGGCTACGCTCCGTACTGGCATGTGACCGTGGCCAACAGTTGTAAAGCAGTTATTGACGTACACTGCTTGCCGCCTGCTGCCTCCTGGGGAGACACTCCTTCATTTTTCACCTGTATTCCTACTCCTGGTTACTGGTCAGTAGCCCGACAGGCTAATACTGCTGCGCCGCGGGTTAGCCAAGGCTACATATCAAACCACTGCAGCTTGGTCACAGCGGGTTTGCTGACTGTTTAACCGGTAAGCCTTACCCGTTGGAATACATTTCTTTCTATTCTTTTTTTCTGATTCGCATGACTGATTCTTACCTGCGGAGCCTCGGCTTTGCTCCTGCCCAACAAGAAACCAGTGGCCGCCTTGGTTTCGACCGTGTGTGGCGCTACCAGCACGAGTTAATGGCCCGCGACGGCGCCCGGCTTTTCATCGAGCACCCGCTCGGCGTGGACCGCTGCCGCCTGAGCGCCATGGTGGCCCCCATGACACCTGAAGATGTATTTGCCACTGTATCGTTGACCGATAGTGCCGCGTTTGAGCAGGCCATGAAGGACTTTTATTCAGCACACGGCGGCGTGGGGCAGCGCGTGCCGCACATCGTGCCGTTTCGTTTTATGCCTTACCGCCGCGAGCGGTAGCTCCCACTTTCCAGCCCTTTGCTTGCACAGCCTTGGCTAAGGGCATGCACCGGCCTAGGCAGTAACTGTAATACAGCCGGGTTAAGTCACGGAATTTTACGTAGCACTGGTCGAAATAACCGCGTGTACTGTGCAGCTGCCCGAAAATTACGCACACCAAAATCCGCGCATTACGCAGTGCAAAAGCCGTAGTTATGGCGTCTCCCGGCGCAGGTGTTTCCCGTTTAATCAGGTGTAGCCAGTCGCCAATATGCGGCAACTCGCGTGGTTTCAGGTGTGGTACCATGCGTGGCGACTGGCTTCAAGTAAAAACGCTCCCTCGGCAGACGGCCGTCGGAGCGTTTTGCTTTTTAACTGGCCAGATGCGTTTGAGGGTATTTAGACTAACCACCGATAACGTTCCCGATATCGAACCCAAAATGGCGGCACAAGGGCGGGGGCGCCACGGTCACAGCCACCACGCTGGAATAGCTGCAGAGCTACGCTACCAGCACCACGCCCTACATCATCCGCATCGACCGCAAAATATCGGGCGGTACGCAGGGTGTGTCCATCAACGTCAACTCCAACAAAACCCTACTCGGCGTGGGCACGGCTGGCTTTCTGGAAGGGGTGGGGCTGAACATCAGTAGCAAGCGCAACATCATTGTGCAAAACCTGAAGTTCACCATGTCGACGGTGACCAACACGTACATCAACTCCTAGGGCCGGCCCCAAGTAGCCGTGAACGACGGCGACTGCGTGACTATTCGGGGCAGCAGTGCCAACGTCTGGATCGACCACTGCGAGTTTTTCAACCGTGACCCCGCCACGCAAACCAATCAGGATCTTTACGATGGCCTGATCGATGCCAAGAGCACCAGTGCTTACATCACCATTTCCTGGAATTACTTCCACGACCACCACAAGGCACACCTAGTGGGTTCATCGGACTCCGATGTATCGGACCGCCGCATGACCTTTCACCACAACTATTAACCACAACTATTACTATAACATCAAGGAGCGCCTGCCCAGCTAACGGGGTGGCACGGCCCACGTGTTCAACAACTACTTCCGGAAAGTATCAGGCTCAGGCGTGAACACTCGCGTCAATGCCTGCATCCGCGCGGAGCAAAACCACTCCGAAGACGTGCGCGACCCGGTGGTGAGCAAGAACAGCGCAACCTTAGGCAAGTGGGCCGCCATCAATAATTTGTACAGCGCCTGCAGCGGCTCGCAGCCTACCAACTCGTCGTGCTCTTTCACGCCACCATACGCGTACTCCGCCGTACTGAACCCAGCCAGCGAAGTAAAGGCCGTGGTAACTGCCAACGCCGGCATCGGGAAGCTGTAAGAGATAATATGCTTGAGTGTCTGCTCAGCGAAACAAGCCCTGGCGTATGCACCAGGGTTTGTTTCGTTGGGAATATGACCAAAGCAAACAGCAAGCTTCGGTTATCTTCTAGTACAGAGTGCATCGAGGCTTACTGGCGTAGCAGCTGGCAAGGCGCACTCAAGCCTTGGCTGGTGCCCACGCGCACCGAATACACTCCAGCTGGCTGTGCCTCAAGGCGAAGCTGATACTGCCCACCTGAAACCGTCGGCGAGGCTGCGTGCACGAGGCGGCCGAGGGCGTCGCGTACTTCTATGGTGTGGGCTCCGGCAGGCAAGTCAAGTACAAAGTCGCCGCTGGCGCTAGGGTTTGGATAAGCAATGAGCTGCGGTAGCGGCCGCCTGGCCGAAGCAGCAAGCACGTTCGCAACATTGGCCTGCCACATGTCCGAGAGGGTAGAGGTGTTGGACGAAGCGGTGTTGCCGCCCCACACGTAAAGCACGTTGTTGCGGATAGCCGCCGCCGCATTACGACGCGGCGGTAGATTGGACGTGAAAGTGCGCAGCTGAGCGGTACGGGTGTTGTAAGCTGCCAAGTAGTTCTGGGCGTTGAAGTCGCCCACCAGCCAGACCCATTCGCCCTGGACAGCTACCGCCTGGCTCGATACCGTGGTGGGCAGCGTGCCCAAGGCTTGCCACTGGTTGGTAGCAATGTCGTAAGCGTCCACCCGCGCCGAGTTGGCCGCCCCGTTGAAGCCCCCGAAGGTGTAGATTTTGCCATTGACGGCGGCCCCGTAAGTACTCTTGGCCTCCGGCATGGGGGCCAATATGGTCCAGGTGCTTGTGGCCGGGCTAAATACCCGGAGCGAGTTGCTGTAGGAGCCGTTGGCCAGCAGCCCGCCGTAAGCGTAAAGCAAGCCATTCCAGACTGCTACCCCAGCCGATGAGCTAGGCGTGGAGTTGCTGTAGTTCTGAGCCAGCACCCCGTCGCTGGTTTGCAGGCTGGCCATCGAAGGCATCGGGCCGGAAGCAGTGGCGCCGTTGAGCACGTAGAGCAAAGCATTGCCGGCAGTGGGTAGGATAGCGGCCGCCCCAAAGCGGTGCTGCACTACCTGGCCACTGCTGAGCGGGGCGGTGCCCCAACTGTTGGTGGCAGGGTTGTACCGATACACTTCGTTGCTGAAAGCATTGGCCGGACTGCCGCCGCCGACCATGTATAGGTAAGTTTGATCCTGAGTGTAACCCATACCGTACCGGCCGCCATCGGGTAGGGCAGCGAGCGGCGTGAAGGTGAGCGTGGAGTTTTGGGCCAGCGCGGCCAAAGGACTAGCCAGAGCCAGCAGGAAGAGAGAGAAGTGCTTCATAAACGAGCATGGCAAAGAGGTTCCCAATATATGATGCTCGCCCCGTTTGTTGAATGCAGGTTGCTAACTGGTCAGAACCAATTTTGTGCGTCTATAGGCCACTATGCCCACCTTTCTGTGTGATTGGGAGTCGCGCGAGGCCGAAACCTTTTTGCATTGTTTTGTTGATGCCTAGGCCTGAAAGTGCTGGTGGGGACTTCCCTATTTATTCCGATTTGTTAAACTATTGTTGTGTTGACGTACGTCTTGCTGCTGGTACTGCTCATGACCTTGAGCGGCTTGGCCGGCTGTGAAAGAAACCTGCGGTGACGTGATTGTGTGACGCTCTGCGCAACCCTTCTATCGCAGCAGCTCGCTGCATATCCGCGCACCAGCATCGGTACCTTCCAGGCCGGTTCCAAATAGCATCGGTAGTGCGCTCAGCATAGGGGTAAATGGGCTTACACCTGCTATATATTTCAAAACCCATTTAAGCTCTGCCAATACGCTCACCTTCGTAGTAACTTGCTGTACGACGCTGTGGGTGATTGACAGTGACCCTCACCTTTGGCTCTTGCAGCGGAAGGGTGGGGCTGAGCGCTTCTATGCCTGATTGGCGCTACATTAGTCCATCACCACTACCATTCCCGTCTGCGTGAAACAGCTATTCCTATCAGCCGCACTGGCCATTGCCTTGCTGGGCAGCCTTATGAGCCATACTAGCGCGCCCACTGCCGCCGATTCGCCAGCCTTAGCGGCCATGTTCGAGAAATACTGGGATGAGCGTGCCCGGCTGTTTCCTTTGGAAGCTACTTCGCAAGGCGACAACCGCTACAACGACCAACTGCCCAATGACAACACCCTGGCCTATCGTACGGCCCAGCGGCAGTTCTTTCAGCAGTACCTCGATGCCCTAAAGAAAGTTGACCGCTCCAAGCTTTCGGAGAACGACCGCGTCAGCTACGACATCTTTCTTTACGAAATGCAAATGCGCCTAGACGGCCTGAAGCAGAATTCGTGGATGATGCCCTTCAATCAGATGAGCGGACTGCCTATCACGCTGGCGCAATACGGCGCCGGCAGTGGCAATCAGCCCTTCAAAACCACTCAGGATTATGACAACTGGCTCGGTCGCGTGCGCGCTTATCCCGTGTGGGCCGATTCAGCCATTAGCAACTTCGGCCGCGGCATACGGGCCGGGGTGGTGCTGCCTCGGCCGCTGGTAGAAAAGATGCTTCCTCAGCTGCAGGCCATGGTAACTCCTGATGCCTCCAAGAGCATCTTTTACGGCCCGGTAACTAAGTTTCCGGCCGCGGTGCCCACCGCCGAGCAGCAGCGCCTCACAGCAGCATACCAGCAGGCCATCAGCCAGCAGGTGGTGCCCACCTACCAGAAGCTGCACGACTTCCTTAAGAATGAGTACCTACCCAAGGCTCGTACTACTACAGGCATTGCAGCCGTGCCCGGTGGCCCGGATATGTACCGATACGCCGTAAAGTTCTGGACTACCACCGACCGCACCCCCGATCAGATTTACCAGACGGGCCTCGCGGAGGTGAAGCGCATTCGGGGTGAAATGGAGAAGATTAAAAACGAGGTAGGCTTTAAAGGCGACCTGAATGCCTTCTTCACCCACCTAAACACCGACCCAAAGTTCATGCCCTTCAAAACGCCCGAAGAAGTGCTGAACGTGTACCGGGGTATCCAAGCCAAGATCGACCCGAACCTGCAGAAGATGTTTGGGCGAGTGCCCAAAACGGGCTTTGAGGTGCGCCAAACCGAGGCTTTCCGGGCGGCTTCGGCCTCGGCGCAGTACAACCGCGGCCTACCCGACGGGTCGCGGCCGGGCATCTTTTACGTGCCTATTCTCGATGCCACGAAGTACAATGTGACCCGCGGCATGGAGTCGCTGTTTCTGCACGAGGCTATTCCGGGGCACCACTACCAAGTAGCTCTGCAGCAGGAAAATGAGAACCTACCCAAGTTCCGCCGCTTTGCGTTCTACAGCGCCTTCAGCGAAGGTTGGGCCCTGTACGCCGAAAGCCTGGGCAAGGAGCTGGGCCTCTACACCGACCCGTACCAGCGCATGGGTGCGCTCAATGGCGAAATGCACCGCGCCATCCGCCTGGTGGTGGACGCGGGCATGCATGCTAAGAACATGACCCGCGAGCAGGCCATCGATTACCTCAAGGCCAATCGCCCCATAGACGAGCAAGCGGCCGTGGCCGAAATCGAACGTTACATGGCCTGGCCCGGGCAAGCGTTGGCCTACAAAACGGGTCAGATGCACATCATCAGCCTGCGCAGCAAATACGAAAAGCAGCTCGGTCCTAAGTTCAACCTCCGCGCCTTTCACGACGAACTGCTCCGGAACGCGGCCATGCCCCTAGCCATTGCCGAAAAAACCATGGACGCTTGGGCCGCCACGCAAAAGTAGAAATAACCCTTTGTTGCGACAGACGCATTCTGTTAGAAGTCTTTTGTAAAAGCCCTGCAAAAACATTTGCAGGGCTTTTACTTTGTTCAAAATGTCAATAGTGCAGAGGATGTAACTGTTTATCAGACGCACTCTAAGTTTTCAAACGTGCTTTACACGGCTTGGAAAATGCGTTGTATATAGCCGGCATATGTGAGGCGCTAGAGCAGCACTCAGGGAAAGGGCAATTGTCGGATTGCACGGCGTTGAGTTAAGTATTTGACGGCCTACGCGTGCCGGAAGTGGCGGAACGAATTTTTCCGATGGCAAAGGCAGCTATCAGCGGATTTCTGTGCCAATTCTCGGCGGGCACCACGCTCAGTCCGTGTATTTTTACACTTCTAAATGCTCTGCCGAGCGCGGTTGCCTGCCAGCTGGCTGCCTTCTTGTTTAGTTTTCCTATGTCTGATCTTGCCGACGTTCAGTTGCCGCTCCTGCCTACTTTCCTGCAGCACTTGCCCGCTGATTACGCTGCTCGCGTGCTACGGGCCCTTAGTGACCAGGAACGGCTAGCTGCGCTGCACTCGTACCAAGTGCTCGATACTCCTCCCGAAGAGGTATTCGACAACCTGGCCCGGCTGGCAGGGTATATCCTGGGTACGCCTGTTTCGCTGGTGACTTTTCTGGACGAGGAGCGTCAGTTTTTCAAGGCCAAAGTGGGCGTGGAGCTGCCCGAAAGCATCCCGATGGATACGACCTTCTGCCACCTAATGGTGGTGCATGAAGGCCTGATTGAAGTGGAGGACACTACCCAGGATGAACGGTTCAAAAACAACCCCTTCGTAGCACATCCGCCCGGAGTACGCTTCTACGTGAGTGCGCCGCTGATTTCGCCGGATGGCCATATGCTGGGCTCTATTTGCGCTTTCGACTTCAAACCACACCGCCTTACGCCGCCGCAGCGGGATGCGCTGCTGACCTTGGCCCGCGAAGTGGTGCTTCACCTGGAGTTGCGCCGGTCACGGCGGCAAATAGAGCAGGAGCGGCAGGATCTGGAAAATCTGCTCCAACTCGTCAACGACTCGGCCGAATCGGGCGTGGCGCATGGGCACGAGGCCATCTTCGTGAAACAGGGCCACCAGCTCGTGCGCGTAAGTACCGCCGACATCGTGTACGTGGAAGCCCTTGGCGACTACGTCAATGTCTATACTGCTGCTGAGCGCTACACGGTGTACATTACCATGAAGGATATGCTCACCCGCCTGCCGGCCCGCGACTTTGTGCGCGTGCACCGCAAATACATCGTGCGCCTGCGCCGCGTGTCCGCCATCGAGGGAGATACCCTCACGGTGGACGGCGGCCGCAAAGAATCTGTGCCCATTGGCAATGCTTACCGCTCGAGCCTGATGAGCCGTTTGAATCTGGTTTAGTGCTGCTGATGGCGGTCCGCCTTAGTTTCGCTGAGCGTCAGTTGAGCGGAAACCATCGGGTGGAGCAGCCGCTAACCGTGGGCATGATCGGCGGTTCAGTAGCTTGGCCTCTTCCTATCAGTTAATGGGTCGAGAAATGCCTTGAGCAGCCCTTCTCTAAACGCACTGATAAGGTGTGGAATGGTTTTGCTGCCATGTTGGATCATCTAATTAGAGCACTCAAGTAACAAAGGTCCTTGATCGACCATTGATCGACTAAAAAGGCACTTGTGCTGAACTAGAGGGCTTTTTAACGCGCATCCAGAGCAAAGGCCCGCTCATGCGCAGATGCTGCTTGATTCGTAGCTCAAAAGGTGGCTGCTTAAGCAGCTTGGCCGGCAGGAAAGCCGTGCGGCAAACAGCGAAGCGGTGTGGTTGGAAAAATATATGTCGATATTAGCTGAACTTAACTGAGCCGGTGCCGCTTGACCTAGTACCGGCAGTAGTGGTAGCGACACTGATGACAGTGGCAGAATAGGCATTCTGCGCAAGCAACCATACCACCCGGCGCCGGCCTTGGCGCCTTACTCACGGCCCCCGCCCCCTTACATGCTGAGCCCTTACCAGCCATCCGCCGAGCTATTGCAGGCATTTGGCTTTGCGCGGTTTTCCTCGCCGCCGCACCAAACCCGTTACAGTCGCGCCAGCGAGTGTGGGCAGGAAACTGTAGTGCTGTACGACGACGGCGAGCTGACCTTGCTCGAATCCGTAGACGGCCAGTTGCTGTATTCCTTCCAAGGGCGCGTGGCGTCCGAAGCCGAGTTTCGGGTGCTGTTGCGGCAGGTCAACTGGCCGGCCGAAGTGCTTGCTGCCTCCTGATATTATTTCCCCTATCGACATGACTGATACCTACCTGCGAAGCCTCGGTTTTGCCCCCACCGCCCAGGAAATGGGCACCCGGCTTGCGTTTGACCGCGTGTGGCGCTACGAGCACGAGCACGCCGCCCTCGACGGAGCCCGCCTCTACATCGAGCATCCGCTGGGCGTGGACCGCTGCCGGCTGAGCAACTTAGCCGCCCCGCTCGCCGCTCAGGACGTATTTGCCACGGTGGGCCTGCACGATGGCCCGGCCCTGGAATCGGCCGTGAAAGACTTTTATGCAGCGCACGGTGGTGTAGGCCCTCGCATCGCCGCGTTTGTTCCTAATCGGTTTTTGCCTTACCGCCGCGAGCGGTAGGACCTAGACTTTCCCTTTCTTGACTCCTATGGATGAAGACCTGCAACGCAGTCTTGCCAATAACGCCAAGGAGTGGCTGGCGCTGTCGCTTTCCATTTCCTCGGCTGAGAAGCTGACCTTCAACAAAGTCCACGACGGCTTTCTGACTACCTATGGCGCCAATTTTATGGCGCACGTGTACCGCAGTACCATCGAGCAAACGCTGCAAAGCATGCCCGACGCGGAACGCACCAAGCTGCTGGCCGCTTTTCAAACGGCCATGAGCAAAGCCATTGACGAACATTACTCAACACCAGGCTGATAGCTGCCGTCTTGATAGTTGACCTGATAAAGGCCTTGGCAACTCGCCAAGGCCTTTTTTTGGTGTCAATAGGTAAGTGGCGCTTCCACGCGCACGGTCTGCTGGCTTCATTGGGTTAGTAGCTTAGGGCAGCACGCGGGATTGGTTGTGTCTTTCCGGGCTCCTAGGTTTTGCTCAGAAAGGGGGTTCTAATTTCAGATGGCTAGGATGCGTATCGTTCTGTTTTCAGTTGGTCAGGGCGCGTGACGTGCTACTGGCTTGTTGTCGAAAACCTAGTTAGGCATGGCCTGAACACAAAAATACCCGTCGGCTGCGAGGCGGCCGACGGGTAAGAATGATTGCGTAGATGCACCGGGTGGTGCAGGGGCGGCGCTTAGGTGTTTTTCGACTCGGAGGATGACTGGCTGCGGAACAGCATGATGTCCTTGTCGAATAGGTAAATGCCACCTTTGTCATCACCCACCAATTCCAGCTTGTCGTTCAGCATGCGGGCCAGGGCTTCTTCCTCCAGTTGCTCCGACACGTACCACTGCAGGAAATTGTGGGTGGCAAAATCCCGCTCTTGCAGGGTGAGCCCCACCAGTTCGTTGATGCTTTCCGAAACGCCCATTTCGTGCTTGAGGAAGTCTTCGAACACCCGCTTCAGCGACTGAAACGTGACAACCGGCTGCGGCAGGGCGGGCACCAGGGCAAAGCCGCCGCGCTCATTCACGTAGCGGATGAGCTTGAGCATGTGCACCCGCTCCTCGTCGCTCTGCTGGTAGAAGAAATTGGTTACGCCATCGAGCCCTGGCTGCACCTCCGCCCACGAGGCCATAGCCAAATAGGCTTGGGAGGAGCTGGCCTCCATGGCAATTTGCTTGTTGAGTGCTTCTTGAATGGCGCGAGTCAGCATCAGCGGGAGTATTAAGGTAAAGGAACGAAAGGGTAGGTGTCAGGCGGTGAAATTAAGCTACGGCCTGGGGTTGGTACAACCGAGCGGGTGGAAACATTGGAATTTCAGCTGGTGTAATTTGGGCAGAAAGCTGCTGGGGTCCTCAGTTAGGGTGTGTGGACAGTAAGCAACATGGCCGTCATGCTGAGCCTGCCGAAGCATCTCTACCGAACGATGTCGGTTCAACGAAGCGGTAGAGATGCTTCGGCGGGGCTCAGCATGACGTTCTAGTAAGTCGCGGCTACTTGTATCAGCACTGTCCAAGCAGCTTGGTAAGCAGACTTCGCCGCCGGGCCATTTTCCTTTCGTTGGGTTGTAGCCACGGAGCATGACGTTACAAGTCATTGCTACTAAAACCCAAATAAGCTTGGTCGTCAGCGTTATGTTGGGCCTGTCTGCAACTGTAAAGCCTGTTTCCACAGGCCGCCTTGGTGCGGCAGACCTTAGTGCTTCGGGCAGCGCCCAGCACAGCTGCGGCCTGGCTCGGTCATCTGCTGCCTAATGCATGCATCCAGTGTGGTTCAGCTTAGCTGCCTTTGGGCATGCCGCCGGTGATTTCCAGCAGGCTGCCGGTAGCGTAGGCGCTGTCGGTGGAGGCGAGGAACACGTAGGCGGGGGCCAGCTCTTCGGGCTGCCCGGGGCGGCCCAGCATGGTTTGCTCGCCGAACTTCTTCAGGTCTTCCTTCAGCATGGTGCCGGGGATGAGCGGCGTCCAGATGGGGCCGGGCAGCACGGCATTCACCCTGATTTTCTTTTCGCCCAGGTAAGCGGCCAGACTTTTGGTGAAGGTGTGAATGGCACCCTTGGTGGAGGAGTAGTCGATCAGGTGCTGGTTACCGACCAGCCCCGCAATGCTGCCCGTGTTGATGATGGCGTCGCCTTCCTTCATAAACGGAATAGCGGCCTGGGCCATGAAGATGTAGCCCTTGATGTTGGTATCGAACGTGCGGTGAACGTTCTCCTCGGGAATGGTCTCGAAGTTCTCGTAGCCCATCTGGTAGGCCGCGTTGTTCACCAGGATGTTGAAGCCGCCCAGCTCGGCGTGGGTGCGCTGCACGGCCTCGCGGCAGGCTGTGGCCGAGCGCACATCGCACTGAATGGCCAGAAACCGGCGACCCTGCGCCTCCACGGCCCGGCCCACCACGGCGGCGTCCTCGGCGTTAGTCTGGTAAATAACGGCCACGTCGGCGCCTTCCATGGCGTACGCCAGGGCCACGGCCCGCCCGATGCCGGAGTCGCCGCCCGTGATGAGGGCTACTTTGCCGGTGAGCTTACCCGCGGGCTTGTAGCTCGACATGTCCCAATCGGGCTGCTCCTTCATGCCCTCCTCCGAAGTGGGGTAGGCCGTGGGCTTGGGGTTGATTTCGTTGTTGGTCGGCCGGGGTTCGTTTTGCTCGGTGTTCATGGTTGCGGAATTTCGGTTTGCAGTAAGAGTACGGGAAGCCAGCCGGAAGGTCCGGCACGAAACGAAAAGTTCTTCTAGCTCGTCGGGCCGTGCGGGCGCACGCTGCCGCTCCTCGCTCAAGCGTCGTTTGGGGGCTGTCAGGGCTTTCAGCACCTTTTGGTGCTGCATGAAACCCGGTCGGTAATCTGCCTACCTTTCGCGGGCTATTACCACCAGACTCCGCCACCACCATGCTTGCCTTCCGACGCGCCTTTTACCTCCTCGCTACCTGCGCTCTGAGCAGCTGTTCTGCTCCCAAGTTGGAGTTGAACTACACCACGGTCGAATCGGATAAGATTGTCGATTTCAAGACCAACCAAGCGTGGCAGCCCGATTGGTCGGATTCGCTGGTGGCCCGCCTGGAACGGGGCGCCATCACGGCGTACGACCAGCGCAATCAACCCGTGCCCGCGGATTCGCTGCGGAAGGCGCGGCAGCTCCGCGGCTTGCTATTCGGTGCCGACGAAAACAACCCGCCTGTGCATCCGCCCCGCGCTGTGCAGGCAATCCTGCCCACCGACGACCAAGCCAACGCCGTGGATTTGTATTTCTACGACCACAGCGTGGCGCTGCTGCTCTTTTACGCCCGGGTGCGCCAGCCCGATCTGGAGAAGCTCACCAACCGGCAGCTGGAATTTGTGCCAGCCAAGTAAGGTCCCCAGCCGCCTTGGTACCCGTATCCGGCTTGAGCAGCGCCGCAACAGCAAGTTCCGCTGCCGGTCTGTCTTTATAAGAAGCCGGGCGGCGCAACTCGTTCCGGGGAAGCGAGGCGCAGCCTCCTGCCAAAGCTGGCCACGAGCTGCAAGCGCGCCAGTTGGGAGGTTATACCTCCTCTGCTGCCCCTGTGGCAAAGCGGTAACGAGTTGGGTGGATAAGGCGCTCCAGGTTTGGCGTCCGGACGGCAGTGCCGCAGCCGCCGCTTCAAGCAAGCGCCGCCCAGCGCTTTCCAAGCGGCGCCGTGGGGGCTTGCCACTGGGGCGGCAGTAGATGCGCCGCCTCCACATCAAGGACAAGTTACGCTGCGCTAAACTCGCGCCAGGCAAGCAGGCCGCTGGCCGGTAAATGCAGCGCTCCGGGCCGGGGCGGCTTAGCGCGAAACTTCGAGGTAGCCCTTGTAGCTGGTGTTGCCCTGGCGTAATAGGTAGTAGTACACACCAGGAGCCGCGTCAAGGCCCCAGTCGTGGCCATAGGCGGGGGTGTGGTACACCTGCCGGCCCCAGCGGTTGTAAAGCGTTAAGGCCCAGTTGCCGCGGGGCAGGCCGCGGATGACGAACCGGTCGTTGAGCTGGTCGCCGTTGGGGGTGATGATGTTGGGAATAAACAAACAACTGGTGTACGCCACGCGCCGGGTGGACTCGCGGGTGTCGCAGCCGCTGAGGCGTAGGGTGTACGTGCCGGGTTCGGCGACGGTAAGGCTGGGGCCGGTAGAGCCATCGGACCAGGTGTAGCGCAAGCCAGGGGGTAGCCCGGGGGGAGCGTGAAGCTGCAGCTGGGTGCCTTCGCAGAGGGTGGTATCGGGCCCCAGATTGAAAAAAGGCACGCTGGGCGCTACGACCACCCTGAAGCGGGCGGTGCTGGTGTGGCCGTTGGGGTAGGAGGCCTGTACCGTGTAGGTACCGGGCTGCCCCACGCTGATGCTGGGAGTGGTAGCGCCGGTGCTCCATTGGTATGCTAGTGCCGGGGGCAAGGCCGTGAGTCGGGTCTGCTCGTTGGCGCAGAGTACTGAGTCGCCGGTTACGGCCACCGTGGGCGGTAGGGCCGGGCCCAGCTTCACCAGCCAGACGTCGTTAGCGCCGAATTGGCTGGTGCCTCGGCTGGGCTGGGTTTTATCGAGCGAAACGGGCGAATTGGAGTATCCGCACAGCAGGTAGCCCCGTTGGCGGGTCGGAGTCATAAACCACAGCTCGTTGCGCTGGCTGCCGCCGTAGCTCTGGTCCCATTCCTGCTGCCCCTGGGCATTGAGCTTGATAATCCAGTAATCAATGTTCCCGCGGCGGGGTGCAGTCCGTTCGCCGGAGGGAGGCGAGGAGGAGAAGCTGGCCAGAAAGTAACCTCCGTCGGCTGCGGCAAAGAAGCTGTTCGAACCGCAGTCCTCAAAGCCGCTGCCACCCACCGTCCAGTCCCAGCGTTTGCGGCCGTCGGGGCCCAGGCGCAGCAGCCAGGAGTCTCTGTTCCCACCACGGGTAGGCTGGGTTTTGTCGCCGTTGGCCGGGCCACCGGAGCCGCCGCCTACCAGGAAGTCGCCGTCGGGCAGCTGGCGCACGCTGGCAAAGCCGTCGTCGGGGCTAGAAGTGCCGTAGTCCCAATCCCAGAGTTTGCGCCCGGTGGCGTCGAGCCGGACAATCCAGGCATCTTGTCCGCCGCCCGGCTGTCGGTCTTGGGATTTATCGCCGGAGGCGTCAGACCAGGAGGAACCAGCCAGGACGCAGCCCCCGTCGGCGGTCAGGGCAAAGCCGCCTAAAGCATCCGACTCGGCGCCACCTATGGTTCGGTCCCACAGCTTATTGCCAGCTGCGTCGAGGCGGACCACCCAGAAATCATAGGTGTAAGTAGGTCCCCGGTTGGGCTCCGACTTGTCGTCGGACACATTGGAGTAGGAGGTGCCCGCGAGGAAGAAGCCGCCATCGGAGGCTAATTGCACATGATACAACTCGTCGTTGCCGCTGCCGCCGTAGGCTCGGTCCCACAGCTTGTTGCCGGCCGCGTCGAGGCGCACGATCCAGTAGTCCATGCCCCCGCGGCTGGGCTGGGTTCGGTCGCCGGAGGGGCCCGCAGAGGAGGTGCCGGCCAGCAGAAAGCCGCCGTCGGTGGTTTGCACCAGCCCGCGCAAATGATCGTCGTCGCCGCTGCCCAAGGTTCGGTCCCACAGTTTGCGGCCGGAGGAGTCGAGGCGTATTACCCAGTAGTCGGTGTTGCCACGGCTGGCTTCCGACTTGTCGCCGGAGATGCCCGAGTTGCTGTAGGCTCCCACAAGGTAGCCGCCGTCGCTGGTTTGCTGCACGCAGGTAGCGCGGTCGTCGCCGCTGCCGCCCAGCGTTCGGTCCCAGTGCTTTACCGGGGGCGCTACCTGGGCCCGGGCAGGTAGAAATAAGCAGTTAAGTAAAGCAAGGCAAAGTAGTGCTATACGCAGGGTTATAGGTAAATGAGGCATAGGCGGGCAAGATCGGAATATTCTCCGCCGGAAGCAGGTGCAAGTAGGGAGAATACATCAATCAACACCTCCGCCGCCCACCGTTGCATTAGAACTAATGGAGCCCCTTACGGGGCTGAGTTGCGTTTAGCAGGGCATAACTCGCGGCCAGCTTTGACGAGCTCAGCAGGCTTCTGCTGTTTTCAAAGCTCTAAAGCCCCCAACTGGCGCGAGTTTAGCGCAGCGTAACTCGTGACCGGCTTTGGGGTGGAGGTACCACCTCCACTGCCGCCCCAGCGGCAACGCGGTACCGCGCCGCTAGGGGTGAATCCCGGCGAGTATTGGTCGTTCTGGCGAAGGGAGGCGCAGCCTCCCGGCAAAGCTGGTCACGAGCTATAAGCTCGCGCCAGTTGGGGGCGTAGTCAAGTAATAGAGCATATAAGACCCAGCGGCTAGGATTAAGACTAGTTCCCCTCCTCAGATGAATTCCGCGCATGGAGCGGCGTGGGCTAGGGGTGGTTGACCAGTCGTTGTTTACCCAACCCGTCATCCTGAGGCAAAGCCGAAGGACCTTCTCACGCGAGAAAGAACGGCGAAGACCGGCATGCTTCGCGGGCCTTAGCGTGACGACCAACGAAAATCGTTCAACGACCATTCAACCACCCCTAACCCACGCCGCTCCATGCGCGGAATTCATCTGAGGAGGGGAACTAACCTTAGCCCTAACCTTAGTCCTAGCCTTAACCTTAGCTCTGGTGGGTGTCGCCCCTCAACCATTACTTCCGCGGCCCATCACGAAAAAACCCTCCCGGCCAGGTGACCGGAAGGGCTCGGGGCAGTAGTGGCCGGAGGGTATAAAACGGAGCGGGACCGGGGCCCCATCCGCCACCTTAACCGGGGAGCGTAGCGCGGTGGGCGGCGATGCCCGCCAGCGCGGCCGTCAGCACGTCCACCTGGCCCTGCACCTGGGCCGCGTCGAGGGTGCTCAGGAACCGGTCGGTGCCGGCGCTGGCGCGGTTGTCGCGCATGATCTTTTTGCGTTGGGCCTGCAGCAGCTCCACCGCGTCGAGGGCGTCTTGCTGCTGCTGGGGTGTGAGGCCGGGCAGGGCGGCCTGGCCCTGGGCCACCAGGATTTCGGCGTCTTTTTTGGCCAGGGCGGCCAGCGCGTTGGCCTGGCTGCGGCTGGCCCGCTCGCCGGCCAGGTCGAGGCCGGCGTCGCGGTGGGTAAAGGTTTTCAGTTCGAAGTTGACATCGGCCGTGGCGGCGTCGCACTCGGCCCAGGTAGTAAGCAGGGAATAATTGGGATTCATGAGGAGAGAAGGAAAATAAACGCGTTAAAAAATCGGCACACTACTGCGGCCAATATAGAGGAATAGCTATGAAAGTTCCAAGGCCGCGGCCAGCGCCTCGGCTTCGGCCAGCAGGCCGGCGGCCTGGGCGCGCAGGCGGTGGTAGCGCGTGGCCTCGGCCCCAGTGAGCGGACGGGCGCGGTGCGCGAGCCAGCCCTGCAGCCAGCGGGCGTGGTCCTGGGCGCGGGCCGGATCAGTGGGGTCGGCGTGCTGGGCCAGGGCGGCGGCAAGGGCCTGACCGGCCGGGGTATCGGGCAGGGCGGCCCCGGGCTCGGGCGGGAGCAGGTCCGGCAGGGCAGCAGCCCAGCGGGCGGCCGCGTGGGCGCGGGCGGTCAGCTGCTCGGCCTCCTGGAGCAGGCGAGCGGCGCGGTGCTGGCAGGTGCGGCGGCGGAAATCGAGGTCGGCCGCATTGGGCGCGGGCAGGGTGGCCGGCAGGGGCGCACTGGGGGCGGGCACGGCCGGCTCTTCCGCTGGGGGTAGCTGCAGCAGCAGCGGCAGCAGGGCCGCCCGCACGGCCGGCGTGAGCGGGCGGCGGCCCGTTTCGATATGGTGAGTCAGGGCCTTGCTCACGCCCAGGTACAGGGCTAGCTCATCGAGGTGCAGGCCAAACCAAGCCCGCACGCGAGCCAGAACAGAATTGGAAACGATAGGCCGGCGGGGCATAGGCGGCAGTAGTGGTGTAGACTATTTTGCTAAAAGTCTAAAATAGGCTACATAAACGCAGTTTACCATTGTAGACTATTTTCAATATTCTCGGAAATAGTCTACAATGGTAGCGCTTGTATGGCACCGCTCAACCCTAGCCCTGCGTGGCATGCGGTTGTGATGTTGCTCCAAAACGAACCGCGCCGCCCAGAGCTTTCTAGACGGCGCGTTAGGGGCTTGCTGCTGAGGCGGCAGTGGAGAGGCTGCCTCCACGTCAGGGCTAGTTACGAATTTAACGCTGCTAACTCCACACGCGAGTTGGGGTGATTGCTCTGACCGGGTGTCGCTGCTTCCCGGTATAGCTGGTCACGAGCTACAAACTCACGCCTGTCGATGAACACCGAAGCTTAATTTAAATGGTAATTATATATTTGTAACTAAACCAAAGAAGTATGAACGCAGCCGCTACAAAAACATTACTGGGTGGGGTAATAGATATACTTAAGTTTGCTGTTCCTTTCTTCAAGAAGGACAAAGAAAAAAAAGAATATTATATTGCTTTGATAGGGTCGATGCAAAAGGCATCAACTTTATCCAAAGCTTTCATTAGGAACAACGGAGTGATGCATAGTACAGTCCTTGCGGACGCTTGGACCGAAGCCTTGCAAAATTCTTTGAGAGCCGGGTTAAGGGATAAAACACCAGACTATCTATTTAGGAAAGTGCAGTTTTGGGGCCAACCTGAACAGTGGCTTAACAATCCTCATACTATGGAAATGATTGTTAGGCTTGAAGAAATTGATCAGATGATTGAAATGTTGCTGGCCGAAACTAAGGAATTGTAATAAATGCATTGGTTAAACAAAGGATATTGACAGCTTTTAATAAACTGTAGCCGCGTTGCAGTGGAAGGCCACCAAACGCCCCCAGCAATTGCTGGGGGCGTTTGGTGGCCTTTGTGTGCTAATGTCCTTGATGAACATAATACATGCGTGCTAAAGCATAAACAAGTAGTATAGTTGTTATTATAAATTTAATGGCTACTGATGAGAAATATTGTTGAGCAAGGAAAAGATTAAATAAGCAACCTAGAAAAGTCAGTATTGCTACAAAAATGTAAACTAAGTTAGTTGTGCTATTAATTCTTCTCTCAATTTTTGCTTGTTCAATTTCGATTATCGAGGAATCTAGTCCAGATTTCTTGGATATGACGTCGAAGTCTCTCTTGAAGTCTTGCTTTATTTCTTGAATGTCTTTGAAATATAATGTCTGTATGTGGATTGTAAAGAATACATATACTGTAAATGCAATTCCTATTAAGAGGATTATAAATGGATTATTTATTTTATATGTTGCAAATATTGTAGCGGAAATAGAGATAGGTACAGCTACTAGCTGAGTTGTTACTTTACCTAGTATCTCTCTCAAGGAAGCAAAATATTTATCCTTTTCGCTGTATAGCTTGGATCTGAAGCTTTCCCAAGAAAAATTTTTAACGTACAACTCAAACTCTTTATCAGCTTCTTTAACAATGTTGTCTAATTGTAGTATTGATTGTAAAAAATGTTTGTCTTGCGTGTTTTTGATAAAATCAGCAAGTTGATTTTTGAAAAACAACTCAAAATTTTTATCGGATAATTTATTGATAGTTGATTTTATAGATATGGAGAAATCTATCTTGGAATCCAGCAGAGGGAGTAATGTTGGATATGGTAGCTTGAATACACCCTTAGTTGCTGTGTGAAAAACTAACTCATGTGCAATGTCATTGTTGTAATCACATATCTTAGTCAAAGCATTTTTCCATTCAGCTTCGGCTGCTGTATTAGTAATAAAAAATGAATCTAGTTCGGTGTTTGTTTTTCCATTGTCATATGATAGATATGAATCATTGTAAAAGATTATATTGAAAGAATGAGATAATATGCTGCCGTCACCAAAATTTTTTAGAAAGTGATTAGTGTCGTAAAAAACTCTACACGGGAACCCAAGGTTGCTCAACTCAAGCATGATCTTAGTATCTGTAAGATCATCAAAGTCTATACCTGAATTGCTAAGTAGCTTAGTATAGTCATGAAAAGCTTCACGTGACCTGAAGTCCACCAGAAAAGCACTTCCTGTGAACTCCAAGTTGAACTTAGATAGCTCTGATAGCAGCTGTAGCTTTGTTCTCATACCCAAGACGACAATATAAGTTGCAAGTAAGTTTCCTAATCTTTTTGGGAAGATACACTTTCTTGGCGAATCTTGTTAGCAAGGGCTTCAGAGTTGATAGTAATCAGGTTGGGATGCGAACTGCTGATTGTAACAATCTCATGGAGAGCTTTTAAAGGAAAGGACAAAACAATGTTGTCAGCTGCAACTTTGATGGTAGAAAACCTAGTCAAAGTCTTAGAGTCCGCCTTAAACAGTCCACTCATTTCAATATGATTCTCCAATACATATCTTGCAATATATTCTTGATTATTGAATAAAGCATAGCTAAGTTGATTTATGTCAACTGTACGTGAGTTGTCTTTTATGAAGCGAAAAGCTTTGTTCAGAATGTCTTCCCTGTTAATTTCTATGCCATTTTCATCTAGTGGTAAATCTATTGTGCTTAGTACCTTGTGTAGTGCTTTTGTATCGGTAACGTTGTCAGTGTTGTTGTCTGTTGATATCCAATCGTTGAAAAACTTAGAAACTTCGTCTTTACGGCTGTCAATAAAGCTAAGATATCGGTTGTTGCTTTGGCTATTGAAAACACTATTATTTATGCGGCACCCCATTGCAATTTTTTCAAAATCGATATGAAATGTGTCATTTATCTTGAATGAGCCATTTGTCTCATCTTTTTTAAATAATACCCCTTTCTTCTCTCTGATAATATATATGCCAGTGTAATCCTGTCCGTTTTCGAATTGTGCGAAAACAACATATCCTCCTTTTGCAGGTGGTACAGCTGATATGCGTTGTTCTAAATCGATTATAACTTCTTTTGTAAAAGCTATAAATTGTTCTTCACATTGATTTGAATGAAACGTCTCATACGTGCTTGGGAAAATTGTTCCAGTGCCAAATTTTGCATAAGTTATTTTAGTTCGATTTTGTGTGCTATACCGATCATTCAACTCTTCTACTAAGCGCTGAGACGAATCGTCAATTGGTAGTAAAGCGTTCGATAACTCAAGACTAGTTGTTGTAGAATGTTGGGTTTTATGTAACTGGTGAACGATTATGTGTTTGATACTGAGCATGAGAAGAAACGCTGTAGAATTGAGAAGAATGTGACTGCAATCTAAGCAGATTTGCAAGTGGTTAGAGTGAAAAACTATTTGTGTTGCAGCACCTCCCGAATCCCGCTCAGCCCGCCCGCAATAGCCTCCAGCTTGGTGAGCACCTGGAGCACCTGGCCGGCTTGGGAGTTGCGCAGGTTGTCTTGGTAGGTGTGCTTGATCTGCTGCCAGCGCTGGGCTTGCTCGGGGGTGAGCCAGCTGAGCAGCTCGCGGAGCTTGAGCAGGTTGGCTTCGGTGGCGCTGGTCAGGGTTTGGGCTTCGCTTTCGTAGTGGGTGGCCAGCAGCTGCTCGATTTCCTGCTCGTTCATGACGGGGCGGACTTTCTCGGCCAGCTTGTTCATGTTGCGGTAGGAGCCCTGGAGCTTGAAGGGCGGCTCGGTGCGGTAGGCGTCAGCCTGGGCGGCGGAGGCGATGTAGGCGGCGTTGACGCGGGCCACCACGTCGCGCAGGCGCAGCAGCTTCTGGAGCACGGCCACGTACTCGTTGAGCTCCTCGGGGGCGTGGTTGCCCTCGAAGGCGAGGCCTTCGGTGGGGCCGTGCTCGGCGAGGCGGAGCAGGGCGGGTAGGTCCTGCGGGGCCTGGGTGGCGAGGCGGGCCAGGGCGGCGTTGCTGGTGAGGGCGTTTTCGAGGTAGGAGAGGCGGAAGGCGTCTTCGGATCCTGCGGTTAGCACGTCGCCGAGGTTGTAGATGTCGGCGCGGTTGGCCAGCATGTCGGGCAGCTTGAACACGTCTCCCGTTTCGGTGTAGGGGTTGCCGGCCATCACCACGCACACCTTGCGGCCGCGGAAGTCGTAGGTGCGGGCGCGGCCCTGGTACACGCCTTCAATCTTGCGCTGGGCGTCGCAGAGAGAGATGAACTTCTGCAAAAACTCGGGGTGGCAGTGCTGGATGTCGTCGACGTAAATCATCACGTTGTCGCCCATCTCGAAGGCCAGGTTCAGCTTCTCCAGCTCCTGCCGCGCCCCGGCGTTGGGGGCCTGGGCGGGGTCCACGCTGGTCACGGCGTGGCCGATGGCCGGGCCGTTGATTTTCATGAAAATGAGGCCGAGGCGGTTGGCCACGTACTCGAGCAGGGTGGTTTTGCCGTAGCCGGGCGGGGAGATGAGCAGCAGCAAGCCCATGAGGTCGGTGCGCTTGCCCTCGCCGGCCGTGCCGATCTGCTTGGCCAGGTTGGCGCCGATGAGGGGCAGGTAGACTTTGTCGATGAGCTGATTGCGCACAAAGGAGCTGAGCACGCGGGGGCGGAAATCGTTGAGGCGCATGTCCTCGGCGGCTTCTTGCAGGAGCTGCTTTTTCAGCTCGGCAAACTGCTCAAATTGCGGCACGGTGTGCTGCCCGTAGTGGTGCAGGCGGCGGCGGAAGTGCGGGAAGTTGAGGGTGTAGCTGTGGTCTTCCTGAATGCGCGGGTGCGAGCCGCGCAGGCCGGGCAGCACTTCGGTCAGGGGCATGCGCACCACGCGCTCGGGCGCGTAGCTGCGGGTAGCGAGCAGGGCGGCCGCTTCGTCGCGGTACTCGGCCAGGGCGGGGGAGCCCGCCTGTTGCAGAAACGCCTGCAGCCACTGCCGAATCAGCTGGTACTGCGCCGTGGGCTGCTGGGCCAGGGCGCTTACCGAGGCCTCAAAAGTATCGGCGGCGCGTCGCTCCTTCAGCTGCTTCAGGAACGCCTCGTGCAAGTCAGCGGCTTCGGCCGAAGTCGTGAACGGCGTCGGCTTGGCTTGAATGCGGTCGACCGTGAAGCTGCCGCGGCCTTCCACCAGCCCGCTGGCGCTGCTAGCCACCGGCGCCGGCAGGGCACCGAGCGGTGACGGCCCGTGCTGCTGAATCAGCTCGTGCAGCAGGTAGGGACCGGCTTCGGCTACGTCTTCGCTGGTAAACAGCCCGGTGCTCTGGGCAAACTGCTCGATGCCGCTTTGCAGCTCGGCGGCGAGCTTGCCGGTTTCCTGCGCATCGGGGAATACTTGCAGCAGCAAAGCCAGGCCCTGAATCTGGTGCAGCCACTGCGCCTTTGGCTCCGGGGCGGCGAAGCGGTGCCAGTAGAGGCTGGCGGCGGCGCGGGTTTCGGTGGGGTAACGCAGCAGGCCGGTGGTGCGGGTGAGGCGGACGAGGGCCGCGAGAATCTGGGTGGCGTCGTGGTCGTGCACGCCTTTGAGGTAGCCTTCGGCGTAGCGCGGGGCCATGTGCTGCTGCACGTAGGCGAGCAGCTCGGCGGGGCTCAGGTGCTCCAGCTCGGCTACGGATAGCGTGGCGGGGCGGCCTTCCGCAGCGGGCTGGGGGTGCTGGGCGGCTTGCAGCAGGTGGTAGGCCAGGAACTCGGCGCGGTACACGTCGTGGTTTTCCGAGGGCAGGGTTTGCTCCCACACGGGGCGGGCCTGCTGCACGGCGTCGCTTTCCACCACGCGGTAGAAGTTGGTACCGGTGAGGTGGTAGTGCAGCTGCCCGTCGCGCAGCACCAGGGTAAGCTCCAGCGGTTGGGTGTTGACGGTGAAGGTGTGCGGGCCGAAGCGCACGGCCTGGCCGCCGTCCACGAAGAGGTCGGCGCGGTCCTTGAGCTGGCGCACGGCATCTTCGCGCACCGTTTTCAGGCGCGACTGTAGGTCGTCGGCTTTCACGGCGTCGCCGAGGGCCAGCAACTCGTCCACGGTGCGGCGCACTTTCTCCACCATCACATCGGCGGCGAAGTAGCCGTTGATGTCTGCCACCGACGTGAGCTTGGTCACGCGGTTGTGCACGGCTTTGAGCATGCGCTCGGCCGAGGAGAGCAAGGCGGCGGCGCGCTGGTTGCGGGAAGCCACCAGGCTTTGCTTGCGGGCCTCGAAGGCTTCGTAGGCTTCTTCGCGGCGGGTGGCGAGCTGGCTCAGGAACTGGTCGAACTCGGGGAATTTGCCCTCCAGCTCTTCCAGCTGCACCATCAGGCGGGAGAGGTACTCGTCGCACTTGGCGGGCGTGTCGGAGAGGTCGAGGTAGTTGACCAGCGCCTGTTCGAGCAGCTTGAGCTGGGCCGCAAACTCGGCCTGGGCCTCGGTGCCGGCCAGGGCTTGGCGGCGGCGCTTGAGGGCGGCGCGCAGCTGGTTGAAGCCGGCGTAGATGCCCGAGATGTTGTCGATGATGCGCGTGGTCTGCGTCGGGTCGGCAATAGGCAGGTTGCCTACCACTTCGATGAGCAGTTCCAGCTCGGCGGCCACGGCGTTGAGGTCCTGTTCGAGGCGGTTGGCCTCGGTCACAGTCGGCACCTGTTCGATGCCGGCGCCCAAGGCGGTTACGCGCTCGGCGTAAGGCGTGAGGGCGTCGTCGCGCAAAAGGAAATCCACCGTGCGCTGGGCCACTTCCTGCGAGAGGTTTTGCAGCTCGGTGGCGGCGGATTCCACGGCGGCGGTGTCCACGTAGCGCAGCTCTTTCAGCGAAATGACTTCGCCGCGCACCTGGCGCAGGTTGGCCAACTGCGTCACGTACTCCTGCACCTCGGTGGCATCGGCGGTGCGCTTGATGTAGTCGCGCAGTTCCTGGGCACGGCCGAGTACCTGCTGCGTCTGTTCCTGGGTGCTGCGGCGGATGCGCTGCACCTTGTCGAACTCCTCCACGGCCGAGGTGGCGGCCTGGCGGATGTCCTGGAGCGGTTCGGCCAACTTTTCGGCGCCGGGCTCGGCTAGCCAGTGGTAGGAATCGGATAGAGTAGTGGTGCGCCGAATCAAGTCCAGGTACAGACCGGTGTAGGAGTCGTCCTTGCCGATGAGGGTGAGGACTTCCTGCGCTTCGGCCATGGCCCGCACGATTTCCTTGTTGCCGAGCTTGCCGAGGTAGCCGTCCTGCACGGCGGGCAGTTGGAAGTCGGGGGCAGTATAGGGCGTCTGCCAGATTTGCACCGCGTGGTGCTTTTTGGGCTCGTCGTCGGCGCGGAAATAGCACAGCTCGCCGTTCTCGAACAAGGCGTAGCCGTGGCACACAATGGGCGCGGCCACCTTCTGGCTGATGAGGTTGTAGGAGAGGAGCAGGTACAGGCCGTTGTCCTTCTGGAAGAACACGTACAGGAAATCCTCGCCGTTGGGCGAGGCCACGCGCTTCTCGAACACCAGCTCCGAGGGCACGTTCTCGAACTGCTTGCCGTCGCCGGTTTGCAGGTAATAGCCGTGGGGGAAAATGAGGCCGTGCCCGTCGGGCAGCAGCACGCAGGCGTCGGCCAGCGCGTCGAGGCGCTGGGCCTGGCGCAGCTTGGTGTTGTAGAGGAAGTAGCGGAAATCCGGCTCTTGGTAGGGCCGAATCTTGAGCAGCACCAGCTGGCCCACCACCGCGTAGTGGATTTCGGCGTCGTCTAGGGTCTGGTCCTTGTTGTCGACGGGCTCCGAGTAGATGCCCTGCCCGGTCTTGGTGTTGTCTTCGACCTTGATAGTCAAGTCGCCGCCCACCGTCTCCACGAACACCTTGTCCTCGATGCTGATGTGCGGGTGCTTGCCGGCGCGGTGCATGTCGCGGGTGGCGCGCTTCCACTGGAACTCGTGCTGAGCCGGGAAGGTGTACTCGTGGTCGGAGCGGTTGTCGAGGTACACCAACGACTCGCCCTGTACCAGCCACTTAAAAGTCTTGATGTCGTTGGCCGTCTTGCCCACCCGAAACACCATGAACAGGTGCTGCCCGCGCTGGGCAAACTTCACGAAGCGGGTCTTCTTGTAGTACTTATACAGGTTGCGCAGCTCCTCCAGGAAGGCCTTGTCCTGAATCAGCTCCAGCCCCACGGGCCGAAACTCCGGCCGCTGGTACTGGTACACCCCGAACACGTCCTGCAAATCGACCTCGGTTTTGAGGCCCAGCAGCACGTTGTAGCCGAACAGGAACTTGTCGCCCAGCGCCACCATGTCCATCGGCACGCAGTTGTGCTCGGTGGTAATGCGCCCGGTGCCCAGCAAGGCCCAGTCCAGGGCCCCGAACACCTGCTTGCGGGCTGTATTGAGCTTGTCAAGACGCACGCGTAGCTCGGTGCCGCCCTTGGAGAGGCGGTTGCGCAGGATTTCGTAAGTGCCGGTTTCGAGTTGGGGAGCGGCGGTAGTTTCCATATCGGGGAGCCCACGCGGGCAGTACTAAAAGCTAGAGCGAAGCCTAAGGGAAAGGCTAGAATTAAGACTAGTTCCCCTCCTCAGATGAGGAGGGGCTAGGGGTGGTTGACCTATCGTTGCACGTCGGCATCAACCGTCGTAAATGCCGCCTGAATAGCAGCTAATACACTTTCGATTTGAAGCACTATAAACTTGTTCTCGAACCGCAGCACGCGCAGGCCTAAACCATTCAGGTAATTGGTTCGCACCACGTCATTCGCTTCGCCGCTAACCATAAAATGACTCGCCCCATCCAACTCAATCACCAAGTTCTCGCTAGGGCAGTAAAAGTCCACGATGTAAGGCCCGATGCTGTGCTGCCGGCGAAACTTGCGCCCGGCGAGCTGACTTCGTTGCAGCGCCCGCCACAAGAGTGCTTCCGCTTGGGTAGCATGGGTGCGTAGCTGGCGCCGCGCGTCCTTCTTATGGCCTAGGTTGTGGACGTGCTCAGTATCAGCCATAGTTATAAGTCTGTATAAAACTAAAACTAGGACTAGCTCCCCTCCTCAGATGAGGAGGGGCTGGGGGTGGTTGATGAGCTAGAATTAAGTCTTAGTTCTAGATCCTGTTCTATGGAAAGTCAACCACCCCCAACCCCTCCTCATCTGAGGAGGGGAGCTAGTCCTAGCTTTAGCTTTCTAGAAGGCTAGTTCCCCCTCTCCGCAGGGAGAGGGGGCTAGGGGATGAGGTCCCGCTAATTCAACGAGCTCAGCGCTTTGTCGGAAATACCTAGCATCTTGGCCGTGCCCGCCAGCTGCGTAATCGTGCTGCGCGTGGCATCGTCATTAGCCTTGTTCATCATCTGCAGCAGCAAAGCCGAGATGCTCAAGTTTTTGACGTCATCCGAGCTCAGCCCGAACTGGCTCACAAACTTGCCCAGGTTAGTCTTGAAGTCAGCGCCACCGGCGGCATCCAGCGGGAAGAAAGTATCCTTCACGGTGGTCAGCACCTGGGAGTTGCCCACGGCGCGGTCGATGCTCTTGCCCTTGGTGATGGAGCCAATGATCTGATCGAAGAACATGGTCTCGCCACCCACGATGTCGATTTTGGCAGCTTTCAGCGCCTCGGCAATAACGCCCGACTGCGCGGCCGCAATATCCTTCTGGATGCTGATTTCGGCCAGTTCCACGGCTTGGTCCTTGGCCAGACGCAGCTTAAACTCCTCGTGCTCTTTGCCCACGCCGTCGAGCTTTTTCATGGCGTCGGCTTTGGCTTCGATGCCCTTGGCTTCGGCTGCGAACTTCTCCTCGTTCACGCGCACTTCGGCCAGGCCCTTCTTCTGCTGGGCGTCGGCCATGGCGTCGATGACTTCCACTTCGACCATGGATTTCTCGCGGGTCACCTTGGCAGCTACGATACCCAGCTTCTCGTCGGCTTCGGCCTGGGCCAAGCCTTTGGCCTGAATAGCCTGTGCTTCGGCGGCTGCGGTAAGCTGCAGCACGGTGGCTTCGGTTTCGCCTTCTTTCTGGCGCGCTACGGCTTTGGCCTGCATCACTTGGGCTTCGGCTAAGCCCACAGCGGAAGCTTTCGAGGCTTCGGCTTCGGCCAGGGTACGGATGGCCTGAGCCTTAAACTCGGCAGAAGCTTTTTCGGCTTCGGCATCAATCAACGCCTGCTTGGCGCGTAGCTCAGCAGCTTGCTTTTCCATGTCGGCCGTGCCTACAAAGCTGATGGCTAGGGCGTCGGTTTCCTGCTTGGCCTTGGTCACAGCCACCAGCTTTAGGCGTTCGGCTTCAGCTTGGGCGCGGGTGTCCTTGATTTTTTCTTCCTCCTGCACCGTGGCCTTCTCCACCGCAATTCGCTCGCGGATGATGGCCTGAATGTTCTTGCGCTCCTCTTCCAGCGCCTTTTCCTTCTCGATCTGAGCCAGAGCTACGATACGCTCCCGCTCGTTGGCTTCCAGTTCCTTGGCCTGGGCCACGCGCTCCGTTTCCACGGCGTCGGTGCGCTGCTTGTTGCGCTCGGCCACCAGAATCTGCCGGTCGCGGTTTTGCTCGGCCACGCGCACTTCTTCCTCCGTGGTCAGGCGGGCGCGCTCCGATTTGAGCGTTTCCTCTTGCTGTACCTTGGCAATTTCCGCCGACTCGCGGGCCCGGATGCTGGCAATTTCGCGGCGCTGCTTTTCCTGATTTTCGGTCAGCTGCTTTTCCAGTTGCAGGATGGTTTCCTGGGCCTCCACGTCCTGCTTCTTGATGGTCTTCTGCGTTTCGCGCTCAATGTGGTTGGCCTGAATCTTCTGCTCCGACGTCAGCGCGATAATCTTCTTAATGCCCTCGGCATCCAGAATGTTGTCGTGGTTGAGCGCCGTCAGCGGCGTCTGCTCCAGGTAATCGATGGCGCAGTCGTCGAGTACGTAGCCGTTCAGGTCCGTGCCGATGGTGCGCAGAATCTCCTGCTTGAACTGCTCCCGCGAGTTGTACAGCTCAATGAAATCAAACTGCTTGCCTACGGTCTTCAAGGCCTCCGAGAATTTGGCGTCGAAGAGGTTTTCCAACGCGCCGGGGTCCGAAGCACGGCGGCAGCCGATGCTCTGGGCCACCTGAATTACGTCCTCGGTGGTCTTGTTGACGCGCACAAAGAAGTTCACCTTCACGTCGGCGCGCAGGTTGTCTTTGCAGACGAGGCCTTCCTTGCCGTGGCGGCCGATGACGATGGTTTTAAGCGTGATGTCCATCACCTCCAGCTTATGGAGCACGGGTACCACGAAGATGCCCGAAAAGGACACCCGGGAGTCGCCGAGGCCGGTGCGCACCAGGGCCTCGCCCTGCACGGCCTTCTGGTACATCTTCACCACGATGGCGATGATGCCGAGTAGGAAGAGGCCGGCTATAACGAGCACGGCCATAGATAGTTGTTCAATCATGTAAGTAGGAGGTAGAGTTTTGTCAGAGGAAGGAGCAGAGGTCTTAAAATCAGGAAAGCAGCGCCTTGATGATGGTGCCCAAAAGGCTGCCCATGGCGTGAAAGAAGGTGGCAAAAAACTGATCCACCAGCGGGGTTACCAGCAGTCCGAAGACGACATCACTGGCCTGCTGCGTCAGGGCATTCAATTGGTCCGTCATGTCAGGAAAGTTGAATGTGGGGATTGAGCTGCTTCAAGGCATTCAGAAAGGCCGCTTGGTCGCGCGGCGAAATCAGCACCCAGTCGTACTTGTTGTAGCTGATATTCAGACGGTCGAGGGAAGGCGCTGGCGAGCTGAGCGGGTTGCGCGAAGGCACCACGCGGCGGATGCCCTGCACCGGCACGCGCCAGCGGAAAGGGCCCGACTGGATGCGCAGCTCGGCATCGGTGAGCGTGTAGCGGGTGCCCAGCACCACGTACAGGATAAAGCCAATTGCGCCCAGGGTAAGCAATGCCCCCGCCCATTGGTTATCGAAGAGGCCGTAGACGACCGTGCCGGACATAAATAACAGGATCGGTCCAAACAGCCACCAGCTGATCTTAGCTGGAAAAATGCGTTTCATATGGGTAGCGAGGTCAGGTAAAAAACTCGAATAACATTTCCGCCGCGTGGGCGGCGCCCTTCAGGGCTTTCAGTAGTAAGCCACCGCATTCAGTCAGCGGCTCCAGCTAGTCCGCCCAGCGAGAAGGCTTTGGCGCGTCGTTCATCACGATTTAGTGGGCGTCGTAGGGCTCAATAAGGTAGCAGCGGCGTTCTGCGTCGTAGTCGATAACCAGGGCCGTATCGCCCTTGCGCAGGGCGGCGCCCGAGGCCGAGCGCACGTTCAGCGTCAGCACGGAGCCTTCGGCCCGCACGCTGGCCTGGCCCAGCTGCTCCGCCGAGGTCGGCAGCAGCACCGTGCACACCTTGCCAATGGGCTTGGCGCCGGCCGAGGCGTCCTTTTCCAGCGTCGCGAAGAGCTTCACGAAAGGCGTGGTCAGCACTTTCGAGACGAGCAGGCTACCCAGCAGCAGCGGCGCCAAGAACAGCAGCCCAAGTGCGAAGGAAGCGTTGTGCGTGTAGTAGTTCAGCAAGATGCTGCCCACCCACAGCGGCAGGGCCACAAAGCCCAGAAACACCATCAACGGCACGCGGCCCAGGTTGAAAAAGGCCAGCGCGTTGTTGAGCCAGTCTACGCCCATGTGCGCGTGGTGCGCATCGTGGTGTACATCGGCGTCGTGGCTGATTTCGAAGTCTAAGGTCTTGAAATCCAAGATGCCCACGATGACCGTCAGCCAATACAGGAGCACGAAAACGAGCAGCCCGGTGGCAATTAGATTAGGTGGAGAAACAGCGGCGCGTAATAGTTCGGTCATAAGCATAACTAGGGCAGCTTAAAGGTAAGCGAATTGCCGCGTGCCGTAAACCCGAATGAGGTGTCGGGTAAGCTAAATTTCGGTTATACCCCGCGCTATATAGGGGCCTGTAGGCGCCGCAGCTCGGTTTCCAGCCCTGCATTCCGGGCAATCAGCCGGCGTTTGTGCCGGTGGTTGGCAATGCCGTACAGCCCCATGCCCGATGTCAGTAGTAAGATAGCCAGGCCGGCCTCGATGCGGTGCAGCACGTGCAGCACAACTGCGGTGTAAAGCAGTGCCATGGAGGCGTAGTGGAAAATCTTTTCGGTGGTGTTCATGGACGGGGCTGGGAAGAAGGGTGAGCCACTAAGCGGAAGGCCGAAGGCGTTGCAGCTCGTCTTCGAGCTCCTTGTTGCGGGCGATTAGCCGCCGCTGGTAACGCTGAGTGCCAATGCCATACAGGACTAAGGCTCCGGTAAGCATCAGCCTGGATGTACTGCTATCAATGAAGTGCAGCACGTGCAGGATGACGCCCGTAAAGAGCATCGCCATGGAGGCGAAGTGGAAGTACTTTTCGGTGGCATTCATGGTAGGAGCCAGGGAAAGGGGGCCGGTTAGGCTCTGGTGCGCTTATGGTAACGCGCTACGGAAGCCATCAGAAAAGTAAAGCCGAATAGCACGAGGGTGGGCGCTAGCGAGGCAACTCCCCAATGTGCGGTGCGGGCGCTGAGGCTGATCAGAAACAAGACCCCGGCAATGCAGAGCAGGTTTTTCTCGTGGCGGTTCATGGCGTCCGAGTCGGGGTCGGTTAGGCTTGCGGCTGCTCCGTCAGGCCAAGTTTCTGCTTCAGGGCCTGCAAGTCAGCCGTGGCCTGGCTGCCGGCAGTCTGGCCCAGTGCCTTATCGATTTCGGCATCGATGGTCTTGCTATCCTGCGCGATTTCGCCGTACGACTCGGCCAAGGCTTCCTCCACTGCAATCTTCTCCTTCATGCGCTCCAGCAAGGCCACCGTACCCGAGGAGTCAAGCTGCGCCAGCTGCTTGTTGATGGTCTTGGTGGCGGTGCTCACCGTCACGCGGGCCTTCAGCGTTTTGAGCTCGTTTTCCCACTTGCTGATGGTTTGTTTCAGCGTCTGCACGTTCTGGTCCAACTGCTGAGCCGAGGCCTCAAACTTGCGCTGGTCTTCGGCGGCACGCGTCGCCTGCACTTCGTTCTCGGTTTTCTTCAGAAGGGCTTCGCTGGCGAGGCGGTCGGCTTCGGTGGTGGCCAGGTCGCCCTTGTGGGCGCGCTGCAGCAGCAGTACGGCCTTGTTTTCGTAGTCGAGGGCCTTGCTGCGGAAGCTCTCAGCATCGTTGCGGCTGCGGATGCCCATGGCTTTCACTTCGGCCAGTGCGTGCAAGCTTTTGTCGAGGTCCTGGCGCAGGTCGCGTAGGCCTTGCTCGGTCATTTTGATCGGGTCTTCGAGCTGGTCGATGGCCGAATGCGACTCGGCCTGGCCGATTTTGAAGAGGCGGGAAAAGATGTTCATGGTTTTGATGGGTTGTGGTACTGTTTAAAGGGAAGGGAAGCCGTCCTGCAGAACTCAGCCTCTGCTCATCTCAATCAAATCGTCCGAAAACTCCGTCAGCAGCAGGCTCAGCGAGTTCAGCACCGCTTCCAGCTCCGACTGGTCCAGTGTCTCAATCTGCAGCGTGTCGCGGAAGATGACCTTCCGTCCTGTCTCATCCAGCACAAAAGCGCCGTGGATGATGTCGCGGTTTTTCTGTAGCAAGCGCCGATACACCGTTTCGGATGGGGCCGGCAGCTCCAGCAGGTACTGCTCCATAATAAGGAGCGGATCGGCGCAGCCCAGCACCAGGTTGCGGATGCCCAGCTCCGGGTTGTCGACCACCAGCACGCCGTCTTGCTCGTCGGAGTGGCGGAGCTCGAAGCCCAAGGCCTGCAGGTAGCTCTGAATGGTAGCGAAGTAGCGGTTGGCCATCGGCAGGAATAGAAGGAGGTGAGATGTAAGGTTGAGGTAAGCTAGGAGCCCTGTAAGGCGGTGCTCAGAAAAGTAGCGGTGGTAAGCGTCGCTTGCAGTATTCGTGCTACATTTACGATGCAATAGTAATGGAAGTTTTAGGTATGCTCAAAGTTTGAGCGATAAATTTTTTCTTGCTTCATGTCCTATATCGGGAAGAACATTCGAAAGATAAGAGCGGTTAAGAAGCTGAGCCAAGCTGCTTTCGCTGAATTATTTGGCTTGGCCCGGCCGAGCGTAGGAGCGTATGAAGAGGGTCGTTCGGAGCCAAAAATGGAGACGCTGATTCAGATTGCTCAGTATTTTGGCTTATCAGTTGACTTGCTACTAACAAGAGAACTTACCGTCAACGACCTCTATCGTTTCGATATTTTTCAGCAGGAACTGAAGGCTGCTCCGCCGCCCGATGTAAAGGCCGAGGCCGACAAGCAGCAGCACATCACGCCCCTGGTACCTGCCGAGCGTATGCTGGAATACATCGTGCATCACCACGACCCGGCTTTCGTGGACGAACTGCAAACGCTCACGTTTCCGCACCGCCTTGGGCCCACTACCCGTGCTTTTGAGCTAACCGGCGCTGATATGCAGCCCACCCTGCGCCACCAGGACGTGGTACTCTGCTGCCCCATCGACCGCGCCGCACCCGTCATGCGCGTGGGGGAGATGTATGCATTCGTGACCCAAAACCGCCTGCTGGTGCGCCGCCTCGCTGAGCGCCTGCCCGATGCGCCAGTGCTCAAACTACGAGCCGATAATCCTGACTACCCTGTGCAGGACTTCGAGCTGGCGCAGGCGCTGGAAATCTGGGAGATAAAGGCGGTGTTCAGTACCCATCTGCGCCCGCCGGCGGTCCTCGAAGATCGGGTGGCCAAGCTGGAGCGGCAGCTAGAGGAGCTGCAGGCGCGGCTGTAGAGCCGCGCTGCCGGCCTATATTTCGGCTTCAACAAGCAACTCAGTGGGCGTAAAGTCCGCCGAGCCGTCATACTGAACCTTACTCAATGAGTCAATTGATCATTCGCAACCTGGCCGAACTCGAGCAGTACGAGGGGCAGGAATTGGGCGCTTCTGCCTACCACCAGATTACCCAGGCTCAAGTCAACAGCTTTGCGGCGGCTACGCTGGACCACCAGTGGATTCACGTAGATGCGGAGCGGGCCCAGCGCGAGTCGCCTTTTGGCGGCACCATTGCCCACGGCTACCTCACGTTGGCCCTGCTGCCGTATCTCTGGACGCAGATCGTGAGCATCGAAAACCTGAAGATGCAAGTGAACTACGAAATCGAGAGCTTGCGCTTCAATCAGCCGGTGGCGGTAGATAGCGAGGTGCGGCTAATAGCTAAGCTGCTGTCGGTGAAGAACCTGCGCGGTATTGCCAAGGCCCGCATCGAGGTGATTCTCGAAGTTAAAAACAGCAAGAAGCCAGCCTACACAGGCATCGTGACGTTTCTGTACCATTTCGCTGAATAGTGTTGTCGCCTTGGGTTGAGTCGATGCAACAAGCCTGAGCCTCAGTAGAAGGCCAACGATAGGTGTAGCAGTCGTTGCTGGCCTTTCCGCATAAAACGAACCCAGCCGGGTGCTGCTCCTATTGGGCGCAGCGTCCGGCTGGGTTCGTTTTAGGAAGTCTGGGTCGTGAAAAGGAAAGATTGAGCAGTGTGAGGAACCTTAAGCGCACACGCCGGGCTAATCATAGTGCTCGAAGATGGGCAGATACCCCATAGTCTGCAGCGCGCCCACGCTGGCGAATACTAGGCCGATGACGACAAGGGTCGTGGCGCCGCCGGCAGTTGCCTTGGCTAGGTCCACGTTCTCAGGGTAGAGTGGGTCGTAGATTACCTCTATCTCCTGGCCTACTTCGTACTGCCCGGCATCGGCAGCCGATTCCGTTTTGGCCTCGATTACGTGGTTGTCGAGCGTTGTAAAGCGGACTTTCGGGGTGAATAGCTGGCGCGAGGGAATCAGCGCAACAAGTGTAGCGACGGTCTTTACGCCGCGTTTTTTACGGGCCAATTGAGTGGCGCGACCATACATCCCGGCGCCCACAAAGAAGGCGCCCATGATAAGAAAGATGACTGACTCGCCGTGGAAGGTGAAGGACATTGGATAAGGTTGAGGTCTGCAAGGGCGTAAGCTAAGCGTAGTGCGTAATAGACCCAAAATCCTTCTCTGGACCTATCCTTGATAACCTGCTTTTCAAAAGATCAGGCAGGAATTACATAACCCCAGACTCCGTCCCTTCAAATGGGTAGGAGTAAGATTAATTGATACTTCGTTTGCTTACTTATTAATAAGTAAGTACGTTTGGGCACTATGACGGCTCGCCCTACTGCATCTGCTTTCGATACCCGTACCCGCATCCTCGACCTCGGGGAGCAGCTCTTGCTGGCACGAGGGTTCAATGCGTTTAGTTACCAGCACATTGCCAAAGAGCTGGACGTGAAACCGGCGGCCATTCATTATCACTACCCCAGCAAGGACGACCTTGGAGTGGCTATTATTCGGCGGCAACTCGGGCGCCTGCGCAAGTGGCGCGGCCTGCCCCGCGTGACGGAGCTCAACCCAGTGGAGCAGTTTGATGCCCTGATTGATGTGTACCGCCACCGCGTGGCCGAGCATCAGCAGGTTTGCTTTTTTGGGGCTTTGGCTGCCGAGTTTCAAACGCTGCCGGATGTAATGCAGCAGGAGCTGCGCGTCCTGAATGCCGAGCTGACCGAGTGGTTGGCGGGCGTGCTGGCTGCCGGGCACGCCGCAGGCACGCTGCACTTTCGCGGCCACCCCGTGAGCAAAGCCGCGCAGGTGCTCACCACGCTGGCCGGTGCTGTGCAGGTAGCCCGTGTGCACGATGAAAAGCAGTTTCAGCGCATCGTGGAGCAGGTGCGGCTGGAGTTGCTGGAGCCGGCCTAAATCCCAGGTTTTTTCCTCCTGTGAAATAAAGGGCGCGGCGTCCGTGCCCTCATGTGTCACCTTATAACATACCCCGGTTATGGTGAATACGTATTCGCCTGCGTACGACAGCATCGCGGCCATGAACCCACCTACCGCCGATTCCTCCGGGTTTCGTTACGCTGAGCCGCCGGGCATCGGGCTGGTGCGGTTGAAGTTTCGCCTGCTGGCGGCATTGTCTACGGAGCTGGCTTTTCGGGAAGCCTGGCGCATGTTCTGCACGCCGCGCCGTCTGCCGCGCAAAAAGTGGGAAGACGCGGCTTTGGCCACCGCCCGGGCTTTTGAAGTGCCATTTGAGAAAGGCTCTTTGGCTGCTTATGAGTGGAACCCAGCGGGCCTACGTACCGTGCTGATGGTGCACGGCTGGGAACACCGCGCCGCTTTTTGGGGGGTGTTTGTGGATGCGCTGGTGCGGGCCGGCTACCGCGTGGTGGCCTTCGACGGGCCCGCGCACGGTGCCTCTACCACGGGCCGGAGCACCACGCTGCCGCAATTCGGGCGCGCTACCCAAGCCGTAGCCGATTATGTAGGCGAAGTCTGGGCCGTTATCAGTCACTCCTTCGGGGCGGCTACCACCGCCGGGCTGCCGGTGCAGTTCAACCAGGGCCACGGCCTGCCGCGCCTCGTAATGATGAGCGCGCCGGGCAGTACGCCCGCCGTGGCCCGCCGTTTCGCCGATTTGCTGCGGCTTTCGCCCAAGGTGCTCGACCGCATGGCCCGGTTCGTGCGCGAGCAGCACGGCCGCGATGCCGAAAGCTTCAGCCTGACGCAGGCCAGCCAGCACGTGCACGCCGAACGCGCCATGCTTCTGCATGACTGCAACGATGATTCGGTGCCCTTTACGGAGGCGCAGGAAGTAGCCCGCAACTGGCCCGGCCTGGACTTTCGCCCGACGCACGGCCTGGGTCACAACCGCATCATGCGCGACAAAGGCGTGATTCGGCAGGTGGTGGATTTCTTGCGGTAACTGGGCTGAAGCGCGGACTTGCAGAGTCCGCGCTTGAGGCGTTTCAGGCCAGGTTAGATTTCCTCCTGGCCGGCGGCATCCAGCTCGCGCAGCAGTTGCCGTAAGTCCTCGGGCTCCCGGATGGCTTGTTGCACCAGCGTCAGGTATTCGGCCTCACCGCGCAGGCTGCGTTTGAGCTGGCGCAGCTCGGCTTCCTGCTTTTTGCCGGTACCCATAAAAGCGTTTCGGTCGCCGTACTTGAGCTGCTGCAGCCGCAGCTTCAGCTCCACTTGCTGCTGCTGCAGCGCACGGGCGTAGCGCAGCAGCACCTCCTCTGATTCAGCATCGGCCGCCCCGTTGTTGTGCTCGGCCAGGAGCTGGAGCAGGGCGTAAAGGTCGTCGGCTTCGTAGGCTTCGGTGATGCGCTTCATGCGCTCGGTTTTCTGGCGGGCCAGGTCTGGGTCGCGTTCCAGGTCGGGGTGATTGGCGCGGGCCAACTGGCGGTACACAGCTTTGGCATTGCCCTGCAGGCGCTGCTGGTCGGCTCTCAGGGCCTGAGCATCAGCTTCGGCTTGCCGCTCGGCCTTGGTTTTGCGCTTGCCGTGTTGATGTGCATGGTGCTCGGCGTGCGACTGATGCGGTTCGGTTTCTGATGCCCTTTTCGGTTCTGTGGAACGCGGCTTAGGCGCGTAGCGACTGATCAACTCACCGACATCTTCCCCAAACCGGTCGCGCAACGATAGAGCATTGCGCAGCAATAGTTCCTCGATGCGCTGCTCCTCGCCACGGTTGAAGTAGCCGGTGGTCAGGGCTTGTTCCAGGGGCTCAAACAAGCTGCGCCGTTGCGCTACCACTGCATCGGCCAAGGGGCCTACTTGGCGCCAGTATTTGTTTTTGGCTTCGCGCTGCGCTTCTTCCAGCTCTTTCACTTGAGTCCGCAGGTTCTCTACGTCCTGCACGGCTTGCCGGAAGGCCTGCTGGGCCGGGGTGCCCACGGGCTCATCGGGCTGGCCGTGCAGGCCCACACCGCGTTGCGGAACTGGGGTGTTCTTGGCGTCGAACTGTTCAAAGGGCGGAATGGGCATGCGGGCGGTCGGCGAGAGTTGGGTCGGGCAAAGGTCGGCAGGACGCGGCGCCCCACAAGGCGTACGCTACCGCGAAGGTGTTGCAGTGGGCGTCCACGATATCGGCGATGCGCTCGGAATAGCCGCCGCCCATGCTCACGGCCACCGGCAGGCCTTGCGCGTGGCACAGTCCCAGCACAAATTCGTCGCGTTGGCGGCAGCCCGTGGGGGTGAGGGCCAGCTTGCCGAGCTTGTCGGTAGCCAGCACATCCACGCCGGCCTGATAAAAGATAAAATCGGGCTGAACCTGCGCTACCAGCGCCGGAAGCGTGTCTTGCAGCAGCTGCAGGTAGGCCGCGTCGGTCATGCCCAGCGGCAGCTCAAGGTCGAGGTCGGACTGCTCCTTGCGCAGCGGGAAGTTGGCGCCGGCGTGCATGCTGAAGGTGAACACCCGCGGCTCGTTCCGAAAAATGGCCGCTGTACCGTCGCCCTGGTGCACATCTAAGTCGACCACCAACACCTGGCTTACCAGACCGTGTTGCAGCAGGTGCATGGCTCCGATGGCAATATCATTGAGCACGCAGAAACCCTCGCCGCGGTCGGCAAAGGCGTGGTGGGTGCCACCAGCGCAGTTCAGCGCCACGCCGTCGCGCAGGGCCCGCCGCGCCGATTGCAGCGTGCCGGCCGAGGAGCTTAAGGAGCGCTGCACCAGCTGTTGGCTTTGCGGCAACCCCAGGCGGCGCACCTCGGCGGAGGAGAGGCGCAACTCGCGCACTTTGTGCCAATACTCAACCGTGTGCACCCGCAAAATGTCTTCCTCGGGGCACAGGCCCGGATCATAAAAGTCCTCAAGCGGCGCGATGCCCTGCCACAGCAGCTGCTCGCGCACCAGCTCGTATTTGGCAATGGGAAAGCGGTGCCCGTGCGGCAGCTCAATGGTGTAGCGGTCAGAAGTGGCGAGGCAGGGCATCGGGGGCAATGGTCATTTATCCGGAGCAATGATAAATGAACAATACGCGGGCTGCGCCAGAACGACCCGTTTGGGTAGGGTCGGTTAAGTGTGGCTGATAGTCATCGAACGGCAAAGCAGACCGTCATGTCTCAGCTTCGCCCGGCATGACGGGTCAAAAGTGCTCTGTCAAGCGTCATCACCAACTTCCGGCTCAGCTTGGTGTTGTTAGCAACGCCTCAGGTACAGGCGGCTCTCACTCGATAACCCGCCACACAAATCATCCTAGGCAGCCATTGGGCGGCTTGAGTGGCAAACTCGGCAACGGATGCGCGTTTTCCGTTAAGCCACCCACGATCATGCCGCATTAACTCATGAAGCAAAACACCCCGCTGGAAGACTACGGCCTAATCGGCAACCTGCACACGGTGGCCCTGGTCTCCAAAGCTGGTTCGCTGGACTACCTGCCGTTTACTCGCTTTGACTCCCCAACCGTGTTTGCGGCCCTGCTCGATGCCGAAAAAGGCGGCCACTGGATGCTGGCACCGACTGCCCCGGATACGCGCAGCAAGCAACTGTACCTGCCCGAGTCCGGCGTGCTGCTCACCCGGTTTTACACTACCGATGGCATTGCCGAGCTCACCGACTTCATGCCCATCAAGCGCGACGAGCAGAACTGCGCCGTGGTGCGCATGCTGCGCGTAATCAAAGGCGAAGTGGAGTTTCACCTGGACTGCCAGCCGCGCTTCGATTACGCCCGCACCGCGCACGAAGTCCTGACTCGGGACGATGGCAGCCTGCTCTTTCGCAGCTGCGGCCCGGATGGCTTTCAGTTCCGCCTGCTCGGCGACCTGCCTTTGGCCGGTACCGCCACCGGTGATGCCACCGGTTGCTGGCGCCTCAAGGCCGGCACTACGGCCAGCTTCGTCATCGAGGCCATGCCCGTCGACGATCCATCCTTCATTGCCCGCGACCTGGCGCATTACACCGATGCAGCCTTCCACGACACGCTGAGCTTCTGGCAAACCTGGGTGGAAAGTAGCACCTACACCGGGCGCTGGCGCGAAATCGTGCTGCGCTCGGCCATCACCCTGAAGCTCCTGACTTCGTTGGAGTTCGGGTCTACCGTGGCCGCTGCCACTTTTGGCCTGCCCGAGCGTGTGGGCGGGCCGCGCAACTGGGACTACCGTTACACCTGGATTCGTGACGCAGCCTTCACCATGTACGCGTTTCTGCGTCTGGGCTTTATGCAGGAGTCGAAGGCCTTTCTGGGCTGGATCATGGCGCGCTGCCAGGAGCTGGAGCAGGCCGGCGACCTGCAACTGATGTACGCCGTCGACGGCAACGCCCACCTGCCCGAGGCCGAACTGCCGCACCTGGCCGGCTATGGCCACTCGCAGCCGGTGCGCATTGGCAACGCGGCCGCGCAGCAATTTCAGCTCGATATCTACGGTGAGCTGCTTGATACCGTGTACCTCTATAACAAGTACGGCGGCGCCATCACCTATGACTTCTGGCAGCAGGTGTGCCGGTTGATTGAGTACGTGGCCCAGAACTGGCGCCGGGCCGACCACGGCATTTGGGAAGTGCGCGACGAAGACCGCGAATTCCTGTCGGGCAAGCTCATGTGCTGGGTGGCGCTGGACCGCGGCATTCGCATGGCGCGGGACCGGTCGTTTCCGGCGCCGGTGGTGGAGTGGCTGCGCGTGCGCGACGAAATCTACGCCGAGGTGTACCACGAGTACTGGAACGAGGAAAAGCAGTCATTTGTGCAGTCCAAAGGCAGCGACGTGCTCGACGCGGCCGCGCTGCTGCTGCCGCTGATGCGCATGTTTAGCCCAGCCGAGCCGCGCATGCAGGCCACGCTTCAAGCCCTGGAAAAGGAGCTGGTGCTCGACTCGCTCATGCACCGCTACCGCCTCGACAACGGCGCCACCGACGGCCTTACCGGCGAAGAAGGCACGTTCACGATGTGCTCGTTTTGGTACATCGAAAACCTCTCCCGGGCCGGTCAGGTGGACAAAGCCCGGCTGCTGTTCGAGAAGCTGCTCGGCTTTGCCAGCCCTTTGGGGTTGTATTCGGAGCAGATTGGGCCCCGGGGTGAGCAAGTGGGTAACTATCCGCAAGCCTTTACCCACCTGGCCCTGATCAGCGCTGCTTTCCAGTTAAACCGGGATTTGGACGACGCCACAGACCGAAAGACCTCGCGCCGGACGCTGTGAAATTCGGTGTGGGTGCGGCTGACCTGTAAGCTGCCGATACCCGAATGCCTTTGCTGCTGACGGGCTGAAGGCTGGGAATCAAGGATGGTGAATAGGGCCTAACAACCAATCTGAGGAGTC